>DKSD01000070.1 GCA_002473165.1 Succinatimonas sp. UBA7265
TAACTTTAGGGGGAAATTCACATTGGAAGGCATGATGACTTGACCGAGGTCAATATCGATGATCACATTGATGAACTCTAGATGTACAAGTTTTCCTTGAAGTGCGTCAATGATCATTCAGACCTGCACAAATTTCAGAAAAAATCTTTTTAAGGTATTGAACGCTGTGGAGAATGACGGCGAGATCGCCGCGGTTCCACTAAAACCGGCACCGTGGTCATCAGCAAAGACGACTACGATTCTCTGGCGGAGACGGTGTATCTTCTCTCGCACGACAAGCAGATCGCAGAAGATGTGAAAGAAGCCTTGGATCCGGACAATGACCGTTTCATCGATGAACAGGACATCCAATGGCGGTAGCCGTGTTCAAGATCAGGATTTCGCACAGGGCGCAGGCCGATCTGCTTGAGTTTTCTCCTGCCAGCCAAAAGAAAGCCGCAGTGCTTGTCGGGCTTTTAAAGCAGGATCCTTTTGCCAAGCCATGCGAAAAGCTCAGCGGCGATCTTGCCGGGGCGTACAGCAGAAGGCTCAATCTCAAAGATCGCCTCGTCTACACGGTCATCTCTGCTAAAAGTGAAATAAGGGTCCTCAGGTTTATTACCCGCTATGCGCTCTGACAGCATTCACTTGACCTTTTGGGCGTAGAGCTCAAACAGCGCAGCCGTGATCTGTTCTTCAGTGGCGTTTTGTCAAAGCCGCAAGCGGCGGGCACGGCACAGACACAGCCTGCGCTAACTTCCTGGTTCTGCACCGCGTTTGCGCAATCACTCTGCCCGGTATTACGCCGATTTCTTGCGGATCTTATAATCTCGCTGTTTGCTGTATTGCTTTGCGCAGGAGGAGCTATGTTCCGTAAACTCGGCAATGATTTCCTCATCGAATACTTGAAGCGCTTTGACAAGTACCCCTTTGAAGCTGAGGTCGGCGGAGCAACCGTGGCCATAGGCGAGGGCAAACCGCTGTTTAAAGCGATCTTCCACGATGACATACCCAAAACCCGGCTTTTAACCTCGACCTCGCTGGCCTTGGGTGAGGCCTACATGGACAAAAAGCTGGAGCTTGAAGGCGATCTCTTCACGGCGCTGTGCTGCCTGCTCACGCAGGTAAAAAACTTCAGCCTGCGCCGCGGGCCGCTCTCCAAACTGCTCAAGCCTTCCGAGAAAGAGGCCAGCCAGGCCAAAGAAGTCTCGTCCCACTACGATTTGGGCAACGACTTCTACAGGCTGTGGCTCGATCCCACCATGACGTACTCGTGCGCCTACTTTAAGAACGAGGGCGAGAGCCTGGAACAGGCCCAGCGCGACAAGGTGCACCACATCCTTGAGAAGCTGTGCCTTAAGCCGCGCATGTCGCTTCTGGACATCGGCTGCGGCTGGGGCTATCTGCTCATAGAAGCGGCGCACCAGTACGGCGTTGAAGGCTGGGGCTGCACGTTAAGCCGCGAGCAGTGGAAAAAAGGCCAGGAGCGCATCCGTGAGGCCGGGCTTGAGGGGCAGGTGCACATCGAGCTTGTCGATTACCGCGAGCTCACCAAACAGGGCCGCACTTTCGATCGCCTTGTGTCCGTGGGCATGCTCGAGCATGTTGGTCGCTCTAACTACCCTTTATACATGCAGACCTGCTCCAGGCTCTTAAAAGACGAAGGGCTGTTCCTGCTGCATTACATCTCAGGCGACAATGAGGTCTCCTCCAATCCCTGGATCCGCAAGTACATCTTCCCGGGCGGGACGATCCCGTCGCTGCGCGAGATCATCTCGCTCTCTTACGAGCCTGACGCCGGCTTCCAGACGCTCGATGTCGAATCGCTGCGCCGCCACTATTACAAGACGCTGATGTGCTGGTACCGCAATTTCCAAAAGGTGCGGGATAAGGTCATGGCCGAGCGCGGCGAGCGCTTCTGCCGCATGTGGGATCTCTACCTCTGCGGCTGCGCCGCGGCGTTTTGGATCGGCAACATCGATCTGCACCAGATCCTATTCTCCAAGGGCACGAACAACGATCTGCCGATGACGCGCTGGTTCTGATCCGCCCGGCGCAACAGGCCTTCGCAGCTTTAAGCGGCACAGGCCTGTTCTCTTTGAGACCGGCTCTCAGGCTATGGATCCCTGGCGGTAACGTTCCTGCGGGTGCTGCCTGATAAACTCCCCGAGCTCCCTGAAGCCGTTATTGAAGGCGCTGCGGTCACCCTCGGTGAGTTCATCGCGCTGCGAATCGTCAAACCAGCCCGGCAGCAGCGGCGAGACGATGCGCTTGACGCTGCGGTACTCTTTGAGGGCGGCGGCGAAGGCCTGCGCGGCCTCTGGCCCTTCAGAGTGCAGCGAGGACACCGCCGCGTCCACGCAGCGATCGGCGTGCGCCGCCAGCCTTTGGGCCTCTTTAGGCGAGATCTCGCGCAGTTCGTGCACCAGGAATTTCAGGTTGAAATCATAGTATTCAAGATTCTCACGACTCATTTTCTTTCTCCTCTTGCCCGTCTTTTAAATTGCCAAAGAACTCGCGCAGCGCGCCCAGGCCTTCCTTTTCCAAATCCGCGTACGGCACGAAGCGCAGCGCCGCGGAGTTTATGCAGTAGCGCAGCCCGCCGCTCTCGGCTGGCCCGTCGCCGAACACGTGTCCGAGCCTTGTCCCGCCTGAGCGGCTGCGCACTTCCACAAGATTGCGGCCGTTGCGGCGGTCGGGGACTTTCTCAAGCACGCTTGAGTCCACGGGGCGGGCAAAACTCGGCCAGCCGCAGCCTGAATCGAACTTGTCCGATGAAAGAAAGAGCGGAGCGCCGGTCACTTTGTCCACGTAAACGCCGGCCTTGCGGGTGTCGAGGTACTCGCCGGTAAACGGCGCTTCGTCCTCGCCATCCTGGGTGACCCGGCGCTCCAGAGGGCTTAACGCCTTGATGCGCTCTTTGAGATCCGCGCGGCGGTAGCGTTTGGGGTTGACGGCCTCGGCCGCCTCTTTGCTGATGCCCATATGCGCCTTAGTACTTAAAGACCGGAATCTGGGCGCCTTTGAAGGCCTCGAGGATCACTTTGGCGGTGTCGGCGCTCTGATAGGCTTTGACGATCTCCGCAAAGACCGGCCGGTCTTTTTGATCTTCGCGGGCGGCGATCACGTTGACGTAGGGGTTGCCGCTGTCGCCGGGGCTGACCTGTTCCAGAAAGATCGCGTCTTTGGCCGGCACCAGGCCGTTGTCCACGGCGTAGTTCGAGTTGATGACCGAGCCTGCGACGTCAGGGAGCAGCCCCGCGGTGTTCGCCGCGTCGACTTCATAGATGTCCAAATCAAGCGGGTTTTCGGTGATGTCGCGCACGGCAGGCAGGAACCCCTTGTCGGGATTGACCTTGATAAGCCCCGCCGCCTCAAGCAGTTTGAGCGCCCGCCCTCCCTGGGTCGGATCGTTGGGAATGGCCACGCGATCGCCGCGCTTGAACTCGGACGGCGACTTATAGCGTTTGGAGAACAGCCCCAGCGGGCAGATCACCGTGTCGCCGATCGGCACGAGCTTAAATCCGAATTCCTTGTTGGCGTTTTTAAGGAAGATGATCGTCTGGAAAGAGTTGAGATCGGTCTCGCCGTCATTGAGCGAACGGTTGGGGAGCACGTAGTCGGCAAAACGCACGATCTCGATGTCTATGCCCTTGGGGGCCAGAACGTCGCGGATGTGCTCCCATTGCTCCTGGTGCGGCCCGACGACGCCGACTTTCACGGTTTCGCCCGCCTGGGCCGCTGAACCCGCAACCAAGGCTGTGGCAAGCAGAATACTTTTAAATAACGGTTTGTTCTTCATATGTAAATACCTAAAATCAGAGTTTTTTGCCGGTATAAAAAAGGGGATCTCCAAGATCCCCTGTCTCTTTGCTTTTGCAGTCAGAACTTCTGACAGGGGAGCGCGGCGCCGCGCATCATGCGCAGGCACATGATCCGGCACATCCTGAACATGAGAAGCGAAACAATAACGCCTGCCATAACGACCCCCTTAAACATGATTTACTGAAGGAACATGAGGAAAATGTAAGCCATCACCAGACCGCCGTCCAAGACTGTTTTTGAATGCTAAGCCAAAGGTTTTAACTATAGCTTTTTAAAATTAATAAGTTACGGGTAAATTTCGGCGCTTTGCAAGACATGGGCGTAGCGCTTTGAGGGGCGCTGATGTTATAAAGGTACAGCCAGGGCAAGGCCCACAGCGCGGAGATCGCGGCTGTGCGCCAAGGATGCCTGGCTTAATGTTTTTCAGATAAAAAATCCCATATATGGATGGTTTGAGGGCACAGCCTGAGGCGGCGGGCGCGGAGCATTTGGCCTCTGAGGGCGCAGAGGAGCGGGCGCGCGTGAGCGTCCTTAAGATCGCCGGGATGAGCGTTACGGTCATCACCTCGCCTGACACGGAGGAGAACTGCTATGTGATGCGCGCCGGCGACGGCGAGGCGCTCGTTGTCGATCCGAATTTTGAGCCGGAAACGGCTCAGGCGGTTGCGGATCTGGGAGCTGAGCGCGCGCTGATCCTGCTCACCCACGGCCACTGCGATCACATCTGCGGCATCCCGCAGCTGCAAGAGCGCTTTGAGACCCGCATCGTCTGCACCTCCGGGTGCGCCTCGGTTTTAAGCGCTTCGGACAGCTCCGGCTATCAGATGATCGTCACCATGCTCGAGTTTGAGGACGCGCGCGACGGCGCGCACCGCTCCGAGCGCTTTGCCGCGCGCTACCGCTCTTTTGGCGCGCAGCCTGACACCGTGTTTGATGATGAGCTCGGGCTTCAGGCAGGGGATCTGTCGCTCCGTCTTGTGCGCACGCCCGGGCACTCGCCAGGGAGTCTGTGCGCCGTGTTAAACGGCGCGGCGGTGTTTACCGGCGACACCGTCATGGGCGATCGCGCCCCGATCCTGCGCTTTAAGCGCGGCAGCCGCCGCGATTTCCGCGAGGTGACGCTGCCGATCCTGCAACAGCTTGATCCGGCGCTTACGGCGCTGCCCGGGCACGGGCCGGTCTTTAAGCTTGCCGACGGCTTTAAATTTTTCCCCAAGTGAGCGCTGTGGTTAACGCAGTTTTTTCCTTCAGGTGAAAAGCTTGCAGGCGCTGAGCCGGCGGATTTTATAATCCGCGCCGGGATCACGGCCGCAAGGCCTGTTTCAGTGGTAAATTTTCTAAAAAACGGCCGGCGGGTTTTAGCGCAGGCAAGCGCCTGATCGCGTGGACGGTTGTGCCAAAGAGTGGTAAAAATAAAGTATGTAAGATTTTTGGCTGCGAAAAAAGCTAAGGCCTTCTTCAGGTTCTGCGGCACAAAACGCGCCGGTAAAATGCGTTTTTAAAAACGCCGAACGCTAAACTTAACAAAACGAATTCAGGCTCGCATAAAGAGCTTAACCATATCAGCTGTTGCGTAGGGAGAGAAAGTGTTAGCCCCTGTTCATGCCTCAGACAAGTTTTTGGAACTTGTGGAAAACTCCGGTGTCCAGTTCTATGACAAGGAAGTGAGCATCAACTTCTATGACCGCAATGATCCGGTATCGAAGATCGCCACGAATTACTTCCTGCCTGACGACAACGGCGAAAACGGCCACCTGATGCCGCTGTTCTTCAGCGAGACCGAGCCCGGGAAACTCGTAAACCCTGCCGACGAGAGCAAGGAAGATCCTGAGCTTTTGGACACCGGCGACACACGCCTCATCCCGGTAAAGCTTGAGGACAGCCTGTGCATCTACAACGGCGTGTGGTTCCCGGTGCCGTTCTTTGCCACGCATGTTTTGACCGAAAAACGCGTCTTAAGCCACAACGGCGCGGAGATCGGACCTCTGAACTGGGCGCGCGCGCGCGTCGTGCGCATCTTCCCGCAGGAAGGCGCGGAAAACGCCGGCATGACTGCCAAATACCGCATCGTTTACGCTTTTGACACCGCCACGCAGAAGCTCACGTCCCAGGAGTATTTCTCCCCGCGCGACGAGGATGTGCGCAGCGGCGTCGAGTTCGCCCTCGACTACCGCGACGGCGGGCATTTCATGCTCTCAGGCGGCGAGTCCGGCAAGAGCTGGGTCGCCGAATGGGCCGAGAAGGTCTTCAGGGGGCTGGGCGGCAAGAACAAGCGCGGCCTGCCGATCCCCGCCAGCGAAATGGACAAAGCCGTGAGGATCGATCACCTCCACGAGGCCCATTACCTCAACCTGCTCACGTTCTTAGGCACGCTGTGCGATCTCGGAACGAAGGAGGAGCCGGGGCTCGTGAAACTGCGCTCGCGCGGCACGGAGAACGATCCGGCCATGGACGTGAGCCTGGTGCTTGACATCGGCAACTCCAGATCCTGCGGCCTGCTTATCGAGGACGGCGGCAAAGCCGAGCCCGGCACGGCCAAGCTGGCGCTGCGCGATCTCAACGCCCCCGAGAATATCTATGAGGACGCCTTTGAAAGCCGCATCGAGTTTGCCAAGGCCAATTTCGATTTCGACGGCACCTCGGCGCGCTCGGGCTGGTCTGACGCGTTCTGCTGGCCGTCGCTGGTGCGCGTGGGCCACGAGGCCGCGCGCCTGTCCTCCATGCGCAGCGGCAACGAAGGCTTAACCGGCCTCTCCTCGCCCAAGCGCTACCTGTGGAAGGACTATTCTGACAAAAAGCTCGGCGAGTGGCGCTTTAACCCGTATTCATACCAGACCCCGGTGCTCAGCAGGCTGACAAAAGAGCCTGAGGGGACCTGGTTCAACAGCACGAGCTGCAAAGCCCAGACCCCGGCCTACCTGCGCCCGGTGAGCGATTACATCAACTCGTCAGGAGACGCGATCTTCGCGTGCGAGGATCGCCGCAACATGACGGCCAGCTATTCGGGCAAATCGTGCATGACGTTCATGCTGCTGGAGATCTTTTTGCAGGCGGCGGTGCAGATCAACTCCTACGCCTACCGCTACAAGAGCAGCTTCAAAGACCGCCCCAGAAGGCTTAAAGCCATCGTGCTGACGACGCCGCCTTCCATGCCGGATCTCGAGCGCGAGATCTTCCGCGGCTGCGCCTATGAGGCCGTAGGCATCCTTTGGAAGTGCCTGGGCTATGACTCAGGGCGCGACAATGACGGCAGCGAGGTGCCGCCTTATGATTTCCGCTTTACCGATCGCGCCTCGCAGATGAACCCCAAAGTCCCGGAGATCGTTTTGGACTGGGATGAGGCCGAGGCCGGGCAGATCGTCTATCTCTACAACGAGACCCAGAAGATCATGGGCGGCAACAACTTAAAGTTCATAGAGTTCATCCGCCGCCCGGACGCGCAGGGACGCTACGGCGAGGCGGAGAAGGACGAGGACGGGCATGAGCTGATTTCCGCGCGCATCGCCTCCATAGACATCGGCGGCGGCACGACGGATATGGTGATCACGGACTACGCGTTCCCCAAAGCCTTCCGCGAGCAGCAGGCCGCCGTGCGCGTGCGCGAGGTGCTGCGCGAGGGCTACAAGGTCGCAGGCGATGACATCGTGCTAAGGCTTATCCAAAGCTGCATCCTCTATCCTTTAAGCACGCTGGTTGCGCAAAAGACTCAAAACCGCACCGCAGGCGGCGAGGCGGCGCGGCTGCTTGCCGAGGTGTTCGGGCAGGGCGGCTCAAGCTCTGACGGCGGCGATGTCTTCAGGACCATGCGCCAGCAGGCGGTGCAGCAGATCCTCATCAAGGTCGCGCTGCGCATCATGGGGCACCTTGAGCGCCTGGAGCATCTGCCCGACGACGAGCTTGAGGCTTCGGTCTCCGGCACCGTCGGCGATTTCCTCACGGGCAAAGAGAAGTGCAGCGCCGAGCAGCTTAAGATCCCCGACTACGAGGAGACGGCGTTTTATCTGCCTGAGCCTGCCATTTTGGATTTTGTAAACAGCCACTTTGCCAAGTACTTAGGCGAGTTTGACATCTTAAAGTTCCAGTTCTCGGTTGATCTCATGGCCGTAAACCGCGTGTTCGCGCGCGGCGGCTCGCGCATCTCCGACGCGCTGGCCGCGCTCACGGCGATCTGCTCTTTGTACAAGGCCGATCTGCTGCTCTTAACCGGCAGGCCTTCCAGGATCCGCGGCGTGCGCGAGTACATGCTCGAGCGCTTAAACCTGGCCCCGGCGCGCATCATCACGCTGGCCGACTACGCGACGACGGGCAGCTGGTACCCTTACGCGGGCAACGGCACGAAGATCGGCGACACAAAGTACACCGTGGCTGTCGGCGCGGCCATCGCCTACGCGCGCCGCTCGACGCTGACGCTGCGCGATTTTCGCTTTGACCTCGGCATGCCCGAGGCGGCCAGCGCCGTGCGCTATTTCGGCCACATCGACAGCTTCGATCACGTCAACCACCCGTTCTACCGCTGCGTCACCGCCTCGGAGCTCAACCGCGCCAACGGCGTCACGGTGAGCGACTCCGAGGATGAAGCCAAGATGGAGATGCTCACTAACGATGCCCGCACCGGCAACCGGGAGGAAGACGAGATCCGCAGGACGGACACCCACATCCTCCCTGACAATTTGGGTTACCGCCAGTTCAAGAGCAGCAACGATCCTGAGGCACCGGACGATTTCCTCTCGACTAAGCTCTACAGCCTTGAGCCTGTAAAGACCGACGAGGTCGAGGACGTGCAGGCCGTCAAAGACGCGGCCAACCTCGGGCTCTTCTTTGAAGGCGAGGACATCGAGGCGCTGGTAAAACCCGGTGCCGGCAGGCGCGGCACGCTCTCAGGCGTGTTCAAAAAGAACGCCGAGGAGGCCTACGCCGAATACGCCGCGCTAAGGGATCAGGTGGAGAGCGAGGCGCTGCCTGAGCTCAAGACGCTGCGCCCCTCGCTCATCGCCAAACTCGACGCCGACGCCAAAGCCTACGGCGAAAAACAGGCCGGCCCCAAGCCCAAACTCTTTGGCAGGGGCGAGTGGGAGGCCAAGGCCAAACAGGAGGCCGAGTCCTACCGCAGCGCCAACGTCGCCGGGATCGAGAAAGCGGTCGCGGACAAAAAGTCCGAGCTTTTGGATCCGGCGCGCGCGAAATTCTGGGCGGCGGTGCGCGAGCAGCTCGTGGCCAACTACAACAGCGTGCGCGCCCAGAGCGAGGAGGCGCTAAACGATCTCGCCGACGCCATCAGCAACAAAAACGCGCCTTTTGAGATCGAGCTTGAGGTGAACGATCCTAAACTGCTGCCGCCTGAGATGGCGCGCCTAAACGGGATCCGCGAGCAGATCGCCAAAGACCGCAAACTGCATCTGTCCAAAGTTTTCTCGCTTAAGCTCAACAAGGTGGAGTACAACGGGCGCCCGTACCGGGCCTACGTGAGGCTGCGGCTTAAGACCGTCACCGCCTCAGACGAGGAGTACTGGAGCGACACCGGCATCGTGTACACCGGAGAGGGCAGCGTCACGGCTGTCGGCGGCAAATAAGGAGGGAGATCATGACTGACAGGTTAAAACAGGCAGCCGAATTTTCTAAGCAGGCCGTGCTTTTAAGGGACATCGCCTTAAAGGGCGAGAGCTGGGCTGAGCGCGCGGCCCCTGCCGTAAGCGATGTGCAAAGCCGCGAGGTGGCGCTCACCACGGCGCTGTTTAAGGCGGCAAACCGCGCCGCCAACGCCGCGCAGATCCTGGTAAACCCGCTTACGGTAGGCGTGTTCGGCGCGTCGCAGGCAGGCAAGAGCTATTTGGTGAACACGCTCTCGGCAGGCGGAGAGAGCCTTACCACTACGTGGTCGGGGCATAAGATCAGCTTCATGCAGCACGTCAACCCCACGGGCGGCGATCACGAGGCCACAGGCGTGGTCACGCGCTTTACCCACTCCGAGGTCAAGCCTCTGGAGGCAGGCGGCAAGTCCTTCCCGATCCGCCTTAAGGTCTTTCGCATCTGCGACATCGTGATGCTTTTGGTGAACTCCTTTAACAGCGATCTCGACATCGCCGAGAGCGATCAGGCCAAGATCAACTCCAAGATCAGCGAAGAGAATCTGCAAAAGATTTTGGACACCGCAGAGAACAACTCTGAATTCGCGCTCCCTGAGGGGAGCCTGCCTTTGGTGACCGCGGCTGACACCGTGGACATGGCAGAGTACGTCAAAGGCAAGTCGCTTAAGACCGCCTTCTCCTCCTTCGGTCCTGACAGCGCCTACTGGCTTCGGGTGCGCGCGCTGGCCCCCAGGCTTAACGTCCGGGGCTTAAAAGCCGTGTTTGAGGTGCTCTGGGACGGCATGGCCGCCTTCTCGCTTATCTTTGAGAAAGTGGCCTCAAACCTTGAGAAGCTCAAAGGCTGCGGCACGGTGTACTCAGGCATTGACGCCTTCGTCAAAGACGACGGCACGGGCAGCCTCGTGCAGTTAAACAACACCGTCAACAGCATCGGCACGGTGTTAAAGCTCTTTGATAGGCTTCCCGATCTGGAATTAGGCTTTGTCCCCGAGGGCGGAGAGCCGCAGACGGCGTCTTTGAACCTCGCCGCCGTGGCCGCGTCCACGCTTGAGATGACGTTCCCGCTTGCCGAGTCAAGCGGCATTGGCGATTTTGACATCCTCGATTTCCCGGGCGCGCGCTCGCGCCACGCCGATCCGATCCGCTCGTTCTGGGAGGATGAGCAGAAGAACGCCGACTCCATATCCCGCGGCGCGCCCACGGAGTACATCAAGAAAAACGGCCTTGAGTTCCTGCGCCGCGGCAAAGTAGGCTACATGTTCGAGCGCTACACCGCAGACCGCGCTGTGGACGTGCTGCTGTTCTGCATCAACTCCTCGGCGCAGAACGAGGTGACGTCTTTAGGCCCGATCCTTGACAGCTGGATCAGCAAAAACGTCGGCGATGCACCGCAGATCCGCGCCAAACACGAGCGCATCCCGCTTATCGGCGTGCTCACGCGCTTTGACCAGACGCTGAGCAAGGACTTAAAGCGCGAAGCCGGCGCCCCGAGCCACTCAGGCGAGGTCATCACGCTGGCCCTTGAGACTTACAAGAGCCAGCCCTGGCTTAAGAACTGGAAGAACGGCGAGCCGTTCGCGCAGTTCTTTATGGTCCGCCGCCCGGGGCTGGCAGACGATCTCTTTGAAACCAAAGATCACGTCGAGTCAGGATTTACCTCCGAGATCTCAGGCCGCTCCACGGAGCAGTCCGTCAAAGAGTACGGGGAGAGCCTGCTTGGCGATGAGATGAGCGTCCACCTTTACGGCGCGCCCGGGCAGGCCTTTGCGGACATGTTAAAGCTCAACGACGGCGGCGCCGGCGCCATCAAGGATTTCATCGCCAAAAACTTCAGCGACTTTGACGAAAGCCGCTTAAGCCTCATAGGCGAGGTGCGCGAGCTTGCCTCGCAGTCCCTGGGGGCGCTCTGTGTCTACCAGGGCGCGGGCCGCAGCAAGATCAAGGCCGCGCGCGAGAGCGCCGCGGCGATCGCGCGCGGGATCTGGCAGTGCGATCTCGTGGCCTCGCTCTTTGGCACGATCCGCCATGAGTGCGAAATAGAAGACGCTAGCCTTGAGCGCAAGTACCTCGCCGGCTACACCAAAGGCGAGAACGCCGGGCGCTTTGCCCAGATGTGCATCGACTCCGTAAACGAGCGCCTTGCCGATTTAAGCGGCGGCGCAGGCTACCGCGTGCTCTTTGCCGCGCTCTCCAAGGCCTGGTTTGCCGGGCGTGACAACCTGACGGCCGAGAAAAAAGACGGGCAGTCCGTGGCGGCTGAGAAATACTCGTTCTTTTGCAACGAGGACGGCTCGTTTGTCAAAGACGAGGCGCAGCTTGACGCCAAATTCCGCCCGCTCATGGCCGCGTTTACCGACGCTTTGGACAAGTCCGTGCGCTCGTGCGCTCTGCAGCGCGCCCTGGAGGACGAGCTGGGCAAAAACGAGCTCTTAGGCCAGGCGCAGTCGCTCATGGCCCGCATCCAGGCGCAGACGGCGCAGCGCCTCATCTCAGGCTTTTTCACCTATTTAGGCTTTGACTCCCCGGAGCAAAAGGGCGCCGTGCAGTTCAAGCGCAGCGATTTCTTCGGCAAAGGCGCCGATGATGAGCGGCCGCTTTTTGAGGAGAAACGCGAGTTTGCCCAGGAGCGCGGCATTGAGGCCAAAAATCCTGTGGAGACGCTGCCTTTGGTGACGCGCGAGTTTACCGTAAACTGCGGGCGCCATTACCTCGCAGACTACCTGACGGCGCTGGGATCGCTCATCTGCGGGCGCAACGTCAATGTCGGCGGCAAGTACCGCATCCCTGAGGATCTGCAGCATGAACTGGATTACGATATCCTCGATCCCTACAGCGGTATCGCTGAGGAATGCGGCAGGGTTTTAGGCGGCAGGCAATAGGCCCAGGACTAGATCATGATACTTAAACCTTTACTGAGCGCGGCGAACGTCTTCGCGACCCTTGAGGACAAAGACTTTGGCGTCAGCCTGCTCAAAATCAGCGGCGTGACCGCGGCGCCAGGCGGCAACGCCAAGGGCGTGAAGCTGAACTTCAAACGCCCGGACGGCAGCGACATCCCGGGGCTGGAGGAGATAGCGGTTGAACCGCAGCTGTCCGATCCCACCCGGGTGATCTTTGAGCTGCGCAGCGATTTTACCGATCCGCTCTGCCATGACAACTCCTCGATCTTCAAGCTCACCGCCGACGGCCTAGGCACCATTAACGTGCAGCGCAAGACCGAGCTTAGAGCCTCGGACACCCGCTCCAAAGGCGGGAAGGCCGCCGACGCCAGGCTGCAAAGTCAGGCTGAGGAAGCATCCCGGGCCCAGGCCGCGGCACAGGCGAACGCTAACCCTGATGCCGCAGCAGGCGCCGCGCCTGCCGCAGCGCCGAAGAAGGGGATCTCAGGGCTGATCGTCAAAATCATCATCGGCATCCTGGTGCTGCTGCTCATTGCCGCCGCGGCCTTCTGGCTGCTGCGCAACTTAAGCGGCCTGTTATCCTCCTTCGGCGCGGGCGCGCCCCAGGCGCAAAGCGAGGAGGAGGCTTCGGAGCAGGAGAGCGAGCATCAGCCTCAGGATGAGGCGGCAAACCAGGGCGCCTGCGCTTTGGCCTCGTCAAAAGACGATGCCGAACTGCTCAAAAACTGCCTCGGGTCCAACCCTTCAAACGATGAGCTGATGGCGCTTGCCAAAGAATCATTTTCCTCTCAGCGCTGCGATGTCGGCTTGAGGCTGCTTACGAGCCTTGGCCGCTCGAAGACGCCGGGGTTTGCGCTGTATTACGCCAAGCTTGCCGATCCCAACAGCCGCGATGAGACCGCCTGCATTAAAAAAGACGCCAAGAGCGCCGCTTACTGGTACCAAAAAGCCATAGACGCCGGCGACAGCGAGGAAGCGCAGCAGGCTTTGGAGAAACTTAAATGAGACATGCAAAATTAACCGCGGCGCTTGCAGCCGCCTGCCTGAGCGCCTCCGCGTTTTCCGCCCCGCTGCTTATGGAGGGCAAGCAGAGCATCTACCAGCGCGTGCTGACGACGCCCGCGTGCGTGCTTAAGAAAAACGCGGCCGCCAAATCAGGCGAGCCTGTTCCCGCGCTTACCCGCTACTATGTTTACGCGCGCGAGGGCGACGCGCTCAAAGTCGGGCCTGACACCTCAGATAAGATCTCAGGCTATATAGACTCATCCTGCGCCGTGGACTGGAAAGAGCAGACGGCGCTGCTGTTCACGAACCCCGCCGGCCGCACCCGCACGGCGATCTTTGAGAAGCAGGACAATCTGCAAAAGCTCGTTGACTCCAAGAACAGCGCCTCTGAGATCAAGGCGGTGAACGCCAAGCTTGACAAAGGCTCCAAGGTCGACGGCGTGATCGCCCGCGAGCCTGAGACCTATGTCGACTACAAAAAGAAGTTTTATTTGCTGCCGGTGCTCTCAAGCGAGGAGACGATGTTCGATGACGGCACCTACACCCGCGAGCTTGAGGTAGCCTCGGTGACGCAGGAGGGCATGAAGCAGGGAGCTAACAGCGCAGCTGATCCCTCGAAGATCAAGGCCTTTAAAGCCGCGCTCGTGTTTGTCATCGACTCCTCCATCTCCATGCAGCCTTACATCGACCGCACGAAGCAGGCCATCCAGGGAATCTACAAAAAGCTTGAGAAAGCGCATCTGCAAAACAGCGTGAGCTTCGGCCTGGTGTCGTTCCGCTCCAGCACCAAGGCCGTGCCGGGGCTGGAGTACGTCTCCAAGATGTTTGTAAACCCGGGCGAGGCCAAATCCGCCGAGGATTTTGAGAAGAAACTCAGAAACCTCTCCCAGGCCAAGGTCTCCTCAAAGCTCTTTGACGAGGACGCCTACGCCGGCATCAACACCGCGCTTAACAAAGTCGACTGGAACGACTACGGCGGGCGCTACATCGTGCTGATCACGGACGCCGGCGCCATCTCAGGCTCTGACAAACTCTCCTCGACGCGGCTTGACTCAAAGCAGCTGCGCCTTGAGGCCGAGCACCAGGGCGCCGCCATCTACGCGCTGCATCTGCTCACGCCAAGCGGGGAGAAAGCCGGCGATCACGACAAGGCCAAAGCCCAGTACGAAGATCTGACGTTCAACTCCGTGCTGCAAAAGCCGCTGTATTACCCGGTGGAAGCAGGCAGCGTCGATAGCTTCGGCAAGATGGTCGACAGCCTCTCCTCGGCCATCGCCTCGCAGGTAAAGCTCGCCTCGGAGGGCAAGCTCGGCGCCGGCTCCTCGACGGCACAAGCGCCTGAAGATAAGCAGGGCCAAGGCTCCATGGATGAGGACACGCGCCTTTTGGGCAACGCCATGGCACTGGCCTACTTAGGTCGCGAGACCGGCGCGGCCGCCCCGGCCTTCATCCGCGGCTGGGTTTCTGATCGCGATCTTGCCGATCACCAGAAGATCTCCGCAACTCCGGTGGTGCTGCTCACCAAATCGCAGCTCTCCGATCTCAAAGAGGTGACCTCAAGAGTGCTTGAGGCTGCCAACAAGGGCATCCTAAGCCCTGATGACATGTTCTCGCAGCTGCGCTCTGTGGCCGCGTCCATGGGCCGCGATCCCAACGCCTTAAAGCAGGACAAGACGCTCAAATTAGGCCAGATGGGGCTTTTGGGCGAGTATTTGGACGATCTGCCTTACAAGAGCCGCTTGCAGGAGCTTGACGAGGAGACCTGGTCGTCCATGGGCCCGGATGAGCAGAACCGCGCCATCGAAGATCTGGAGAACAAGCTCGTCTACTACCAGCAGTGCAACGACGACACCGACAGGTGGGTCAAGCTCGCCCCGGACGCCGACGCCGCGGAATCCGTGTACCCGATCCAGCTGGAGGCTCTGCCTTAATGGCATGCGCCCTGGAGATCCGCGCGCTCTCCTACACCTACAAAGGCAAGGAGAGCCTTACGGTCGCCCTCCCCGAGCTCACGCTCCGGGAAGGGGAGACGTGCGCGCTCACCGGGGTCTCAGGCAGCGGCAAATCCACGCTGCTCGAGTGCCTGGGGATTTTGCGCCAGGGCTTTGAGGCGCAGGTTTTCACTCTCGCAGGGCGCGATCTTTTAAAAGCCTCGCGCCGGCAGCTGCTGCTCGCGCGCGCAGCCCTTTTGGGCTTTATGCCTCAGCAGGGCGGGCTGCTGCCTTTTTTAAGCGTGCGCGGCAATTATGAGGTGGCGCTAAAGCTTGGGATTAAAGCTCAGCGCAAGCTCGGAGCGCCGTGCCCTGATCCCAAGGAGCGCCTTGAAAAGGCGGGGGAGCTTTCAGAAAAGCTCGGGATCGCCTCGGAGCTTGATAAATACCCCTCAGAGCTCTCCACGGGCCAGCGCCAGCGCGCCTCTTTTGTGCGCGCCATCGTGCACGATCCCAAAGTGCTGCTCATAGACGAGCCGACGTCGGCTTTGGATCCTGAGCACGCCAAAAAGCTTTTTGCCGAGCTTAAAGCGCTCACAGAGCACAGCAGCCTGGCGATCCTCACCGTGACCCACGACACGGAGCTGGTGCGGCAAAACGGGCTTGAAGAATACGCTTATGACCGCTCCCAAAGCGGCGCGGCGCGCAACGTGTTTTTAAAGCGCGCGCAGGAGGCGGCATGATCCTCAAGCTGGCGCTTTCCGATCTCAAATGGGACCGCCTCATGAGCGTGTGCGCCGTGGCGGCTATGACGGCGGTCATCGCGCCGCTGCTGTTGCTGTTCTCGCTGCGCTACGGGATCCTCAGCACGCTTGAGGACAGCCTCAAAAGCAACCCGCTGAATTTGGAGATCCGCATGCTCTCAGGCTATCAGCTTGATGAGGGGTTCTTCAAAGAGCTGCGCGCCGATCCCCGTGTGGGCTTTGCCGTGGAGATGACGCGCGCGCTCTCGGTCACGGCTAACGTCAGCGCCCAAGGCCGCGCCAAGAGCATGGTCGAGACCATTCCGACGGCGCCCGGCGATCCGCTGCTGCGCTTAAGCTCAATTGCCGATCTCACAGGCGATCATGAGGCCGTGGTAAGCCAGGCCCTTGCCGAGGATTTAGGCTGCAAGGCAGGTGATGAGCTTAAAGTCGCGATCTCAAGGACGGTCGGCGGAAAAATGCAAAATTCCGTGCAGGTTTTTGAAGTAAAAGGCGTGCTCAAAGGTGCGCTTGCCTCAAATTACAAGATCTACCTGCCGCTTAAGGCCGTGATCGCCATGGAGGACTGGCGCGACGGCTATGAGCCTGAGATCTTCTCGGACGGGTCCAAACCCAACGCCCGGCGCACGAGTTTTGCCAAAGTCAGGCTTTACGCCAAAGATCTTGAGAGCGTCGTGCCGCTTTCAAAAAAGCTGCGCGCGCACTACAGCATCTCCGACAAGCTTCCGGAGATCGAAAACGTTGAGGCCATAGCGCGCGTGCTCAATTTCATCTTCGCCACGGTGGCGTGCGTCTCGGGCATCGGCGGGGCCGCGGCCTTAGGCGGGCTGATCCTCTCGGCGGCCTCAAGAAAAGAGCGCGCCTATTCCATGCTGAGGATCACCGGGCTGTCAAATTCCGGGGTGATTGCAATGCTCGTTTTGGAAAACCTCATCTTAGGCGGATGCGCGTTTGCGCTGAGCTGCCTGCTGTGCGCTGCCGGCTCCTGGGTGTTTAACGCTTATTTAGGCTCAGGCCTTGAAGGCGGGGCGGTTGTGAGCGCGCTCAGGCCCTGGCACTGGGCGGCGGGGTTCCTCTCCTGCGAGCTGTGCTGCGCGCTTTTGGCGCTTTTGGCGGCCAGGTTTAAGATCTTAAGTCAGGCGCCCGTGGCGGCGCTGCGCGAGGTGTGATCCCATGTTAAAACTGTGTGTGCCCGCGATGGCGCTGTGCGCGCTCGCCCTCCCGGCCCAGGCCGCGGAGAGCCCCTGGGATCCGCATCCTCAAAAAGGCGATGTGATCGTCTCCATGCCCTGCAACGCCAAAATGGTCTTTGTGAAGGTCTACACTTCTGCAGGCACAGAGCGCATCCGCGATCAGAATTTCAACGCCGGGCTGCGCGACTCGCCAAGCCCCTTTGCCCAAAACCCCAACAGCGCGTTCATCCAGGGCGCCTTTGAGGACAAACAGGGCTTTTATTACCTCATGGGCAAGTATGAGGTCTCAGTGCGCCAGTACCAGAGCCTGCAGGGGCAGGATAAGTGCCCCGCGGGCGAGCCCTCGAAAAAAGATCAGCTGCCCGTGACCTCGATCTCCTGGTTTGACGCCATGGAGGCTGCCCGCAATTACTCAAACTACCTGCAAAAGGCCAAGGACAATCCCGCTCAGGGCGCGGCCAAGGCTTTCGCAAGGCTCCCCACGGACGCTGAATGGGAGTTTGCCGCCCGCGGCGGCCTGAAGGTTTCAAGAAGCGAGTTTGAGGGGCAGCTGCCGCCTATGGAGGGGGAGCTGCGCGATTACGCCTGGTACCAGGGGCCGCAGAGCGCCAACGGCAGATTGCAGCTGCCGGGCAGGCTCAAGCCCAACCCTTTGGGTCTGTACGACATGCTGGGCAACGCCCAGGAAATGGTGCTTGATCCCTTCCGCGCCACCCGCACCGGGAGATTGCACGGGCAGGCCGGCGGCATGACGGTGCGCGGCGGCGGTTTCCTCACCCCAAAAGATCAGCTCACGACGGCGCTGCGCACCGAAAAGCCGCTGTTTAGCGCGCAAGGCGAGCTTAAGGCCAAGGATCTCGGTTTCCGCCTGGTGCTGGGGACGGTCGTGGCCGGGAGCAGCGCCGAGGTTAAAAACCTCAACGAGGAGATCGCAAAGCTTGGCACGTCCGACACCACGGGCAGCGCCGAGGGCAAAGCCAACGCCAACACCGTCGACAGCGTCAGCGAGCTTATCAAAAAGAACAAGGCCGCCATGGATCAGGTCTTAAAACAGAAGGACTCTTTGGAGAAGAACAACGAGCTGTTGCAAAAGAACAACGCCGATCTCACCGAGAGCCTTGAAAAGCTCAAAGAGCAGATGGTCAGCGCCAACGCCGAGCGCGATGAGATGCGCGATGTCGCGGTCGTGGCCAACCTGCGCTTAGGCGGCTTTTTGTGCAAGACCATGACGGACGAGCAGACGGCCGTGAGCTACCTTGAAAAGAATTCCGAGGCGCTCAAAAAGCGCTGCGACGAGAACGCGGGCTCGTGCAAGGTTTACGAAAATCTCAAAAAGAACCTTGAGGGGCACACCAAGGCGTTAAGCCTGCTTGCCACCTATTACGGCGACACGCTAAGCGAGGCCTGGCACACCTATGATTTCAAACTTTTTGAACAGGCTTTAAAGCCCTCGAAGACCGCCGTGAGCAACACAAACTTAGGCGATTTCATCGATGTCTACTACGGGCATTTAAAGGGCTTTAAGAAGCAGGGAACGGACACGGATAAGAACCGGAAGCTGTGGATCAAACAATGCCACGCGCTGGTGGAGTAATGAGGCCATGCTCAGGATCAAACGCATTTTAAAAAGCGCGCTCACCCCCGAATCGATCGCGATCGCGCGCTCCCTTGATCAATGGGTCAAAGAGCTTTCAGGCAGGGTCTCGCGCGAGACTTTGGGGCTGCTGCCCGTCGCGCGCGAGGACGGGGAGTACCTGAGCTATTTCACCAAACGCGAGGGCGAAGCCGCTGAATTTACCGGAAAGCCCGAAGAGTTAAACAAGGAAGCCCTGGGCCTTTTGGAGGGCGAGAAGGACGAGCTCTTAAGGGCGCTGCGCGCAGGGGAGCCTTTTAGCGCACAGCTTGAAGGGCAGAAAGCGGCGCTGACGGATTTTGTGGAGCGCTGCGAGCACCTGTTCCTCTTTGAGAACACCGTGCCGGTGCTGCTCCCCTATGACGACGGCACGCGCCACGCCCCAAAGCCCGTCGTCGCGGAAGTCCCGCCGGCGCCGCCTGTGAAAAAGCGCGGCTGCCTGCTGCCTTTTTTGCTTCTGTTGCTGCTGCTCTTGCTGTTTTTAGGCCTTTTGTGGTGGTTCCTGCTCAGGCCCTGGCCCATGCAGGGCACATTCGGCGACGCGCTGAACGCGCTTTTGGAGCGCGCCGGGCTCTCCTCATATTTAAAAGAGGATTACAGTCCGCAGGAGGCCGAGCTTGAGGATATCCAAAAGCGCGCGGAGGCGCTGTTAAACAAGCCTGAGCCGGAACCGGCCAAACCAGAACCCGAGCCTGCCAAACCCGAGCCGCAGCCTGAGAGCGCCCCGGCTCCTGAACCGGAGCCTGCCAAACCGGAGCCGGCCCCTGAACCTGTAAAACCCGAGAGTGCCAAACCTGAGAGTGTGAAACCGGCTGCGCCTGCCGAGGTCAAGCCCAAACCTGAGCCTCAGGCAAAACCTAAGAGTGAACAAAGTCAGAGCGCGAATAATGTCAAACCGGGGGAGGTGAAAGTCCCTAAATGCGTGCTCTTAAAGCAGGAGGGCAAGATGCCGAAGATGGTGATCGCCTTTGACGGCTCGCAGTCGATGTTTGAGGAGGATGTGCGCTCGTCGCGCGGCCGCACCAGCCGCCTGGCGGCGGCCCAGCAGGCGGCGTCCAACCTCGTGAACTCCGTCGATCCCAATGTGGACATCGGCCTTGTGGAGATCAACGGCTGCCCCGTCGCCAAGTCCAAGGGCTTTTTCACCGGCACGCAGCGCCAGGCGCTGCGCGAGGCGATCGCGCGCATCGATCCGCTGCGCTATGACGGCATGACCCCGCTCATCGACGGGCTGCGCAAGATCGCTTCAATGACGGACGGCGTCAACGCCGACGCCGTGGGCGTTTTGATCTCAGACGGCGAGGACACCTGCCCGGTGACGCGCAACATGGACGTGTGCCAGGTGGCGGCGGCCATCCACAGGAGAAAACCGCGCCTTAAGATCCACACCGTGCTCATCGGCCAGGATTCAGGCTACGCGGCCTGCGTGGCGCGGATCACGGGCGGCAAGGTCTTCACCCCTAAGAGCGTTGCGGAGATGAACCGCGATCTTAAGGGATCGGGCGCTGAGTTTAAGAAGGTTTGCGAGTAAAGGAGAGGCTATGAACGTTTCCTACAGGCTTAACGGCGGCTCGGTCCGCAATTATGTTCCCATCGGCGAAGACGGCCGGCCGGTCTGGAAGAACGCCGGAGCGTTCCGCCAGGCCGTGCTCCAGAACCCTTCGCTCGGGCCCGAGTACGCCAAAATGCTCGCTGAGCCGGAGTTCAGCAACGGCGGCGAGCACGTGGACTGGTTCGTGCGCTTCCAGCCTAAAAACCCCTCAGGCTATGAGGTGATCAGGTGGGACGCGGCCTCCCCTGAGGAGCGCCGCGCCGCCTGGGCGCAGCTTAGCCGCTTTGAAAGCCGGCTTGACACGTTCGGGCGCGATCTCGAGCGCCGCGCGCTCACGCCGGACTCCACGGTGTTCGCGCACTACCTCACCGGCACCTCGAGCACCGAGACGCTGCCGGCGGTTCATTTCCCCTCGCCTGACTGCGTCTATATCGTGGACGGCATCCCGGTGATCACGTTCTGGGGCTACCTCGCCCCGGGACAGAGCCTGGCCGATTCGCCTTTTTCAGCCTTAAAGCCCAAGGATGCCGGAAAAGCAGCCGAGGCCGCGCCCGCCGGGGCCGCCGCGGCGGCCGCCCCGGCCACAGGCTCGTGGCTCTCAAGGCACTGGAAGTGCCTGCTGCTGTTGCCGCTTTTGCTGTTGCTGCTCTTGCTGCTTTTGTATCTGCTGTGGTGGTATTTCTTTGCCAAGCCTTTGGGGCTGGGGCTCGGGGCGCTGCCGGATTTGGGGAACCTGAGCTTAAATCCGCCGGCGCTTGAGCGCAGCGCCGCGGATCTCGGGCTTGCTGATCCCAAAGATCCCGGCGCGGCGCTCCCTGACGGCCGGGCGGTTGCCGGCCGCGACGGCACGGTATTCCACAATAACGGCACGGCGGTGCGCGACGGCGTCGTCCCCGCGTCCGGCTCTGAGGCCGAAAGCGAGGAGGAGATCCCCGCGATCCCTGCAAGCGATGACGATGATGTCGTTCCGGTCACCGACAATGACGACGTCGTCCCGGTAACAGACGATGATGACATTGTTCCTGTGACTGACGATGACGATGTTGTTCCTGCAGGCAGCGCCGCCGAGGATGAGATCCCCGGCATCCCGGAGACTGACGAAGACGGTGTGGCGCCGGCTAATCCTGCGTCGGTGCCTGCCAAGGACGATGCGGCCGCAGATCAGGGCAAAGATGACGCTGCCGCCAAAGATGATGCCGCGGATAATTCCAAGGATGACGCCGCCAAAGATCAAGGCAAAGACGATGCCGCGGACAGCGCCAAAAACGATCCAGGCGCCAAAGACGGCGGCAAGGAGTGCCCGCCGGGCGAGGATCCCAATGCCAAGGACAGGAACACCGACGAGAACGGCAACCTGGTGCTCGATCCCAAAGATCTGAAATCCGGATCGGTGCGCGGCATCGACGGCACCTGGAACACCTCGTCGGGGATCTTTGACAGCCGCACCAATAAGCCGCTTTCCATCAAGTACAGTTTTAAGGACGGCAAAGGGCAGGCCGTGGTCACCCGCAGCGACGGCGTGACCTGCACTGTGCCGGCCTCGGGCTCGGCGGCTTCAGGCGCCCTTGAGATCTCAGGGGGCACCGCGGTGTGCGCCGACGGCGGCAAGGTGGAGCTGCCGGTGATCCGCTGCAAGCCCGGCAAAAACGGCAAGGCTGACTGCAGCGGCGTCTACGGGCAGGGCGAGAACCTCAGGCTTGAACTCTACAGATAGCCGTGCAACACTTGATGATGATGTATGGCAGAAGGAGATTTTATGGTTTTGCGCATTAAATCCTTTTTAACCGTGCTGGGGGCGGCCTTGCCCCTGGCGCTGTCCACGGGGTGCCTGACAAATTCCTCGGCGTCAGCAGGCTCCGGGGATGATTACGCGGATGTCGATCCGAATTTAAAGAGCGATGACGCGAGCTTTTTCTCTGAATCCGGCGCCGTGGGCTGCGCCACGGGCGCGGGGCTGGGCATTTTAGCCTGCCTGCTTTCAAACAGCGATGACAAGCTGACCTGCTCCATCGCCGCCGGAGTCGGCGGCTGCGCCGTGGGCATGACCGCGAACTACATTTTGGACAATGTGCGCGCGAACTACCACACGACGGAGGAGCAGCTGGACGCCACCAGCGCCCAGGTCGAGAAAGATCTGGAAACGACGAAAAAGCTGCACGCGCTCTCAAAACAGAGCCTGGCGCAGGATCGCGAGCAGGTTAAGGCCTTAAAGCGCGACTACCAGCGCGGCAAGGCCACGAAAGCGGATCTGGAGAAGAAAGACCGCGAGCTGGCGGCTAATGTGAAATATTTAAGCACCCAGAAGCGCGAGGCGCAAAACCGCCTGGCCGCGGCCAAGGAAGCGCGCAACGGCGTGATCTCGGACGCAGGCGGCGCCGATTCCTTGCAGGCTCAGAACAAGGCCCGGGTGAGAAAGCTTGACCGCGAGATCGCCAAACTGCAAAGCCAGATAGACGGCCTCAACGACACCATCATCGGCTACAACGATCAGCGCAATTCCCTGAAGGTAAAGAGCTGAGGGAGAGAACATGAAAAAACAGATCTTATGCCTGCCGCTGTGCCTGGCGGCCATGGCTTTCACGCTTTCAGCCTGCACGGCCGATGACTGCGATCCGAGCTCGGATCCCGGGTTTTTCACCAAGATAGGCTGCGTGACCTCAGGCTCCTACCAAAAACGCATCGACAACAAAAAAGAGCATGTCAAAGAGCTCAGAGCCGAGCAGTCGGCGCTGACGCAGGAGGTGATCGCCTTAAACGACGAGAACATCCTGGTAAACGAAGACCGCGCCAGCGCCCAAAACCGGCTTGACCGCCTAAACGAAGAACTCGACGCGCTCTCGGCCAAAGTGGCGCGATCGGGCAAACAGAGCGGCACGCTTAAAAAGCAGATCGCCGCGGCCAAAGCCCAGGTGGGGGTCATGAAGAAGATGCCCGAGGACGCCACGGTGCTGCAGAAGATGGCGCAAAAGCAGAAGCTCCAGGAGGAGCTTGAGACGCTTGAGCAGCTGTCCGCGGCAGGCTACTGACTTTTACGCAAATCAGAAGGGCGCCCCTGGGGCGCCCTTTTTCGTGCTGGGGCGTGCCTTTTGGCAATGCAGATCGCAACCGCTTGCGATCTCAAAGATCAAGGCAGGTGTTGCACAAGGCAGGTTACAGATATTTTATTGAATGTAATAAATAAAATCTGCAAAGTCTGAAATTTCCGTTCTGCAATGCAACTGCTTGCTGTTTAGTGAGAGAGATCAAAAAAACCGCATGACATGCGCTAAAAAAGCGTTCAGCTGTCACGTTTTGTCCCGTTTTGGGATGAAGCGCGGCGATTACTGACTACAATCATACAAGACGGCGGGGGATGCGTTCCCCGCCGCGACATTAAGACAAACAATTGAGGGGTAGTTACCTATGAAGTTCATGAAAACTCTGCTCGCGGCATCCCTGGGCGCCGCTTTAGTAGCGGCTTCAGCCAATGCTGTCTGCGCCAAGCAAATCACCATCGGCTTCTCGCAGATCGGCGCCGAGTCAGAGTGGCGCACCGCCAACACCAATGACGTGAAGGCTGCTGCCAAGGCTCACAACATCAACCTCAAATTCTCCGACGCTCAGCAGAAGCAGGAGAACCAAATCAAGGCTATCCGCACCTTCATCGCCCAGAAAGTCGATCTCATCGGCTTTGTGCCTATCGTGGCCACCGGCTGGGACAATGTGCTGCGTGAAGCCAAGCGCGCCAAGATCCCGGTGCTCGTCATGGACCGCGATCTGACCGTTTCCGATCCTTCGCTCTATGTCGCCAAGATCGGCACCGACTCCGTCACCGAAGGCAAGAAAGCCTTCAACTGGCTGGACGAGTACGTCACCAAGAACAACATCAAACCGCGTAACGGCGGCGACAAACTGAACATCGTCATCCTCGAAGGCACCGTGGGCGCTTCGGCCACCACCGGCCGCCAGAAGGGCTTCAACGACGCTCTGAACTCCTCCCCGAACAAAGACCGTTATAAGGTCCTCGCTTCCCAGACCGGCGATTTCACCCGCCAGAAGGGCCAGGAAGTCATGGAATCGTTCTTAAAGTCCTATCGTGACGACATCGACATCCTGTTCGCCATGAACGACGACATGGCCTTAGGCGCCATCCAGTCCATCGAAGCTGCCGGCCTCAAGCCTTCCAAGGACATCACCATCGTGTCCGTTGACGGCGTGAAGGGCATCTTCCAGGCCATGATCGACGGCAAGTCCAACGCCACCGTCGAGTGCAACCCGCTGCAGGGCGATCTCTTCTTCACCACCGCCGAGAAGATCTTAAAGGGCGAGGCCGTTCCTAAGAGCGTGTTCGTCCCTGAAGGCGTGTACCCTGCTGAGAAGGCCAAAGAAGTCTTCCCGACCCGCAAGTACTAATCGCGGTGTAAAACCCGCATAACGGGCAGCGCCCCGGGGCTGGGCCCCGGGGCTTTTCGGTTTTAAGACCGACCATTTCTTAAGTTTTTGGAGGGACTAATGGCCTCTGACAACGATCTGATCCTGAGGATGGAACATATCAACATGTTCTTCCCGGGAGTCAAGGCGCTCAAAGATGTCACCTTTAACCTGCGCCGCGGGGAGATCCACTCGCTCATGGGCGAGAACGGCGCCGGCAAGTCCACGCTGGTTAAAGTGCTGACCGGCGTTTACAGCAAGACGTCAGGCGACATCATCTTCTGCGGCGAGCACATCAATCCCAAGTCGACGCTTGAGAGCCAGAAGATGGGCATCTCCACGGTGTATCAGGAGGTCAATCTCTGCCAGAACCTCACCGTGGCCGAGAACATTTACATCGGCCGCGAGCCGCGCACCAGATTTGGCGCCATCGACTGGCGCACCATGACCGTGAAAGCGCAGAAACTGCTGCGCGAGTCGCTGGGCATCGATATCGACGTCAACAAGAACCTGAGTTTCTACTCCGTCGCCATGCAGCAGATGATCGCCATCGCGCGCGCCATCGACACCCGCTGCAAGATCCTGATCCTCGACGAGCCTACTTCTTCGCTCTCGGAAAAAGAGACGGAGAAGCTCTTTGAGATCATGCGCAACCTGCGCGACACCGGCATTTCCATCATCTTCATCTCCCACTTCCTCGAGCAGATCTACACGATCTGCGATCGCATCACGGTGCTGCGCGACGGCAGCTATATCGGCGAGTACGAAGTAAAGAGCCTGCCGCGCATCGAGCTCATCTCCAAGATGATGGGCAAGGAAGTAAAAGAGGACGAGATCGAGGCCAACGCCGTCAAATCCAAGCCTAAAGATCAGAAGTTCATTGAGACCAGCCACCTCACGGTGCCGGGCAAAGTCAAAGATCTTTCCCTGAACATCCGCGAAGGCGAAGTCATCGGGCTCGCGGGCCTCCTGGGCTCAGGCCGCACCGAGATCGCCGAGGCGCTGTTCGGACTCACCCAGAAATCCGAGGGCAGCATCAAGGTCGAAGGGCTGGAGATCACCGTCAAGAACCCCATGGACATGATGCAGCGCCGCGTGGCGTTCTGCCCGGAGGATCGCAAGGCCGCCGGCGTGTTCGGCGATCTGACGGTGCGCGAGAACATCATTTTGGCGCTGCAGGCCAAGAACGGCATGTTCCGCCACATGGCGCGCTCCAAACAGAACGAGCTTGCCGACCATTACATAGATCTGCTGCGCATCAAGGTCTCAGACCGCGAGCAGCGCGTGTCCAACCTCTCAGGCGGCAACCAGCAGAAGGTGATTATCGCCCGCTGGCTGGCCACGCAGCCGCAGCTTTTGATCCTCGATGAGCCGACCCGCGGCATCGACGTGGGCACGAAGTCGGAGATCGAGAAGCTGGCGGTGACGCTGGCCCGCGAGAAGGGCATGTCCGTCGTCTTCATCTCCGGCGAGATGGGGGAGATGGTCAGGACCTGCTCGCGCATCCTGGTGATCCGCGATCACGAGAAGATCACGGAACTGGCCGAGGATGAAATCTCTGAGGCTCATATCATGCAGGCAATTGCCGGAGACTATCATGGACATGCTTAAAAAATTTTCCAGAAGCTCGCTGGCGCTGCCGCTCGCGGCGCTGGCGCTGCTCCTGCTCTTCAACGCCATCTTCGTCGATGACTTCTTCAAGATCCAGGTCATGGACAACGGCAACCTCTACGGCCGCCCCATCGACATCCTGCACCGCTGCTCCTCGCTGATCATCCTCGCGCTGGGCATGACGTTCGTCATCGCCACCGGCGGCGTCGACATCTCCGTGGGTGCTGTGGTGGCCATCTCGTCGGCCACGTGCTGCGTCATGTTGGGCGGCGATATTTCCGGGATCCCGCACCACCCGTTCTTCCTGGCGATCCTCTGTTCGCTGGGGGTAGGCATCCTGGCGGGCATCTGGAACGGCACGCTTGTCGCGAAATTTAAGATCCAGGCCATGGTCGCCACGCTGATCCTGATGACCGCGGGCCGCGGCATCGCCCAGCTGATGACGGACGGCCAGATCATCACCGTCTACTACAAGCCTTTCGCGTGGATCGGCGACAACATCCCGGGGGTGATGGTCCCGACGGCAATGCTCATCGCCCTGGCCATGATCATCTTTGTGCTGTTCATGGACCGCAAGACCTCAGTGGGATTGATGATCCAGGCTGTCGGCATCAACCAGGTGGCCTCGCGCTACGCCGGCATCAAGGTGACGGCCGTGCTGTTCGCCGTCTATATCTTCTCAGGCTTCTGCGCCGGCACGGCGGGCCTGATTGAAGGCTCGCTCATCCGCGCGGCTGATGCCAACAACGCCGGATTGAACATGGAAATGGACGCCATTTTGTCCGTGACCTTAGGCGGCACGCTGATGATCGGCGGGCGCTACTTCATAGGCGGCACCATCATCGGTGCCATCACCATCCAGACGCTGACGACGACGATGTACGCTCTGGGCGTCCCCTCTGACTGCCTGCCGGCGGTCAAGGCCGTGGTGATCCTGCTTATCATTGTGTTCCAGTCTGAGAAATTCAAACAGATGTTCCGCGATCGCGCGCTCCGTAAAAAAGAGCTGAAGGAGAGCGGCAAGGAGGCTGCAAATGCGTAAATTCTTAAGCGGCGCCATCGCCTCACCGCATTTCCCGTTTTATGTGACCGCGGTGCTGTTCGTGATCCTCTTCGGAGCCGGCTCCGTGATGTTTGAGGGCTTTTTCAGCCCGCAGGTGTTCTTAAACCTGTTCATCGACAACGCGCCTTTGATCATCGTGACCGTGGGCATCACGTTCACCATCATCTCAGGTTTCGGCGGCATCGATCTGTCAGTGGGCGCCGTCGTGGCGCTGACCTGCATGACGCTGGCCGTGCTCATGCGCGACACGTCGCTAAGCCCGTTCGTCTGCATGGTGATCGTGCTGTTCATCGGCCTTGCCGTAGGCGCGCTCAACGGCTTTTTGATCACGTTCTTCAGGCTGCAGCCTTTCATCGTGACCCTGGGCACGATGTTCCTCTGCCGCGGCCTCACCGCGATCCTCTCGCGCGACAGCGTGCCTATAGACAATGAGCTCTACGGCGAGCTGGCGTTCTGGTCGCTGCCCATCGGCGACTGCTTCCTCTCGCTGGGCGCCATCGTGGCTTTGATTGTGGTTGTGATCGCGACCGTGGTGCTCAAGTTCACCGCGTTCGGCCGCGGCGTGTACGCCGCAGGCGGCAACGAGCAGTCAGCAAGGCTTATGGGATTGAACGTCAATGCCATCCGCCTTAAGGTCTACATGATCTCAGGCTTCTGCGCCTCGTTAGGCGGCATCGCCTACTCCATGATCATGCTCTCAGGCTATGCGCAGCACGGCCTGGGCATGGAGATGGACGCCATTGCCTCCTCGGTGATCGGCGGCACGCAGCTCATGGGCGGCGTGGGCTTCATCCCCGGCACGCTCTTAGGCGTCATGATCCAGGGCACCATCCTCACCATCATCTCGTTCCAGGGCACGCTCTCGGCCTGGTGGACGAAGATCGTAGTCGGATTGCTTTTGTGCCTGTTCATCGTGATGCAGGCCATCGTCAATGAGCACAAGAACAAGCTCATGAGCTTAAGCGCCGAAGGCGAGGCCAAAAAGAAGTAATTTCTCCTTGAAGCTCTAAGGCCGGGGTTAAAAGCTCCGGCCTTTTTTTTGCCTCTCCGCCTGAGGCGTTTTATGTGGGCGGGCGCACAGTTTCACATAAATCCTCAGGGAAAAAGGCGGCTTAATCACATAACCGCGCGCGCTTTAAAGCGCCGATGGCATCGTTTCCATATAATCAGGTGCTGTAAACCGCCTGAGGGCTTGTTTACGCATTTTTGATTAAACACAGAACAATCACGGCGTTTTTAAAAACGCCGCATAACAAACACACACATAGGAACAGAACATGCGCAAGATCACCAAGACCTTATTTGCCACCGCCTGCGCCGCGGCCATGACTTTCTCGGCAGTCGCCTTTGCCGCTGATGAAGTGGTGCTGAGGGTCGGCTACGGCAACAACCCGGGCGAGCCTTTTGATTTAGGCTGCCAGAAATGGAAACAGCTCATCGAGGAGCGCTCCGGCGGCAAGTTCAAGATCGAACTCTATCCTTCCTCCCAGTTAGGCTCCAAAGACGAAGTCATGGATCAGATGGTCGCCGGCGAGCCGGTCGCCACCCTGACGGACGGCGCATTCTACTATGACCGCGGCGTCAAGGACATGGGCATCGTCTTCGGGCCGTTCCTCTTTGACAACTGGGATCAGGCCTTCAAGCTCAATTCCTCCAAGTGGTACCAGGATCAGTCCAAGCTCGTCGAGGAGAAAGCCCACCTGAAGATCATCGGCGCCGACTGGCGTTACGGCGCGCGCCACACCCTGACGACTAAGCCGGTCACGAAGCTTGCAGACTTCAAAGGCCTGAAGATCCGCGTCCCGACGAACAACATCCAGGTCAAAGGCTTTGAGGTCTTAGGCGCCACCCCTACCCCGATGTCGCTGGGCGATGTGTACACCGCGCTGCAGCAGGGCACCATCGACGGCGTGGAGAACCCGCTTGCCGTGCTGTACAACGGCAAGTTCCAGGAAGTCGCCAAGTACCTGCTCTTGGACGGTCACGTCTATAACGTCACGAACATCGTCGTGGGCACGGACTTCTGGAACTCGCTGAGCAAAGAGCAGCAGGACCTTTTGGTCTCCACCTGCCATGACGCCGCCATGTACCAGAACAAGATCGTCGAGGACACCGAAGCGGATCTGCTCAAGAAGTTCAAGGACGAGGGCGTGACCATCACCGAGCCGTCCGAGGCCTTCAAGAAAGAACTGCGCGATGCCGCCGCCAAGTTCTACACGCTGCCTGACTTCAAGGACTGGACTCCGGGCCTTCTGGACATCGTCAAGAAGAACATGCAGTAAGTTAAAGCGTCCCCCTTTTAGGGAACCTTATGCATCTGTGTAAAACCGGCCGCCGCAAGGCGGCCTTTTTGAGGAGATAATGCATGAGCAAATCAAGCATTGTGAAAAACCTCGATCTGGCGATTGCCTGTGTGGCGCTGTGCGTCCTCATCGTCGTCACGTTCGGCGGGGTCGTCATGCGCTACCTCGTGGGATCGCCGCTCATCTGGGCTGAGGAAGTGCAGCTGATGTGCTTTATGTGGATGACGTTTTTCGGGGCCGGCGCGGCTTTCCGTTACGGCAGCCATGTGGCCGTGGAGATCGTAGTCGAGCAGCTTCCCAAAAAAATCCAGAAAAACATCGAATTATTTGACTTGATCGTCACAGTGATCGTGCTGTGCTTCCTGTGCAAGGACGGCGTCAAGGTCCTGGGACTCATGGCAAAAATGGGCCGCCACACCAACATCCTGGAAATCCCTTACTGGTTTATCAACCTGGCGCTGCCTTTAAGCTGCGTCATCATGATCGCCAGCGCCATAGCGGCTTTTGTAATGAAACGCCGTGAAGCGCGCGCTGCGGCAAAAGCGCAGGAGGCCTGACATGGATCACGCAATCGCCCTTTCCGCCATCCTGCTTTTGGTATTTCTCTTTCTTAAGATGCCGGTCTTCATCGCCATCTTAGGCGCGGCCGCCACCTACTTTTTCCTGCACCCGGAGCTCAATTCGCTGATCTTCGCGCAGCGCGTGCTCTCAGGCGCGCAGTCCATGCCGCTTTTGGCCATCCCGTTTTTCGTGTGCTCAGGCGTGTTTATGAACTACACGGGCGTCACGAAGCGCATCGTGGACTTCTGCGAATCGCTCGTGGGCAACATCACCGGCGGCATCGGCCATGTTACGGTGCTTGTGGCCACGCTCATGGGCGGCCTTTCAGGCTCGAACCTGGCCGACGCGGCCATGGAAGCCAAGATGCTCGTGCCGGAGATGGAAAAGCGCGGCTTCTCCAAAGCCTTCGGCTCCGTGCTCGTCGCCACCTCGGCCATCATCACCCCGCTCATCCCGCCGGGGATCGCGATGATCATTTACGGCTCGATAGCGAACGTCTCCATCGGCAAGCTCTTTGTCGCCGGCATCGGCCCGGGACTGCTGTTGTGCGTGGCGCTGATGCTTTTGGTGGGCTATGTCTCCTATAAGCGCGGCTACAAGAGCCCGCAGAAGGTCGACACCTCGCTCAAACGCGTGGGCTACACGTTCTCGAGGGCTTTTCTGCCGCTGTGCCTGCCGATCATCATCATCGGCGGCATCAGGATCGGCGCGTTCACGCCCACTGAGGCAGGCTCCGTCGCCATCATCTACTCGCTGCTTTTAGGTGTCGTCTACCGCGAGATGACCATCAAGGATGTCATCAAAGGCCTGAAGGAAACCGTGCTGACGTCCTCTGCGATCATGCTGATCATCGCCGCGGCCTCCGCCTTTGCCTGGGTGCTCACGAAAGAGCGCATCCCGCAGTACTTCACGTCGCTGTTCATAGACGGCATGTCAAGCCAGGTGCTGTTCCTGCTCTGCGTGAACGCCTTCCTGCTTTTGATTGGCATGTTCATAGAAGGCAACGCCGCCATGATCATCCTCGTGCCGCTTTTGGTGCCGGTGGCGCGCCATTTCGGCCTTGACGACATCCACTTTGCCATGGTCGTGATCTTCAACTTCGCCCTGGGCGCGCTTTCGCCTCCCATGGGCACGCTGATGTTCGTGACCTGCTCGATCACGAAATGCCCGATGGGCACGTTCATCAAAGAAGCGGTGCCGTTTTACATTATGCTGGTCGCCTGCCTGCTGCTGCTCACGTTTGTGCCGTGGCTGTCGACGGGACTGGTCAACCTTATCTACTAAAAATCAGGACACACACATGAAAACCATCATCATCAACAAACCCGGCGAGTGCCAGGTGATTGAAACCCCGATGCCTGAACCCAAAGCGGGCGAGGCGCTGCTCAAGGTGCTCGTAGGCGGCATCTGCGGATCCGATCTGGGCACCTACCGCGGCACGTTCGCCTACGCTTCCTACCCGCGCATCCCCGGCCATGAGTTTTCCGCCGAGATCGTAAAACTCAACGGCGATGGCTCAAAGTTCGGCTTAAAAGAAGGCATGGTCGTCACCTGCAATCCGTATTTCAACTGCGGCCATTGCTATTCCTGCGAGCGCGGCCTCGTAAACTGCTGCGAGCACAACGAGACTTTGGGAGCGCAGCGCGACGGCGCGTTCTCCGAGTACATCACCATGCCTTTTGAGCGCATCTATGACGGCAAGGGCCTCGCCCCCGAGGAACTGGCCGCCATCGAGCCTTTTTGCATCAGCTACCACGGCACCGTGACTCGCGGCAAGGTGAAAAAGGGCGATCGGGTGCTCGTGATCGGCGCCGGCACCATCGGCGCGCTGGCCGCGCTCTCGGCCAAATCGCAGGGGGCGACTGTCTATATCGCCGATGTCGCGCCGGCCAAGGTCGACTACGCCGTGCGCTCTTTCGGCCTTGACGGCGGCATCGTCAACGAAGGCGAGAGCTTTATCCCCAAGTGCTTTGAGATCACCGGAGGCCGCGGCTTTGATGTGGCCATCGAGGCCGTGGGCTTGCCGCAGACGTTCCAGAACGCCATAGACGCCGCCGCTTTCGGCGGGCGCGTCGTGCTGATCGGCGTGGGCAAGAAGAACCTCGACTTCAACTTCACGCTGCTGCAGAAAAAGGAGCTCAACGTCTTCGGCTCGCGCAACGCCTTAAAGCAGGATTTCTTAAATCTTATAGATCTCGTGAAATCCGGCAAGGCCGACGTGCGCAAGGCCGTGACGAACACTTACGCTTTGGACGAGGCTCCCAAGGCCTTTGCGGATTTTGCCGCCAACGCCGCGCACATGCTCAAAGTTGAGATCGATTTCAGGAAATAACCGTCGCGTTTCAACTAGAATAGCAACAGCGCCCCTCATTAGTCGGAGATGGATGGCAGGGGCGCTTTTTTTGTTTAAAGGACACAATCAAAGATGAACACATTAAACCTGACAAACAAACCGGAATGCAAAAGCGCTCTCCCGATCCGGGCCATCCAGTTCGGCGAGGGCAATTTTTTAAGGGGCTTCCTCGACTGGATGCTCTTTAAGCTCAATCAAAAGGGGCTGTTCAACGGCCGCGTCATGGTCGTGCAGCCCACGCCGCGCGGGCGCGTCATCCCCAAGCTTTCCGCCCAGGACGGGTTGTACACCGTGCTGCTGCACGGCTTTGAGGACGGCAAAAACCTCGAGGAGCGCGATGTCGTCAACACCATCGGCGACTGGGCCAACCCTTATGAGGACGCCGGCTGGGCCAGGCTTTTAAAAGCCGCCGCCTCCCCTGAGGTGAAGTTCTTCTTTTCAAACACCACCGAGGCGGGCATTGTCTATGTTAAGGAGCCCAAACCTGAGGGCAAGGCTCCCGCCTCATTCCCAGGCAAGCTCACGGCGCTGTTGCATGCGCGCTTTGAGGCTTTCAAAGGGCAGGGCGCCTGCGCGGTTGCCGGCGTCACCGTCATGCCCTGCGAGCTTATAGAGGACAACGGCAAAAAGCTTTTGGAGATCGTGTTAAAGCACGCTGATGACTGGGGATATGAGAGCGAATTTAAGGCCTACCTCACCGAGGACTGCGCCTTCCTCAACACGCTTGTCGACCGCGTGGTCTCAGGCTACCCGGTAAACGACGCCGACCGCTATGAGCAGGAGCTTGGGTACAAAGACGAGCTCATGACCTGCGGCGAGCTCTTCCACTTTCTGGCCATAGAAGGCCCGGACAGCGTCAAAGAGCTGCTGCCTTTTGAGAAGGCCGGCTTAAACGTCGTCGTGGCCCCTGACATCACGCCGTACCGCCTGCGCAAAGTGCGCATCTTAAACGGCACCCACACCTCAAACGTGCCCGCGGCGTTCCTCGCAGGCCTCGACACCGTCGATCAGATGATGTCCGATCCGCTCACCGGCAAATTCGCCCGCTCCGTGATCTACGATGAGATCATTCCGGCCGTGAAGCTTGACAAGCAGATGCTTACGGAATTTGCCGACGCCGTGGTGGCCCGTTTCTGCGATCCTTCCATGCACCACCAGCTCGCGTCGATCCTGATGAACTGCACGTCAAAGATGAAGGCGCGCGTCATCCCGTCGATCCTCGACGCCCGCTCCCAGGGCCGCCTGCCTAAGAAACTCTGCTTTGCGCTGGCCGCTTTCTTCGCGCTGTACAAAAACGCGGACGGCAGGCTGCCGGTGCAGGTGCAGCGCGCCGAGGGCAAGAGCGGCTCGTTCAATGACGATGAGTACGCCGTGAAGGTGATCTCCGAGGCCTGGAAGCGCTACCAGAAGTCCGAGCAGAGCGCCATGCTGGTCGTGAAGGCCATACTCTCTGACACGAAGCTCTGGGATCGCGATCTCTCATCAGATCTCGATCTCACCGCGCTTACGGCCAAGCTCACCCACGCCGTGATCACAGACGGCATCAGGGCCACGATGAAAGATCTGCTGGAGCACGATTAACATGCAGGCGATCGTCATTAATCCCCGGGACTGCGTCGCGGTCGCCCTTGAGGATCTCAAGGCAGGGACAGAGGTAAAACTCCCTCAGGGGGCGGTGATCCTGCAAGAGGACATCACCCGCGGCCACAAGTTTGCCCTGCGCGATCTCAAAGCAGGGGAGGGAGTCATCAAGTACGGCTTCCCGATCGGGTACGCGAAGCAGGACATCAAAAAAGGCTTTCATGTGCACACCCAGAATGTGCGCACCGGCCTTTCGGGCAAACGCGAGTACCGCTATGACAAAGTTCCGGCGGCTAAGCTGCCGTCCTCAGATCTGACTTTTGAGGGCTACGAGCGCGCGGACGGCGTCGTCGGGATCCGCAACGAACTGTGGATCCTGCCTACGGTGTTCTGCGTAAACCGCGTCTCCCAGGCGCTGGCCGATTACGCCAAATCCCGCCTTGGCGCTTTCCCGCATGTCGAGGACGCGCTGGCGCTCACCCATCCTTTCGGGTGCTCGCAGATGGGCGAGGATCAGGAAACGACGCGCAGGCTTTTGGGGGCGCTGTCGCGCCACCAGAACGCCGGCGCCGTGCTCGTGGTGGGACTGGGCTGCGAGAACAGCAACATCGGCGTCATGAAGGATTACCTCGACGCCTCCGATCCGCGCATTCGCTTCTTAAACTGCCAGGATGTCGAGGATGAGCTTGAGGCCGGCAAGGCGCTCGTGGACGAGCTGCTCGCGTACGCCGACAAGGCGCGCCGCAGCACCCAGCCGCTCTCTAAATTGCGCATCGGCCTCAAGTGCGGCGGCTCGGACGGCCTGTCCGGGATCACCGCCAACCCGCTCATCGGCAGGGTGTCAGACCTCGTGGCCGGCTCCGGCGGCACCTCGGTCATGACCGAGGTCCCCGAGATGTTCGGCGCCGAGCAGCTGCTGATGAACCGTGCCAGGGATGAAGGGATCTTCCAAAAGACCGTCGAGCTTATAAACAACTTCAAAGGCTACTTTGAAAGCCACGGCGAGACCGTCTCCGAAAACCCGTCCCCGGGCAACAAGGCAGGCGGGATCACCACGCTTGAGGACAAGTCATTGGGCTGCGTGCAAAAGGGCGGCACGGCGGAAGTCTCAGGCGTGCTCAGGTATACTGAACGCCTTAAAACTCCGGGCCTTAATCTGTTGCAGGCTCCGGGCAACGACGGCGTGTCCTGCACGGCCCTGGCCGCCGCGGGAGTAGATCTCATCCTCTTCTCCACCGGGCGCGGCACCCCGTTTGCGACGGTCGTTCCGACGCTTAAGATCTCCACGAACAGCGCGCTGTGGGAGAAAAAAGGCGGCAAGTGGATCGACTTTAACGCAGGCGTGCTCGCAGAAGGCGCGGACCCTCAGGAGCAGGCGCAGCTCCTTCTGAAGAAGATCTGCGCTGTCGCCTCCGGGGAGCGCTCCGTCTCCGAGGAGCGCGGCTTCCATGAAGTCGTGATCTGGAAGGACGGCGTCACGCTCTGACGCGCTTAAGAAACCTAAGGGCCCGCGGCTTAAACCGCGGGCCCTTTTGCGTCTGCCTTAATAATGCGGCGGCGGCACTTCGTCCTTCTCGTCGCGCGTGGCGTAAGGATCGCCCACCTTCTGCCACAGCATGCGGAAATTCTGTTTGAGCTCTGAGAGCTCGCGCTGCAGCGCGCTGATCTCCTGTCCCTGCTCGTCGCACTGGCCCTCAAGCCAGGCGATCTTCTCCTCAAGCCCCTGGATGCGGTCTTTTTGCGCGCAGCCGCGGCGGGTTGTTCCTGCCATGATCCCTCCTGAAATTTTCGTCAATGATAGCGCCGCAGAGGCAAAGAAAAATATGAAACGCCGGCTTTTGGTTTTTCGGCGTTTTTAGACTATTTATGATGCTTAATAACAGGTTAGTTACTGATAACTTGCAACTTTTTACTTTTTGAATGTTTAAGTAGCTGTTTGAAGTTAAACTAAAAATAGCTATTAGCTCAAGCTAATTTCGGTAAGTTGGAACTAATTAGCCTTGGTTAACTCAATTTGTTGTTTTATTTTGTGAATATCCAGTGAATTTAACCGGAATTTAACGAGAACGTGCTGTGGCGGCATCTGAATGCCCGGCGTTTTTTGCGTTAGAATTGATGATTAGCTTAGGCTTACTCACTTGAGGATCGCATGTCGGTTTCCGCAGTCATTTCATCCTTGCTTCCCAAGTCGCTGAAGGTCAGCGCATTTTTCAGCCAGGTCAAGGTAGCCCATTTCAACGAAGGACGCGTGCGCGTCATTTATGACGCGCTGCGCCATGACGACGATCTGTACCGCAGCGTCTGCGGCGCGCTGGATGGCATTGCGGAAATCACCTCCTGGAAGATCAGCAGGATCACCGGCTCTGTGACCATAAATTACGATCCCGCGCGCATCGAAGCGGGATCGTTCCTGGAACAGCTTATAGACGGCGCCCGCGCGCGGGCCTGAGCAGCATTCGGAAAAAGGAAAAGAGCAATGCCACACATACCCGGTTATTCATTTGGTTTATCTTTAGGCCGCGCCGTCAGGGAAAAACTTTTTTCCAATGACGGCATGGTGATCGCCCACCGCACCCGCGGCAGGCGCCGTTACATCTGCCTGGCGCTCAAGGACAACGCGGACGCCTGCGCGGAACTTGAACGCATCCTCAGGACGTTTCCGGGGATGCTCAGCGTGCGCGTCAGCCCGATCTTAGGCTCGGTGACCGTCACCTACAACCAAAGCGAACGCAACATCAACGCGCTTTTTGACGCGCTCTCCCATGAGATCGCCGGCAAGCACGCAGTGCAGGAGGAGACGCTGATCCCGACGCCGGCGCTGCGGGCAGGCGACGCCCTAAATGACACGTTCCGCGCTTTAAGGCGCAACGTGGGCAGGTTCTTCAACCACACCGAGCCGGCATTCTTTATCCGCATGGCCGGGCTGGGACTTTTGATCTACGGCATCAAATGTGTCGTCATCAACGGCGATCGCCCGGCCGGCCCGCAGTTATTCCTGTGGGGGCTGGCGCTTTTGGCCCGCCCGTCCCATCCGGATCCCAAGCCTTTGCCCGAACCGGCCGAAGCCTGAGAAACATGCGTTTTTTGGAGCTGTGAATCATGAAAACCATCAGAGTCCCTCTGCCGTCGCTGAGCCTTGATTATCACGCCTGCGGCCTGGCCGAGGCGCAAATGCGCGCCCGCAGCGGCGTGCTCTCATGCTATATCGGCAAGGGCTATGCGAAGGTTACGCTTGAAGACGGCGGCGCCGCCCCCTGCGCCGCAGCGGTGCTCGCGCTCTCAAAGCTTTTGGGCGTTGAGTTCTCTCGCGGTGCGGTAGATCTGGCGCGCGGCGGCAAGGAGATGCTGGCCCCGCGCCGTCAGGCCAATGCCGACATCGACGAGGATTTCCGCGGCCACCGCCGCAGCGCGCTGATCTCGCTGGGCTTCTTCGTGCTCTTTGAGATCATGAGGCGCACAAGCCCCGCGACGTTCGCGGCCACGACCGCGTGGCGCGCCGCCGCGGTGCTCATCATGTCCTCGCAGCTCATAAAAAGCGGTGTGGGGCAGGCTTTCAAGGAGCGCCGCCCCAACGCTGACACGCTCACGGTTACGGCCGTGCTGGCATCGGTGGCTGCCGGCAAGCCTGAGTCGTCGCTGACGCTTTTGACGCTGTCAAACTGCGCCGAGATGCTCACAACGCTGGCCGCCCGCCGCGCCCGCAGCAATATTTCCAAGCTCGTGGCGCTCGATGTGCGCGAGGTGTGGATCGTCGATGAGCACGGCCTGGAGCGCAAGGTGCCCATTGAGGACGTCAAACCCGGCATGACGGTGACGGTGCACACGGGCGAGAAGATCTGCGTCGACGGCATCGTCACCTCAGGCAGCGCCGCGGTTGATCAGGCCGCGATCACCGGCGAATCTGTGCCCGTTGCCAAAAAGACCGGCGACAAAGCCTGGGCCGGCACGGTCGTGAGCCTGGGTGAACTGACGCTGCGCGCCGAGCGCGTCGGCGATGACACCTCGCTCTCGCGTATCGTGCACATGGTCGAGGACGCCTCGAACCGCCGCGCCCCGGTGCAGAACTACGCTGACACCATGGCCACGGCTTTGGTTCCGGTGTCGTTCCTCGCCGCCGTGATCGTCTACCTGGCAACCCGCGACATCCAGCGCGTGCTCAACATGCTGTTCATAGATTTCAGCTGCGGCCTCAAGCTGTCGACTGCCACGGCGATCTCGGCGGCCATCAGCCGCGCGGCGCGCTCGGGCATCCTCGTCAAGGGCGGCAGTTTTATCGAGGAGGCCTCGAACATCGACACGGTGATCCTCGACAAGACCGGCACCATCACCCGCGGCCGCCCGGCGATTGTCAACATCACTACCGCTGAGGGCGTGAACGCTGACACCGTGCTGCGCCTGGCCGCGTCAGCCGAGATGCACTCATCTCATCCGATGGCCGTGTCCATCCTCGATGAAGTCAAAAAACGCAAACTGGAGATCCCTGAACACAAGGACACGAAGACTGTCGTCGCGCGCGGCATCCTCGCGCACATTGGCCCGGTTGACGATTTCAAGGGCGGGCAGGTGCTGGTGGGCTCGAAAGTCTTTATGGCCGAGCACAAAGTGCGCGGCATGATCGAGCCTAAAAAGTCCAGCCCGACCGGATCGTTTATATACATCTCAGGAGCTGGCAGGTTCCTCGGAGTGCTGGAGATCGACGATCCGCTGCGCCCGGACTTCAAGCGCGCCATCAACCGCCTGCGCTACAGCGGCGTCGAGGAGATCTGCATGCTCACAGGCGACAACAAAGCCACGGCTGCAGCGATCGCCTCCCACCTGGGGCTTGACGATTTCCGCGCCGAGGTCATGCCCGAGGATAAGGCCAGCTTTGTGGCCAGGGCGCAGAGCCAGGGCAACGTGCTCATGGTCGGCGACGGCATCAACGACGCGCCGGCGCTTGCCTACGCTGACATTGGCGTGGCCATGGGCACAGGCTGCACGGACACGGCTATGGAGTCAGCGGATGTGACCATCAACTCAGAGGATCCTTTAAAGCTTCCGGAGTTCATCGGCATAGGCAGGCAGACCATGAAACTCGTGCATGAGAATTTCCGCGTCACCATCGCGGTGAACACTGTGGCGATGATGATGGGCGCGTTGGGAATGATCACCCCGCTGTGGGCGTCGGTTGTGCACAACGCCTCGACTTTAGGCGTGGTGCTCAATTCTGCCAGAGTGCTGCTGGAGCCGAAAAAGCGCCAGATCTCTCAGGGCGCTGAGAGCGCAGCGTAAGAATTTTTAACAACCGGGGTTGCGGCCCCGCAAGGAGATGAACGATGTTCAATTTCAGCACTAACGTAGTGGTCGGTGTTGTCGCCGGCGTGGTTGTCGGTGCGGTTGCAGCCAAGTACTGCAACGATCACAAGGAAGAGATTTCCGCCAAGCTAAAAGAACTGCGCAAGGGCACGCTTTTCACCAAAGACAGCGGTGAAGCCGGCGCTGCCACGGAAATGACGCTCGAGGAACTCGAGAGCCAGAAGGAGCGCTTAGAGGATCTCATCGCTGATATCCAGGCCAAAAAACAGGAGGCAAAGTAATGTTTAATTTTTTAACTTCAAAGACCTTTTTAGGTTTTGCCGCAGGCGTGGTGATCGGCGCGGTCGGCTACAAGCTCGTTGCTGACAAGAAGATCAACCCCAAGGCGCTGCAGCGCACTGTGTCCGATCTCGCCTCAAAATTTGCAGGCGGCGGCAACGGGAATGGCAACGGCAATGCCGGCAGCCAGGGCCGCGGCGGCCACGGCAAAAAAGCCTAAGCCACGGGCTTCTAAAGAACCCGTGCTGTCATAAGTGACGGCGCGGGTTCTTTGTTTTAAGGAGGCTTGACGGCTAAGGCAGGGACGCCATTTCTCGCAGAGCGCAAAATCCGCTTTTTACGCGGAGGCCTGCCAAATGCCGGTCGCTGAGGCTACAATTTTTGCAGAGTATCAGGCAAAAGGAGCTTTTAGCATGTCGGCAAACGAGCGCGTTGACATAGTCAATGAGAAAGATGAAGTGATCGACACGGTGCCGCGGCACGTGATGCGGGAGCGGCACCTGGCGCATCGGGCGTCGTACATGGCCGTGCGCCGCGGCGACGGCCGGTATTTAATTGAGATCCGCACGCTCACCAAGGATTACGCGCCCGGAAAGCTCGATGCCTGCGTGGGCGGGGTGATGCAGCATGCGGAGATCCCGTCGGAGTCGGCAAGGCGCGAACTCATGGAAGAGGTGGGGATAGATGCCGCAAAAGCCGGCAATGCCATAGCTGATCTGGGGAAGCTGCGCATCCCTTATCAGGACGGGGTGCATTTTTTGTACGGCTATCTTTACCTGGTGACCTCCGATCAGCTCACCGTGCGCCAGCGCGAAGAGGTGTCGGGGGTGATGTTTCTCACCGAAGGCGAGGTCAATAAGCTTTTTTCCCAGTGCAGTTATGACTCAGTGATCGCTTTTAAGGAAATTCTGGAGCGGGCCCGGGAGCGCGGCTTGCTCTGATATGGAAGATTTTGAAGATAAAAACATTTTAAATCATTGAATAAACCTCCGCCGTGCAAATGTCGGAATTTTGGAAACACGTTTTTTTTCCATTTGCTATGCTTTGCCGTCCTTTAAATCCAACCTAAAATCGGAGCAAGAGCATGGCTGATGAAAAGAGCCTGACCATCACCTCGGACTACGTCTTCAAGAAGGTGTTCGGCAG
>DKSD01000012.1 GCA_002473165.1 Succinatimonas sp. UBA7265
TCTAATTTAGGCTGGAATTAAGGGTAAACACCTTGTTAAATTTTTTTAAAGATTCTTAAACGGTTACTCACTGATTTGTAACATATTCGAAACATTAAACTTTTGAGTATTTTTGATTAACTGGATGTATTTCTGTGTTTTTGTATACAATTTAGACGTTTTGGCCAATAAAATACCGTAACCTTGCGGACAGCCGGCCGCGCTGAAAAAAATTTATACAGAGCGTAAAAACTGATTTGCCGCGGCGCGGAAATCCGCCGGAATGTTTGAACGGGCTGAAAGCCGCGTTAACATGGGATCAGTTTCAGGAGCAAACAGGGAGCTGCGATGGCACAGGAGCGCGAGGGTTTAAAGCCCATGAGCGTGAGCGAGTTCTGCACGGTCACGGACCGGTGCCTGAGAAATCTGGGAACAGCCTGCGTTGAAGGCGAGATCGGGCAGGTGCGCCGCTATACCCATCTCTATTTCACCTTAAAGGACGAGAACTCGGCCGTAAACTGCATCATGTGGAGCAGCGTCGCCGCGCGCTTAGGTTTTGAGCCTGAGAGCGGCATGAAGGTCGTTGTCACCGGCCAAAGCTCGCTTTACGCCAAAAACGGCTCGTTCTCGCTGCTGTGCGGCAGCATGCGCATTGCAGGGCGCGGCGAGATCCTAGAGCGCCTTTTAAAGCTCAAGGACACCCTGGAGCGCGAGGGCGTGTTCGCGCAGCATAAGCGGCCGCTGCCGCAAATGCCGCTGCGCGTAGGCGTGATCACCTCCCCGGAGGGGCGGGTGGTGCATGATATCTGTGAGACGTTCAAAAAGCGCCGCCGCGCCGTCGAGATCCGCGTCTACGGGGCGCGGGTGCAGGGCGAGGGCGCGGCGCAGACCTTAATAGACGCCTTAAAGCTTGCCTGCGAGGAAAATTGCTGCGATGCCCTGATCATCGGGCGCGGCGGCGGCTCTTTTGAAGATCTGCTGGCGTTTTCCGACGAGGCGCTGGTGCGCGCCGTGGCCGGGAGCACTATTCCCATCGTGTCGGCGGTGGGGCATGAGCCGGATTTCGCGCTCACGGATTTCTCGGCTGACGCCCGCGCGGCCACGCCTACGGCGGCCGCGGAGATCCTAAGCCCGGTAACCGATGACATGTTATACGGTACCCTGGCCGATCTCGCCTCGCGCCTGAGCCGGGCCGCCGGGCGCTGCCTCGATGCCGGGCTTGAACACCTTGCCGCGCTGTCGCGCCGCCTGGAGTCGGCAGGCCCAGCCGCGGCCTCAGAGCGCGACAGGCTGCGGCTTGAGCATGCGGTATCCAGGCTGTGCGGGGCGGCGGAGAACCTGGTGTCGGGGCGTCGCGGCGCCTTGTCTGACCTCAGGACGCGCCTTGAAGCCTCAGGCCCCGGGGCCGTGCTGGATGAAAGGCGCCGAATGCTGCAAACGCTGTGCGCCCGCGCAGATCAGGCGGTGCAGTCAGACTTTGACGGAGCCTCAGGGAGGCTTTCGCGCGCGTACTCGGATCTTGAGGAGCGCTCCCCCAGGCAGCAGCTTTCCGATCTCGCATCGCGCGCGGCCAAAGCGGCGGCCTCGCTCATCGCCTTAAACCCGCTTAAGGTCTTAACGCGCGGCTACAGCGTGACTTTGGGCGAGGACGGGAAGGCGGCGAAATTCTCAGAGCTTGCAGAAGGCGGCACGCTGGTGACGCTGCTTGAAGGCGGCCGGGCGGTTTCAAAGATCACCGCCTTAAAGAAAGATCAGCCCTGAAGGCCCTGCGCGAGGCGGTGGGCGAGATCGACGGTGATGTAGACGCAGCCCTCCTCAGGGGCGGCTTCAAACAGCGGCTCGTCGCAGTGATCGCAGCAGAAATCGTTAAGCTCTTCTATGGCCGCGTCGCCTGACATGAAGCGCAGGCTGCGGCACAGCCCGTCGAATTCCTCAAGATCCATGCTCTCGCGCCCCTCGGCGGCCGCAGCGGCCACGAGCTGGCTGGCCTGCGCGGAAAGCCCGGGGATGCGCAGCTCCGTTTTGCCGCTCTCTGCTTTGGCAGAGCGGGGGCTCTCTTTGGCTTTTTCAGGCTGCTGCGGCGCCGCGCCCTCGGCGCGCTCGCCGTCATCGCGCAGTTTGGCGATCACCCCCTCGATCTCGCGGCTCTCTGAGATCTTCGAGGCGATAAGCGCCTGATCCATGTTCTCAAAGCCTTTGAACTCGGGTCCTGCGGACAGCTGCGCTGCGGCATCGGCGATGTGCAGGGCTTTGAAGAGCGCGGCTATTCGCGGCCGGTCGAACATCGCCATCTCCGAGTGGGCAAGCCGGAGCCTGGCGAGTTTCTTTAAAAGCCCCACGAGCACGGGCCAGGCAGGCGAGCCGTTGTGGGCGCGGTAGACGCGCGAGGCCAGGGCGGTGCCGGGCATCTGCATGGAGTGCGCGCGATCTTCAAGCGATTTCAGAAATGAGGCGGCGGCCTCGCGGCCCTCATCGTCAAAGCCCAGGGCCCCTGCAAGCGCCGGAGCCGGGCGCGAGCTCGGGCAGGCGGACATAAAAAGCGCCAGCGCCGTCTGGGCCGTGCTCAGGCCGCGCACAAAACGCTCGTCTGAGGCAAGCCGCGCCCCGCAGGGGATGAGCACGGTCTGGGGAAAAAGATCAGCCAGAGCGCGCGGCATGCCTTCGCGCATCGGGGCGCAGAGGATCCCGCAGCGGCGCAGCAGCGCCCCGCCCAGGCCTTCGGCGCCTTTATACTGCGCGCCCATGCGCTCTAACAGCTCCTCCTCGCGGGTGTAGGAGAAACCCGCGAGGCTGCGCTCAAGCGCCGTAAGCTGCCCGTGGGAGGCGCAGCCTGAGAGCACCAGGCTCACCTCGTTTGTAAGATCGGCCCCGTTGCGGCTGAACCACAGGATCTCGTCCTGCCGAAGCGACAGCACCCAGGCGGCCTTTTTGATCGCCTCGGGCCTGGCCCTTACAAACACCCCGGCCGTTTTTATAAGGGTACGGAGATTTAAGAGCCCCGCTGCCAAAGGCTTGGTGAAATGCTGGGAGAGCGCGGAGCGGAAGTCGGTGCCAAACGAGGCCTGCTCTGCGGGTGCGGCATCGCCGGGCATGAGCTCAAAGGCGTCCTCCTCGAGGCCTTTTAGACGGTTTAGCGCCCAGTGGATAAAACCGGGGCTTGCAGGCCCCGGCGCTTGCAGCAGCGCGCGGCGCAGGCGCGGGGATGCGTTTAAGGCCTCGTATAACAGCAGCAGCTTTTTGCCAAAAGGATCGGCGTTTAAGAGCACGCTGCCGCCGTTTTGCTCTTTGTCGGCGCACAAAAGCCGCAGCTGCAGGATCACCGGGTTTATGACATAGCCCATGACGCAGAGCGGATCGGCATCATCCGGGCCTTCAAAGAGCGTGCGGCGCAGCGCCAGAATGGCCGCCAGCGCGCCGCAGGGGCCTGATGGCGAGGAGACGGAGCGCTCAAACTCCTCATGGAGCATCTTTACAAGCGCCGCAGTGTCAGGGCCGGTGCGCAGCTGTCCGTCTGTGAACAGCGGCACTGCGACCAAAGCCATGAGGAAGTTCCAGCACAGCATGCGCCGGCGCTCGCGCAGCGCCGCGTTTCCGACCCTTTCATCGGGGAGCAGCAGGTAGGTTTTAAGCTTCTGGCAGGCCGGGGTTTTAAAGAAATAACCGAGATCGGCGCCGGCGCAGTTGGCAAGCCACGGCCACATGCCGGTGTAGGAGCGCAGCCTGCCGCAGACGGCAAAGGCCGCCGGGCGCACCGCCTCCTTACAGGAGGCGAGGGCGAGCGAGCCGAAGTCGGGCATGCTGTCGCGGCATTTGTCGCGGCTGCCCTCATAGGCTGAGATCAGCGCTTCTTTGAGATCGGAGCGGATCTTCAGGTTCTCGCGCAGGGCGTCCAGATACTTGTCGTAGAGGGGATCGGCATTGCTTTGGAACGCGGCGGGGTGCTGGCGCCTTGGCGTTTCATATTCAGGCACGGCCCAGGAGCTCTGCTGCGGGTACGCGGTCGCAGGCACGGACGGGATCTGCTGAGAGTTTTGAATAGCCATGACGTGCTGTGTGAGCGGATCGGGGCGGCGCTCCTCCTCGGCGCGGCGCCGGGCTTCCTCCGCCGCGCGCTCCGCCGCAGCCTCGCCTTCCTCACGCTCAAACTCTTGTTCAAGCGTCTTGAGGTAAGGAAAAGAGCTGTCAAAGGGAGTGCGGAAGGACACGGCGGCGGCGATCTTCGCGAGGTAGCCGCACAGCGTGCGGGTCTTTTCCGCATCGAGCGGCTTGAAGACGCAGGAGGGATCGGAGTAGTCGCAGCGGGGGCTGCGCTGCTGGGAGGCGTAGGTGAGGCAGGCGCGCAGGTAGTTTATGCCGCCCAAAGGCAGGCGCAGCTCGTTTAAGAGCGAATTGAGGACGGAGAGCTGCTGGGCTGAGAGCTGGCCCGGACAGATCACGAACAGCGCTTCAAAGAGCCTGAGCATGATGTTGTAGTTCGTCATCTTGGCGTTCATCGCCTGGATGTGCCGGTAATCCTCGCGGCGCGGGGCGCGGCCGGATTTGACGATGTAGGAGACGGCGGCGATGTCCTCATCGGAGCTCAGGTTGGGCTTTGAGGTGACAAAGATGAGATCGGAAAACTGCAGATCGATCGGGATCGAGCAGGGCACAGTGCGCATGCCGAAGTGGTCTAGATAACGGGAGACGGCGGCGTAGCCGTGCTTGGGATCGGCGCTGTACGACGCTTCGTCGGTATCCAGCAATGCTTTTTCGCACAGCTCTTTGAGGCTCATGGTGAGGATGCGCCGGGAGACGGTTTCGCTTTTGAGCTCCTGGGCGGCCCTCAGCACTTTGCCCGGCAGATCGTTTAAGCGTTTTAAAAAGTATGCCGCGTCCTGCCGCTGTTTTTCCGTCATTTTCGCACCCCCAGTCCTCTAATTGTAGGACAAATTTCTCAGGGGCCTGCCAAATAAATCGTGCGCGAGGAGAGCAAGGGACGGATTTGCCGGGAGCCATGGCGCGGGCAGCTCAGATCACGCCGGGGACAGGGAAAAATGAAAACGGCGGCCTGAGATCAGGGGCGCCATGTTTGCGGTGAAACCGACGATGTTTTGACTCCTATTTAAACATCTATGATGTGGAGGTAGCCCAGGATGCTCCAGATGATCCAGACAGCCGCCGCCAGGTCGAACAATATCCAAAACACGCCCCATAACCCGGTGCATTTAGGTTTTTCAGGCGCCCTTGGCTGCGGCTTTGCCTTTTCTTTCCATTCCTTTGCCTGATCATCAAGCCAGTTGCCCATTTTTCTTCACAACCTCATACCGCGGCTATCCTCACCGGACAGACACACAGCCGGTTAGCCTGATTTTCACACTGATGCGGGGACACTCCGGGGTCAAGCTGATGCAGGAAAATGTGTGACCGATCTGGCAGATAAAGCAAGACAGAAGAGACGATCTGAGTAAGAAAAGCTGATATAAGAGGGGAGCAAGGGCGTACTGTGCAATCACAGCATAGAGTCCATAGCCGTAAGTTGATTTTGCTTAGAACTTGGCAATTAATTTGAAAAATCAAAAACTTTGGACTATAATTCAAATGTGAGGTAAAAATGTCAGAACAGTTTTATGCTGAAAAAATGCTCTCGTATGCGGAGAATAGCTTTAAATTTTTTTAAGTTCTATTTCGGCGATAGCTGTATATTTAGCATTTAGTAAAGAAACAAATTTAATAACTTATTGTGCTATTTCCGTAATAGTGTTCTGTATTATAGGACTGATTGCATCAGGTTTTACTATAAAGAAATATCTTAAGATTTTGAGGAAAATGTAATGGTAATTACAGCAGTTGCAATTTTATTGTGCGGATTAAGTGTGACAGGGGCTTTGATTTGGCTGCTTCATTCTTAAACTTAAGTTAAAATCTATGTAAAACTCAGGAGGTGATCTTAAATATGAATAAGTTTTGATTTTTTTTGTTAACTATATGATTATTATTAATTTAGCTTTACTTTTAAATCCTGTTAGATTACTAGCTTAGTGTTCTGTCTTAAGTTACATAAGCCTTTCCACGTTGAATACCAGTTCATAAAACCACTTTACGTGTACGTTTGCGATTTAATCCGTTTTTCTTTCGCCTCTTTTTCAAGCTACCTTTAACTAACAGTCATTCCCGCTATTCAGTCAGTGAACGTCATGGGGTTTAAGCCTTAAGAGGCTGTCATCGCCAGGGCCTCACGGCGCCTTTTGCATCCTGCCGCTTTGACCATACAAGACCTCCTGCGTATTTGCCGCAGCGTGCTGTTCAAGGATCTGTTTCTAAATCAGCTGCCACAGCTTTTGCAGCGTAAGTGATCGCCATATTATACC
>DKSD01000098.1 GCA_002473165.1 Succinatimonas sp. UBA7265
CGATCCCCGTCCGTTCCGCCACTCTACATATGAAAAAAGCAGCCTTTGGGCTGCTTTTTTTATCTCTGCTATTCCCCTATGTTTGCCAAAGCGATTTCACCAAGTTGTAGCTGCGGCAGCCTGAACTGCTCTGCATGCAGCAGGGCGTGAGCGGTGCCTTCCGCTTTAAACGCCCTGAGCATCAGCATCTGAGTCTCAAGCGCGATCGCCTCGCGCCGTCTCGCGCTGTCGGTGACACTAAGCTCGGTTTCAAAGCGTAATGCCCTAGCCGGCTTTTGCATGTCCATTATGGTGAAAACCGTTTTGCCGGAGTCTTTTGCGGGAGTGAGCGAGAGCACCAGGTCAAAGCCCTGATCGAGTCTGTCCGGATCGCCAGACAGCGCCTCAGGCTCGTTTGAGCTTACCGAGGCCAGGCTGCGGCACCAAGGTGACAGCTGCCGGGTAAGTTCGCCGCCTGTGGCATAGTCCTTTATCAGCACGCGGCGATCGCCGATCCTTTGCGCGACGAGCCTGGCGGGATTGCTCTCATCCTCGCAGATAAGCCAGCCGGATACCTTTTCTCTCACAGCTTCTAAAGTTCTCTCGGCTTCCTCGCCTGTCGCGTGATGGCAGATGACCTTAAGCTCCAAAAGCGGGTAGGCCGCGCGGTAGCCTAACACCACGCGATCTGACTGTGGCACATCGTTTAAGGCCTTTTGCAGGAAAGATTCAGAAACTCCAAACAGGAACAGGCGCTTTACCGCAGTGTCCCCGCAGGCAAAGTGCTTTTTAAGGTACGGTTTTATGGCGTGCTCGTACATGGAGTAAAACTCAGAGGGCACCCCTGGGGTGAAAAAGCACAACGCTTTGTTAATGCGCAAAAAGAAACCGCAGGCTGTGCCGCAAAGGTTGTCTAAGATCTGCGCTCCTGCGGGAATGTCCGCCTGTTTGAGGTTCGTCTCCGGCATGTCGCGGCGGCGCTCTTCATGCCATTTGCGGATCCGCAAAACCCATTCCTCATGGCGTACGAGATTTACCTGCGCTGCGGCGGCTGCGGCTTTTGAAGTGTTGTCATCGCTGGTGGGGCCAAGCCCGCCGTTTACAAACAGCACATCCGCCTTACGCGAGCGCTCTGCGATCACCGCCGTGAGATCTTCGAGGCGATCGCCCACGGTTTCGCGCCTTGACACCTGGATCCCCAGCTCCAGCAGTTTTGATGACAGCCATGAGGCGTTCGTGTCCGTCACCATTCCGGTGATGATTTCATCCCCGGTGGAAATAATCTCAGCGATCATATTGTTTAAGTGCGTTAAATTATGGATATCTTAATGTTAGTCAAATTCAGCTAAGGATACAAAATGCCTATTCGGATCCCTAACGGCCTGCCGGCCATTTCCGTGCTTCAGGGCGAGGAAGTCTTCGTGATGACAGAAGATCGCGCCTTGCACCAGGACATCAGGCCGCTTAACCTGCTGTTCCTTAATTTAATGCCGAAAAAGGTTAAGACCGAGATCCAGTACATGCGCCGTCTGTCCAACACGCCGCTGCAGGTGAACATCACGCTGATGCGGGTCGATGACCATGAATCCCGCAATACCCCGGCGGAACATCTGAGGACGTTTTACAAATCCTTTGAAGATGTCAAAGATGAGAATTTTGACGGCATGATCGTCACGGGGGCGCCGCTTGATCAGCTGGCCTTTTCCGAGGTGAGTTTCTGGCCGCGGCTTGCGGAGATCATTTCGTGGAGCGCCACGCATGTGATGTCCACTTATTTCTCCTGCTGGGGAGTGGCCGCGGCGCTTAAGGTGTTTTACGGCCTCGATCCGGTGTTTCGCAAGCACAAGCTTTCAGGGATCTTCGGGGAAAATACCGCAAAGAATTCCTTTGACACGCTGATCCGCGGTTTTGACGATCATTTCTTGGCGCCGCAGTCGCGCTACATAGATTTCACCCGCAGCTTCATCACGGAAAACACCGATCTTACGGTGCTGGCCGACGGGACTGAAAGCGGGGTCTACCTCGCGGTGTCCCCTGACAGAAGGCAGGTTTATGTTACCGGTCACCCTGAATACGACGCCACGACGCTTGCCGATGAATACCGCCGCGATCGCAGCGCCGGTATCAATCCTGAGCTGCCGGTAAATTATTTTCCCGGCGATGATCCTTCCAAAGAGCCGCCGCTTACCTGGAGATCCCACTCATCCATTCTCTTTAGCAACTGGCTGAATTACTATGTATACCAGCTCACACCGTACGATCTGAAGTCCATAACCCCTATGGGGATCACCCAGCTGTAGCGCTGTCTGATGCTTGTGAGCCTTTGAGCTTTTATTTATCATTAACGCGTTGTTAGCGCGCATTCAGCGCCGCGGCGGGCTCCAGGTGGAGCCCGCCTGTTAAACAGGGAACTGCTTTCAAGTGTCATCTAATATTGCCAAATTCAGGATCAGCGGCGGGGTGCCGCTCAACGGCGAGGTGCGGATTTCGGGGGCCAAAAACGCGGCGCTGCCGATCCTGCTCGCCGCCATTCTCACCAGCGACAAGATGGTGCTGAGCAACGTTCCTGATCTGGCCGATGTCAAAACCTCGCTCAGGCTGCTCGAGGAACTGGGTAAATCATGCGTTTATGACAGCGAAAGCGGCATAGCCGTGATCGAAGGCCCGGTTACTTCCAAAACCGCCTCCTATGAACTCGTGAAAACCATGCGCGCCTCGATCATGGCTTTAGGCCCGCTTACGGCTTACCTCGGGGAGGCGGAGGTTTCGCTGCCCGGGGGCTGCGCCATCGGCGCGCGCCCTGTCGATCTGCATATCCGCGGCCTTGAGGCCATGGGCGCTGAGATCGAGCTTGTTGACGGCTACATCCATGCGGTGGCGCGGGGCGGCAGACTCAAAGGCGGTGACTTTGTCATGGACAAGGTCTCGGTTACCGGCACGGAAAACCTGATGATGGCCGCAGTGCTGTGCGAAGGCACCACGGTCATCCATAACGCCGCTTTAGAGCCTGAGGTTGTCGATCTTGCAAAATGCCTTAAAGCCATGGGCGCGCATATCCAGGGGGAGGGCACCCCGAAGATCACGATTTCAGGCGTCAGGGAACTTCACGGCTGTGATCACAGCGTTGTGGCCGATCGCATTGAAACCGGAACTTATTTGGTGGCGGGAGCCGCCACCCACGGCTATGTCAAATGCACCGCCACCGATCCTGCGCTGCTGTCGTCTGTGATCTCCAAGCTGCGCGAGGCCAACGTGCTTGTTGAAGAAGGCGAGGATTTTATCAGCGCCGACACGCGCAACCGCACCATCAGGCCCGTTGACATCGTCACGGCCCCTCACCCGGGGTTTCCCACTGACATGCAGGCCCAGTTTACGGTGTTGAACGCGCTGGCCGACGGGATCAGCTCGGTCACCGAGACGATCTTTGAAAACCGTTTTATGCATATAGCCGAGCTCATCCGCATGGGGGCGCATCTTGAGATTAAGGGCAATACCGTGATTTGTTCCGGAGTGCCGGAACTCCACGGAGCCCAGGTGATGTCCTCGGATCTGCGAGCTTCGGCAAGCCTGGTGATCGCCGGCCTGGCGGCCCGCGGCACCACCGTGGTAGACCGCATTTACCACATGGATCGCGGTTACGAACATATCGAGAGCAAAATCCGCTCCCTGGGCGGCACCATAGAAAGATTTTACTGAGACAGCGTGATGCAGGATTTAAGTTCATTCAACAGTTTCGGCTTGCATGTCCATGCGCAGAACCTGGTGCGCATCTGCAGCGAAGCCGATTTAAAAAACTGCCCGAGCGATCACGCGCTGATCTTAGGCCGCGGCAGCGACATCCTGCTTACGGATGATTATGAAGGGACCGTGCTGGTCAACTGCATTTCCTCTTTGGACATCCGCCATGAAGGCGATCGCTGGATAGTGCGCTCAGGCGGCGGCATGGAACTTGACAGCTTGATAGAGACGCTGATTGCAAGGAACATTCCGGGGCTTGAGAACCTTTCGGCGATCCCCGGCACGGTCGGGGCCGCCCCCATTCAAAATGTCGGGGCGTACGGTGCGGAGGTCGGGGAGCATATCGTCAAAATCGAATATTTCGATTTGGACCGCCGCTGCTTTGGCAGCCTGAGCCATGACGAATGCGAATTCGGCTATCGGACCTCGTTTTTTAAAAAACACCCGGAACTGCGTTATTTCGTGACTGCGGTGACGTTCAGCCTCGCGGAAAAATTTGTCTCGCGGCTTACCTATAAAGGACTGGCAGGTGAAGCGCTCGACACGCCTTACAAGGTGCGCGAAAAGGTGATCGCGCTGCGCCGCAGCAAACTGCCGGACCCGGCGCAGATCGGCAATGCCGGAAGCTTTTTCAAAAACCCTGAGGTCAGCGAGGATAAGGCCGCCGACCTCCGGCGCAGTTGGCCTGACATGCCCGTTTATCCTCAAAGCGACGGAACAGTTAAGCTGGCGGCCGGCTGGCTCATAGACAAAGCCGGGTGCCGAGGCATAACGCACGGCCGGGCCGGCACCTGGGAGAACCAGGCTTTGGTGATCGTCAACCGCGGCGGGGCCAGACCGCATGAGATCGTGGCGCTGGCAAAATACGTCCAGATGGAAGTTATGAACACCTTCGGGATCAGCCTTGAGCCTGAAGTGCGCATCTACGGCAAAACAGGAGAAATATCTTGGGATCAGATTTAAACGGTTCCATTGCGCTGCTCAGAGCCCTGATGGAAGCCCCGGGCAGAATGCTCACCCGTGATGAACTGTGCTCGAAGCTCACACTGTCAACGGATGCCCTGGATCAGCTTGTTGCCAGCATCAATGCCACGGATGCCCTGCTGGAGCAGGACGCGGACGGCGTGGCGCTGCGGGTTGAAGCGGATCTGCTGGATGAGGAATATATTTTCAAAAACACTCACGGGCATGGCAGGGTGGAATTGCGCGAATGCAGCGCCTCCACTAACACGGAGATGCTGGATAACGCCGAAAACCTGGCCTCAGGGGATGTGCTGATAGCGGAAATCCAAAGCGCCGGCCGCGGCCGGCGCGGCTCGTCCTGGCTCTCCGGCATCGGCCAGGGGCTGACGCTGTCTATGGCATGGCGTTTTGCCAGCCTCAGGCAGATCCAGGGACTGGCGGTGGCTGTCGGCGTCAGCGCAGCGGAAGCTTTCGGCACTCTTGGCAAGCCCGGCATCAGCGTCAAATGGCCAAATGATCTGTACATAGGCGATCTGAAACTCGGGGGGATCCTCATTGAATCTGTTCCGGTGCACGGCGGCATCGCCGCAGTGATCGGCATCGGCGTGAATGTCTACATGGCGGCAAGCGGCGAGCGCCTGCCTATCAGCTCGCTTGAAAAACATGTGCGCCTGGGCCTGCGCAACCAGGCGGCGGTCGTGCTGATCGACGCGCTGCGCGGCTGCTGCTCAGCCTTTGAGCAAAGCGGGCTTGAAAGCTTTATGGACGGTTTTGAGCAGCGCAACTATCTGTCAGGGCGCAAAGTGCGCGTGGCGGCCGAAGACGGCGAACACAGCGGCACGGTGTGCGGCATGGATGCGCAGGGCAATCTGCTGCTCTCAGGCGCTTCGGGAACTGAGGCGGTGAACGTCGGGCATGTCGAGCTGCTGTAAAACGCGTTAAACGCGTAAGAAGGCCTCAGACTTAATCAAGCCTGAGGCCTTGTTATTTATGACTTATTTTTTGAGGTAGACGTTTTTAATCAGGTGGTCGGCGCCTTTTTCGAGGATCAGGCTGGCGCGGCCGCGGCAGGGTTTGATGTTTTCCACGAGGTTGACGTGGTTTACCGCCTCCCAGATGAGCTTGGCCATGGTCACGGCCAGATCCACCGGCAGCTCGGCATAGCGGCGGAAATAAGAGTTTGGCTCATTGAACGTCTTCTCGCGCAGCTTTAAGAAGCGATCGATATACCAGCTGAGCAGGTATTTCTCGTCGGCGTCCACATAGATGGAGTAGTCGATGAAATCGGAGATGAAGGCATGGTTGCGGATCTCCGGGTAGTCGGCGCCGTTTTGCAAAACGTTGACGCCCTCGATAATAAGCACGGTAGGGCGATCGACGGTTTCGTACTCGCCTTCGACGATGTCATAAGAAAGGTGGGAGTAGACCGGGATTTTGACATTGGGAACGCCGTTTTTGACGTCGTTTAAGAATTTCATGAGCTTCTTGACATCGTAGGAGACCGGGAAGCCTTTGCGGCTCATGATCATCCGCTCCCTTAAGATCCGGTTGGGATAGAGGAAACCGTCGGTGGTGATCATGGAGACCTTCGGGTGGTTGGGCCAGGATTTTATAAGCTCGTTAAGCAGTTTGGCCGTGGTGGTCTTGCCCACGGAAACCGGCCCTGAAATCGAGATGATGAAAGGAATGTTGCTGTAGTTCTGTCCGAGGAATTTGTGCAGCACCTGAATGCGGTCATATCTTGAGATGTAATAAAGGTATAAAAGGCGTGACAGCGGCAGGTAAATGCGGCTGACCTCGTCGAGCGAGATCTGATCGTTAAAAGCTGCGCAGCGCCTGAGATCATCCTCGGTCAAAGTGAGGCGATCCGAAGAGTGCTTGAAGGTTGACCAGGTTTCAGCGCTGAACCTGAAAAAAGGTGAGCCGAGCGATTCGTCAGTCATGGTTCTCAGTGGAGCCTTGAGGCCCCTTTGCCAAACGTGCCGGGTTTCGGCGCCAGGCCGAAACATTCATAAACGGGGCAATTTTAACAAACAGCGCTGAAAATAGTGTTCAGTTCGAAGCACCCGGAGCGGCGCCAGGTCGGCAGAGAATGAAAAAAGAAACACATTTTAAGAAAAAATCGTTAAATAACAATCGAAATGCGGAAATTTAACGCTTTTTTAAAAAAGGCTTGCAAACAAAAGAATTTCCCTGTATCATTTTCACCGCTTTAGCAAATGACCTTGATGCTTAAGCAGTTAGTCCGGCGAACGGGCTGATTAAATGGAGGGGTTCCCGAGCGGTCAAAGGGATCAGACTGTAAATCTGCCGGCTCTGCCTTCGAAGGTTCGAATCCTTCCCCCTCCACCACTTCTTCATGTCGTTCCTCGTTCCACTAACTTATTTTCATATTTTATTGCGGGCATCGTATAATGGCTATTACCCAAGCCTTCCAAGCTTGTGATACGGGTTCGATTCCCGCTGCCCGCTCCAGTTTTCTGTGAGCATCCGGTTCATTCTTGTTCACATTAGGAATTGTAAAAAATGGCAAAGGAAAAGTTCGTACGTGACCGCGTTCACGTAAACGTTGGCACCATCGGTCACGTTGACCACGGCAAGACCACCTTAACTGCGGCACTGACCAATGTGCTGGCAAAGAACGGCGGCGCTGCGCTGAAGTTTGATCAGATCGACAACGCCCCTGAAGAGAAGGCCCGTGGCATTACCATCAACACCGCCCACGTTGAGTACGACACCGCCAAGCGCCATTACGCCCACGTTGACTGCCCGGGCCACGCCGACTATGTGAAGAACATGATCACCGGCGCCGCGCAGATGGACGGCGCCATTCTGGTGGTAGCGGCGACCGACGGCCCGATGCCGCAGACCCGCGAGCACATTCTGCTGGCCCGTCAGGTCGGCGTTCCTTACATCATCGTGTTCCTGAACAAGTGCGACATGGTTGACGACGAGGAGCTGCTTGAGCTGGTGGAGATGGACGTGCGCGAGCTGCTTTCGCAGTACGACTATCCGGGCGACGACACCCCGATCATCCGCGGCTCTGCTCTGGGCGCCCTGAAGGGCGAGGCCAAGTGGGTTGAGAGCGTGCAGAAGCTCGCTGACACCATGGACACCTACATCCCTGATCCGAAGCGCGACATCGACGATCCGTTCCTGCTCCCGATTGAGGACATCTTCTCGATCTCCGGCCGCGGCACCGTGGTGACCGGCCGTGTGGAGCGCGGCGTGGTGAAGATTGGCGACGAAGTCGAGATTGTCGGCATTCGTCCCACCGCCAAGACCGTGGTCACCGGCGTTGAGATGTTCCGCAAGCAGCTGGATCAGGGCCAGGCCGGCGACAACGTGGGCATTCTGCTCCGCGGCACGAAGCGCGAGGAAGTGGAGCGCGGCCAGGTTCTGGCTGCACCGGGCACCATCACCCCGCACACGAAGTTCTCGGGCCAGGTTTACGTGCTGAAGAAGGAAGAGGGCGGCCGTCACACTCCGTTCTTCAAGGGCTACCGTCCGCAGTTCTTCTTCCGCACGACTGACATTACCGGCACCATTGACCTCAAAGAGGGCGTGGAGATGGTGATGCCTGGCGACAACTGCGACATGACGGTGACGCTGATCCACCCGGTTGCCATGAACAAGGGCGAGCGCTTCGCCATTCGCGAAGGCGGCAAGACCGTGGGCGCCGGCGTTGTCGGTGACATCCTCGAGTAATTAGCGCAGCAGATCTTTCTGCTGAGATCCGCAGCTTCCTGCAGGCGAATCTGCCGGTGGCTGCGGATTTTGTTTTCCCGGGGATTTGCTGCCCCGGGAAAAGCGTTTACCTGTGCTATACTTAGCCAGATCAAATGGCTGCCGGAAATTCCGGGGCCGCAGGCGGCGCGGATGTCTGGCGCCGTATGAATTTATGCAGCGAATACGTGCAGTCGTATCGCGGTTAATACATCAAAATAATTAGGTTTGATTATGTCTCAGACTGAACAGAAGGCCGGCGCAGTTGCCGAGAAGTCCAAAAAGGCTCCGGTCGCGCAGGCTCAGGCCAAAGAAAAGAAAGTCCCGCGCAAGGCGGCGAACGTGAAGGAGCAGTTTGTTTCGTCTCCGGTCAACGCGCTGCTGTGGCTGGTTTCAGCGGTTTTCATCTGCGGAGCTATTTTTGGCAACTATTATTACGCGAACTACGTGATGATCAGCGAATCGACGCTGCAGCGCTTAGGCCGCGTGGGCGCAGTGATCGGCCTGATCGCCGTCGGACTGGCGGTGCTGCTGTTTACGAACAAGGGGCATGAACTTTTGAAGTTTGCCTCAGCTTCTTACACCGAACTGCTTAAAGTCGTCTGGCCGACCCGCCAGGAGGCTGTGCAGACCACGGTGATCGTTTTCATCGCCGTGTGCGTAGTGAGCCTGTTCCTCTATCTGTGCGACGTGGTGTTCCTGCAGATCGTTAAGGCAATAACCCTTTAAGCCGAAGGTATGACTATGGCAGAAGAAGATAAAAAGATCGAAGCCCCGCAGGCCCCTGAAGCTCCGGCCGCCCCGGAAGCCCCTGTCTCTCCTGAAGCTCCTGCGGCATCAGCTGACACTGCGGTCAAAACCCCGGTAAAAGAGGATCTCTCCAAAGCCGGCCGCGGCAAGGGCGAGTTCCGCTGGTACGTCGTGCAGGCTTTTTCCGGATTTGAGCAGCGCGTAGCGCTGACGATCCAGGAGCGCATCAAAATCCACCACATGGAAGATGATTTTGCCGAAGTGCTTGTTCCCAAAGAGAAGGTCAAGGAGATCAAGGACGGCAAGAAGCATGAGACAGAGCGCAAGTTCTTCCCGGGTTATGTGCTCGTCCACATGCGCATGAACTCCGAATCATGGCAGCTGGTCAAGCACACCGATCGCGTGCTCGGCTTTATCGGCGGCACTTCCGATCATCCGCTTCCTATCAGCGAGGATGAAGCCAACCGCATTCTCGATCGCTTAAAGCAGAGCGAGGAGAGCCCGAGGCCGAAGACCGAGTTCGAAGTCGGCGAGACTGTGCGCGCTATCGACGGCGCATTCAAGGACTTCGTCGGCACGGTGGAGAAAGTCGACTACGAGAAGAACCGCCTTACCGTCTCCATCGCCATCTTTGGCAGAGCAACCCCTGTTGATCTGGAATTCTCCCAGGTCGAAAAAGACGTCTGATCTTTTTTACAGGGAAATATTTCCCTGTATCTCCGCAAGATACCGCTCCCTTAGTACAGGAAGCGGTATTTTTCAAGTTTTGCCTTGAAAAAAAATTTGAACTCTGTATAATCCTACAGATCTTTTGTGCGATCCGTAAGGTCGGCGATTAATCGCTCTTTCAAGGACCGCAGGGAAGCGCCTTAACGACGCGATATCACCCACATTCACGAGGAAAACCTCAAAATGGCAAAGAAAGTTACTGCCTACATCAAACTGCAGGTCGGCGCAGGCAGCGCCAACCCCGCTCCTCCGGTCGGCCCGGCATTAGGCCAGCACGGCGTCAACATCATGGAATTCTGCAAAGCGTTCAACGCCGCTACTGCCAAGATGGAGAAAGGCTCTCCGGTTCCGGTGATCATCACCGTTTACTCGGACAAGTCCTTCACCTTCGTTTCCAAGACCTCCCCGGCTTCCTTCCTGATCAAGAAAGCCGCAGGCCTGAAGTCCGCTTCCCACAAGCCGGGCACGGAGATCGCCGGCAAGCTGACCCATGCTCAGCTGCTCGAGATTGCCAAGGCCAAAGAGCCTGACATGACCGGCGCCGATCTTGAGGCTTCCGCACGTTCAATCGCTGGCACCGCCCGCTCCATGGGCATCCAGGTGGAGGGTTAATCATCATGGCAAAGTTATCTAAGCGCATGAAAGAGATCCGCCAGATCGTCGACAAGACCAAGCTGTATGCCCCGATCGAAGGCTTTGACACTTTGAAGAAGTGCGCCAAAGCCAAGTTCACTGAGAGCGTTGACGTCGCCATTCAGCTGGGCATCGATGCCACTAAGTCCGATCAGAACGTTCGCGGCGCCGCCGTCCTGCCTAACGGCACCGGCAAAACCGTCCGCGTGCTGGTGTTCACCCAGGGCGCCAATGCTGATGCCGCCAAAGCCGCAGGCGCGGATGTCGTCGGCATGCAGGACGTTGCTGACCAGATCAAGAAGGGCTTCATGGACTTTGATGTCGTGATCGCCACTCCTGATGCCATGCGCGTCGTTGGCCAGTTAGGCCAGATCTTAGGTCCCCGCGGCTTAATGCCTAACCCTAAGGTCGGCACTGTGACCAAAGATGTTGCCACCGCCGTTAAGAATGCCAAGGCCGGTCAGGTCCGCTATCGCAACGACAAGGCTGGCTGCATCCAGGCTGCCATCGGCAACGTCAAATTCACCTCAGAGCAGCTCTCCCAGAACCTCAACGCTCTGGTCGCGGCTATTTCCAAGCAGCGTCCCAGCTCTGCCAAGGGTGCCTTCATCAAGAAGATCTGCGTTTCCACCACCATGGGCGCAGGCGTCACCCTCGACAAGAACTTAGTCGGCGCTGTGGCTGACACGACTGTCGCAGCTGAATAAAGTTTCAGGTCCGGCCTTTGGGCCGGGCTGTTTGGAAGGGGCTCGTCCTCTCACCAAAGACCGCAGGCGGCGCAAGCCTTAATCCCCTGCGTAGGCGGAGATAAGCTCCAAACGGATTTTTCCTTTGGAACTGATTTCCATCAGGCCCGAAAGGGTAACCAGGTCCTGTAACGGGACCGTTCGGAGTCACTGCTAAAAATGGCATTGAATATCGAAGACAAGAAAGCAATTGTCGCGAAGGTTTCCGACGCAGCCAAGAAGGCTGTTTCGGCTGTCATCGCCGACTCTTGCGGCATTCCGGTCGCCGATCTCACCAAACTCCGCAAAGATGCTCGCGAGAACGATGTGTATCTGCACGTTGTCCGCAACACTCTGCTTGCACGTGCTGTCGAAGGCACCGAGTTTGAGTCGATGAAAGATGCGTTCAAGGGACCGACCCTCGTCGGTTTCTCCATGAACCATCCCGGCGCTGCTGCCCGTCTCTTCAAAGAGTTTGCAAAGACCCACGACAAGTTCCAGGTCAGAGCACTCCAGTTTGAAGGCAAAGTGTACGAAGCCAAGGACATCGACGTCCTGGCCACGCTGCCCACCAAAGAGGAAGCGATCGCTCACCTCATGGCTGTCCTCAAAGAGGCTGCCGCGGGCAAACTCTGCCGCACTCTGGCCGCTTTGGGCGATAAACTTGGGGCAGAAGGCGGCGAGGCCGCAGCTGCCCAGGCTTAATTTTCAAGCCTGCATTGGTTTTTAATTCAGGATTAAACCTGACAATTTAATTTTTAAAGGAAAAATAAAATGGCTTTATCAAAGGATGAGATCCTTGACGCAATCGCTGAGATGAAAGTGACCGAGGTCGTTGAGCTGGTCAAGGCTATGGAAGAGAAGTTCGGCGTCTCCGCCGCTGCTGTTGCTGCCCCGGCTGCCGCCGGCGCTGCCGCCGCTGAGGAGAAGACCGAGTTCGACGTGGTCTTAAAGGAAGTCGGCGCTCAGAAGATCGGCGTCATCAAGGCTGTCCGCACCGCCACCGGTCTGGGCCTGAAAGAGGCCAAGGACCTGGTTGAGTCCGCTCCTTGCAAAGTCAAGGAAGGCCTGCCTAAGGCTGACGCTGAGGCTCTCAAGAAGGCTCTTGAGGATGCCGGCGCCAAAGCTGCTCTGGAATAATCCGGCAGTTGCGCTTTAACGCCGGTCTTCACCGGGCCGGCGAGGGCTGAAAAGCCCTGATAAAGTAAACCCGAGGCCGTCGAATTGGCGGTCTCGGGTTCGGTGACTGAATAAGACACAAAGATGCCAAGGCATCTCACACCGGAAACAGATCAATTCGAGGATCCCCTATCCATGGTCTACTCCTACACTGAGCAAAAGCGCATCCGCAAGGATTTCGGCAAGAGAGTAAAGGTCTTAGATACTCCGTATTTGCTTGCCGTCCAAATCGATTCCTTCAAACAGTTCATCAGTTCAGATCCGAATAACGAAAACGGTCTGGTCGCGGCTTTCAAGAGCGTGTTCCCTATCAGGAGCTATTCCGGGAACGCCGAGCTTGCGTACAACAGCTTCCATTTGGGCGAGCCCAAATTTAACGTGCGTGAATGCATGATCCGCGGGACGACCTATTCGGCCCCGCTGAAAGTGAAGCTGAGTCTGATCCGTTACGAAAAAGACTCTCCTAAGACTGTCAAGGAGCGCATAGACCAGGACGTCTACATGGGCGAGATCCCGCTCATGACCGACAACGGCACCTTTATCATCAACGGTACCGAGCGTGTCGTGGTGTCCCAGCTGCACCGCAGCCCCGGCGTGTTCTTTGATGACGACAAGGGCAAGACCCACCCTGGCCGTGTGCTGTTTAGCTCGCGCGTCATCCCTTACCGCGGCTCCTGGCTCGATTTCGAGTTTGATCACCGCGACAACCTGTTCGTGCGCATCGACCGCCGCCGCAAACTACCGGCCACGGTGCTGCTGCGCGCTTTAGGCTACAACACCGAGCAGCTCCTCGATCTCTTCTTCGACACTGTGGAGTTCACGTTCAAGTCCGGCAAAGTCGCCATGGAACTGATCCCTGAGCGCCTGCAGGGCGAGGTCGCCTCCTTTGACATAGTGGTCGACAAACAGACCATCGTCGAGAAAGGCAAAAAGATCACCGGCCGCCACATCCGCCTGCTGCGCAAATCCGGCGCGACTTCCATTGATGTGCCGCCTGAGTACCTCATCGGCAAGATCATTGCCAAAAACTATGCCGACAAGAGCGGCAAAGTCATTCTTTCGGCCAACACCGAGATCACCGAGGAACTGCTCCCGCTGATCCAGAAGAGCGGCCTTAAGAAGATCGAGGTGCTCTACATCAGCCAGGTCAACGAAGGCTCGTTCATGTCGGACACCCTTCGCAATGACACCACCCGCGATCTGACCTCTGATGACGCCGATCGCCAGGCGGCGCTGTTTGAAATCTACAAGATGATGCGCCCGGGCGAAATCCCGACCCTTGAGGCGGCCGAAGGCCTGTTCAAGAACCTGTTCTTCGCCGAGGATCGTTATGATCTCTCATCGGTCGGCCGCATGAAATTCGACTCCCGTTTCTACGAGGCCAAGAACTTCTGCGCCGGCTTAAACCGCCTGCTGTCAGCCCCCGATGCCGTGTTTAACACCGAGGAGTCTGGCATTGTCGTCGCAGGCGGCAACGTCTACGTTTCTTTCCCCAAGGTCATAGACGCCATCAAGCCTTTCCTGGACGAAGATGAGCGCAAGGTCATGCCGGAAACCGTTCCGGCCGCCCGCGCCGCCAAGATCCTCGACTATCTGACTTACACCGTCTACTCAAACTCGCGCGATGAGCTTAAGCCTGCGGCCGAGCGCATGCTTTGGAAAGTCAAGTTCGACACCAAGGACGGCAACAAATTTGCCTTTGACCAGGCTCTGATCCTGCCTTTGGACATCCTGGGGCTTGCCGTTAAGGTAAACGAACTCAATGCCAAGGTTACCGACGCCCGCGGCAAGAACCTCAAACTCGATCGTAGCCCGATCGACGGCGAGTCCATGCGCGGCACCTTAAGCGCCGGCGACATCATCAGGGTGCTCCGCTACCTCATCAAGATCAGAAACGGCAAGGACAGCGTCGATGACATCGACCACCTGGGCAACCGCCGCATCCGCTCCGTGGGCGAGATGGCGGAGAACCAGTTCCGCATCGGCCTCGTGCGCGTGGAGCGCGCGGTCAAAGAGCGCCTGAGCTTAGGCGATCTGGACAACACCACTCCGCAGGAGCTTATCAACGCCAAGCCGATCACCGCCGCCATCCGCGAGTTCTACGGCTCCAGCCAGCTCTCGCAGTTCATGGATCAGAACAACCCGCTGTCAGAGGTTACCCACAAGCGCCGCATTTCCGCTTTGGGTCCGGGCGGCCTGACCCGTGAACGCGCCGGTTTCGAGGTCCGCGACGTGCATCCGACCCATTACGGTCGCCTGTGCCCGATTGAGACCCCTGAAGGCCCGAACATCGGTCTGATCAACTCGCTGGCTGTGTTTGCCCGCTGCAATGATTACGGCTTCCTGGAAACCCCGTACCGCTATGTGCGCAACGGCGTGGCCGAAGAGGATTTCGTTTACCTCTCAGCCATTGAGGAAGGCCAGTATGTCATAGCCCAGGCCAACACCGATCTCGACGAGAACGGCAAGATCATCCCTGAGTACGTGCAATGCCGCTACAACGGCGATTCCGTGACCCGCAAGGCCACGGACGTGCAGCTCATGGACGTGTCGCCGCAGCAGATCATTTCCGTCGCTGCGGCCCTGATCCCGTTCCTTGAGCACGATGACGCCAACCGCGCCCTGATGGGCGCCAACATGCAGCGCCAGGCTGTTCCCACGGTGCGTTCGGAGAAACCTCTGGTCGGCACCGGCATGGAGCGCGCTGTCGCCGTTGACTCCGGCGTTACCATCATCGCCAAGCGCGGCGGCGTCATCGAGCATGTCGACGGTTCGCGCATCGTGGTGAGGGTCAGCCCTGACGAGGTCGAGAACGACTACGATCCGGGCATCGACATCTACAACCTGATCAAGTACGCGCGCTCAAACCAGAACACTTGCGTCAACCAGCGCCCGTGTGTGTCGCTCAACGAGAAGGTCAAGGCCGGCGATGTGATCGCCGACGGTTCCTCAACTGACATGGGCGAGCTTGCCTTAGGCCAGAACATGAGGATCGCCTTCATGCCTTGGAACGGCTACAACTACGAGGACTCCATCATGGTGTCCGAGCGTGTGGCCGCCAAGGATCGCCTGACCACCGTGCACATCATCGAGCTTTCCTGCGTCGCCCGCGACACGAAGCTCGGTCCTGAGGAAATCACCGCCGACATCCCTAACGTCGGCGAAGCCGCGCTCTCCAAACTCGATGAGGCCGGCATCGTGTACGTCGGCGCCGAGGTTAACGGCGGCGACATCCTCGTCGGCAAGGTCACCCCGAAGGGTGAGACCCAGCTGACCCCTGAGGAGAAGCTGCTGCGCGCCATCTTCGGCGAGAAAGCTTCCGAAGTTAAGGATTCCTCGCTGCGCGTGCCTAACGATGTCAATGGCACGGTCGTTGACGTGCAGATCTTCACCCGTGAAGGCGTGGAGAAGGACAAGCGCGCCAAAGAGATCGAAGAGATGCACATCGCCCAGGTCAAGAAAGACCTCGACGAGGAGTACTCATTCTTAACCTCCGGTCTGTTAAACCAGGTGCGCGCCTTGCTCGTGCGCAACGGTGTGGACAAGGACAAGGCCGCGGCCATCCCTGATGACAAGCTGCTGTCCCAGCGCCTTGACAATGACGCCGCTCAGCGCCAGCTCGAGGAGTTCTCCGTGCGCCTTGACGAATTTGCCAAGGAGTACAAAGAGAAATTTGAGAACGAGAAGAAGAAGATCACCGAAGGCGATGATCTGACTCCGGGCGTGCTCAAGATCGTGAAGGTCTACCTGGCCATCAAGCGCCGCATTCAGCCTGGCGACAAGCTCGCCGGCCGCCACGGCAACAAGGGCGTTATTTCCCGCATCACTCCTATTGAGGACATGCCGTTTGATGAGAACGGCCATCCGGTCGACATGGTGTTAAACCCCCTGGGCGTGCCTTCGCGCATGAACATCGGCCAGGTTCTCGAAGTGCACCTGGGCCTTGCGGCCAAGGGCATCGGCGACATGATCAACCGTATGCTCAATGAGCACCGCGCCATGAAGGAACTGCGCAAGACGTTGCAGGAAGTCTACGATCTGGGCAATACCTCCCAGAAAGTGGACATCTCAGAGCTTAGCGACGATCAGGTGAACGTGCTGGCCCAGAATCTGCGCGACGGGCTGCCGGTTGCCACTCCGGTGTTCGACGGCGCTCAGGAGAAAGACATCAAAGCCATGCTGCGCATGGCCGGAATGCCTGAGAGCGGCCAGATGACCCTTTACGACGGCCGCACCGGCCGCGCCTTTGAGCGCAAGGTCACCGTGGGCATCATGTACATGCTCAAGCTCAACCATCTGGTCGATGACAAGATGCACGCCCGCTCCACCGGCTCTTACTCCCTGGTTACCCAGCAGCCGCTGGGCGGCAAGGCTCAGTTCGGCGGCCAGCGCTTCGGCGAAATGGAAGTCTGGGCTCTGGAAGCTTACGGCGCGGCATACACGCTGCGCGAGATGCTGACCGTCAAGTCAGACGACGTCAACGGCAGAACCAAGATGTATAAGAACATCGTGGACGGCGTTTACCGCATGGATGCCGGCATTCCTGAGTCCTTCAACGTGCTGCTCCGCGAGATCCGCTCGCTGGGCATCAACATTGAGCTCATCCGCAAGGTTTAATCGATTTTCTCTGCCGGGAGGCGACTCCCGGCCTGGCTACGACAATAGGAGATACTGTTGTGAGCATTCAGGAAAACAATCAGGACGAAGAGCTGCTTAAGGGGCTTGAGGCCGCAAGCAAGGCCTCGGAGTCCGCTCCGTCCGGGGATGATGCAGACCTCGATCTCGGGATCAGCGACAGCCTGGGCAAGCTGGCCAACCGCAGCAACGCTTTCAAACAGCGCCTGGAAGATTTCGACGCCATCAAGATCGGGCTGGCTTCCCCTGAGATGATCCATTCATGGTCTTACGGCGAGGTCAAAAAACCTGAGACCATCAATTACCGCACGTTCAAACCTGAGCGCGACGGCCTTTTCTGCTGCAAGATCTTCGGACCTATCAAGGATTACGAGTGCCTGTGCGGCAAGTACAAGCGCTTAAAGCACCGCGGCACCATTTGCGACAAGTGCGGCGTTGAGGTCACGCAGGCCAAAGTGCGCCGCGAGCGCATGGGCCACATTGAGCTTGCCGCTCCGGTGGCGCACATCTGGTACTTAAAGTCGCTGCCTTCGCGCATCGGCCTGATCCTCGACATGAAACTGCGCGACATCGAGAGCGTGCTTTATTTCGAGAGCTATGTTGTCACGGACGCCGGCATGACGGATCTGCAGGAGCGCCAGCTGCTCTCCGAAGAGCAGTATGTCGAGGCGCTCTCCAAGTACGGCGACGACTTCAGCGCCAAAATGGGCGCCGAGGCCATCCTCGAGCTCTTAAAGCACATTGACCTCGAGAAAGAGGAGAAATCGCTGCGCGAGGCTTTGGACTCCACTTCCTCCGAGTCCAACCGCAAGAAATTCGCCAAGCGCCTGAAGCTTGTAGAGGCTTTCCTGCGCTCGGGCAACAAGCCTGAGTGGATGATCCTCACTGTGCTGCCGGTGCTGCCTCCGGATCTGCGCCCTCTGGTGCCGCTCGACGGCGGCCGCTTCGCGACCTCAGACCTCAATGATCTGTACCGCCGCGTCATCAACCGCAACAACCGCCTCAAGAGGCTGCTCGATCTGGCCGCCCCGGAGATCATCGTGCGCAACGAAAAGCGCATGCTCCAGGAATCCGTCGACGCCCTGATGGACAACGGCCGCCGCGGTCGCGCCATCACCGGCTCGAACAAGCGCGCCTTAAAGTCCCTGGCCGACATGATCAAGGGCAAGCAGGGCCGCTTCCGCCAGAACCTGCTGGGCAAGCGCGTTGACTACTCCGGCCGTTCGGTGATCACCTGCGGACCTTACCTCAGACTGCATCAGTGCGGCCTCCCCAAGAAGATGGCCCTCGAGCTGTTTAAGCCCTTCATTTACGGCCGCCTCGAGATGCGCGGCATGGCAACCACCATCAAGGCTGCCAAGAAGATGGTCGAGCGCGAAGATCCGGTGGTGTGGGATGTGCTCGATGAAGTCATCCGCGAGCATCCGATCCTCTTAAACCGCGCCCCGACGCTGCACCGCCTGGGCATTCAGGCTTTCGAGCCGATCCTCATTGAAGGCAAGGCCATCCGCCTGCACCCGCTGGTCTGCCCGGCGTTCAACGCCGACTTCGACGGCGATCAGATGGCTGTCCACGTGCCGCTGACCTTAGAGGCCCAGCTTGAGGCGCGCTGCCTGATGATGTCGACGAATAACATCCTTTCGCCGGCCTCCGGCGATCCGATCATCCTGCCTGCGCAGGACGTGGTGCTGGGCCTGTACTACCAGACCCGCATGAAAGTCGGCGCCAAGGGCGAAGGCCTGATCGTTTCCTCAGCCGAGGAAGCCGAACGCCTGTACAAGTCCGATCTTGCCGATTTCCAGGCGCGTATCGCCTGCCGCATCCGTTTCTGGGTCAAAGATCCTGACAGCGGCGAGTTCACTGAGCACAACGAGATGCGCCTGACCACCATCGGTCGCGCGATGCTCACGAAGATCCTGCCTAAGGGCATGAGCTACGACTACATCGATCCTCCCGCCGAGGGCGTGACCCAGGAGACCATCCCGGAGATCATGACCCACAAGGACTGGTTCACCCACGTGTCCAACGTGCCGCTGGGCAAGAAGAAGATCGCAGGCCTGCTCAACACCTGCTATCACCTCTTAGGCCTCAAAGCCACCTGCATGTTTGCCGATCACATCATGTACACCGGCTTCGCGCACGCGGCTCTGTCCGGCGCTTCGGTCTGTGTTGACGACATGCTCGTTCCTAAGGAGAAGCAGTCGATCATCGCCGCGGCCCAGAAGGAAGTGATGAGCGTTCAGTCTCAGTACGAAAACGGCCAGATCACCGCCGGCGAGCGCTACAACAAGGTCATCGACGTCTGGTCAAACGCCAATGACAAGGTCGCCAAGGCCATGATGACGAACCTCTCGGTTCAGGAAGAGACGAACATCCTGGGGCAGAAAGAGAAGGAAGCCTCGTACAACAACATCTTTATGATGGCTGACTCCGGCGCCCGCGGCTCTCCTGCCCAGATCCGCCAGCTCGCCGGCATGCGCGGCCTCATGGCCAAGCCGGACGGCTCGATCATCGAGACCCCGATCACCGCGAACTTCCGTGAAGGCCTGAACGTACAGCAGTACTTCATTTCCACTCACGGCGCCCGCAAGGGCCTGGCCGACACCGCCCTGAAGACCGCCAACTCCGGTTACCTGACCCGCCGCCTCGTCGATGTGGCCCAGGATCTGGTGATCACGGAAGAAGACTGCGGCACGCACGACGGCCTGCTCATCACCCCTCACGTGTCAGGCGGCGATGTCATCGAGAACCTGCGCGACCGCGTCTTAGGACGCACCACCGCAGTCGACGTGTTAAAGCCGGGCACCCAGGACGTGCTCATCCCTGCAGGCACACTGCTCGATGAGAAACTCTGCACCGTGCTCGAGACGAACAAGATCGACCGCGTGATCGTGCGTTCGCCGATCACCTGCAAGTGCAAGTTCGGCATTTGTGCCAAGTGCTACGGACGTGATCTGGCGCGCGGCCACATGGTGAACCCGGGCGAGGCTGTCGGCGTGATCGCCGCCCAGTCAATCGGCGAACCGGGCACCCAGCTGACCATGCGTACGTTCCACATCGGCGGCGCCGCCTCCCGCGCGGTCGCTGAGTCCGGTGCCACTGTGCGCAACAACGGCTCCATCAAGATCGAGAACTCCAAGACCGTCACGAACACCGAGGGCAAGGAAGTGGTGGTGTCCCGCCAGTCCGAGCTCTTCGTCATGGACGAGTTCGGCGCGGTGAAGGAATCCCACAAACTGCCTTACGGCGCCGTGCTCGACGTCCACGAAGGCGATCAGGTCAAGGTCGGCCAGACCGTGGCCCGCTGGGATCCGCACACCCACCCGATCATTTCCGAAGTGCGCGGCTTCATTAAGTTTGAAGACATCATCGAAGGCCAGACCGTGGACAAGAAAGAGGACGAGGCCCTGGGCATCTCCTCCATCGAAGTCCGCGAGCAGGCTGCCCGCCCGGCCGGCGCCAAGGACAAGCGTCCTTCCGTGAAGATCGTCGACGGCGACGGCAATGATGTGAAGATCCCGGGAACCACCGTTTCCGCCCAGTACATGCTGCAGGCTAAAGCCATTGTGCAGCTGCAGGACGGCGCTGAGGTCAACATCGGCGATGTCATCGCCCGTATTCCTCAGGTCGCAGGCGGCACGAAGGACATCACCGGCGGTCTGCCGCGAGTGGCCGATCTCTTTGAGGCCCGCGCTCCGAAAGAGCCGGCCATCCTCGCCGAGATTTCCGGCACCGTCTCCTTTGGCAAGGAGACGAAGTCCAAGCGCCGCCTGATGATCACTCCTCCTGCAGGGGCGGTCGACGAGTTTGGCAAGCCGGTGGAGCCGCATGAGGAAATGGTGGCTCTGTCCCGCAACCTCAACGTGTTCGAGGGCGAAAACGTGACCCGCGGCGAAATGATCGCCGACGGCCCTGAGTCGCCTCACGACATCTTAAGGCTGCGCGGCGTGAACGCCGTTGCCAACTACATCGTCAACGAAGTCCAGGACGTCTACCGTCTGCAGGGCGTGAAGATCAACGACAAGCACATCGAGGTGATCGTCCGCCAGATGCTCCGCAAGTGCGAGATCATCGATCCGGGCGATTCCAAGAAGTATCTGCAAGGCGAGTTCGCTGAGGTCTCCCATGTGCGCAGCGACAACGAGAAGCTCGAGGCCGAAGGCCTCAAGCCGGTGGCCTACCGCCACATCCTCATGGGCCTGACCAAGGCGTCGCTGTCGACCGACTCGTTCATCTCCGCCGCTTCGTTCCAGGAGACGACCCGCGTGCTCACCGAAGCCTCGGTTGAGGGCAAGGTTGACGATCTGCGCGGCCTCAAAGAGAACGTCATCGTCGGCCGCCTGATCCCGGCCGGCACCGGCTTCAAGTACCATCAGCAGCGCCGCGAAGCCCTGGAGCAGGCCGAGGCCGTCAAGGAAGCCGAGACCAGCTCCGTTTCGCAGGAAGAACTGCAAAAGCAGCTGGGTGCGGCTTTGGAGGCGGTTGACGCCACTGCCAACGAGGGCAACAATGCCTGAGCAGGCACTTTGAGCTTTTAATTAAGGCGCCTCAGTTCCCCTGAAAGGGAGCCGAGGCGCTTGTGTATAAGGAGACTAAAAACATGTCAGCAAAGGTCGTTTCCACCAAGGACGCTCCTGCAGCCATCGGCCCGTATGTGCAGGGCAAAATCGTCAACGGCTTCCTCTTTGCATCAGGCCAGATCCCGCTTATCCCCGTGACCGGCAAGCTTGCCGAGGGCGGCATCAAAGAGCAGGCCCGCCAGGCGCTTGAGAACGTGAAGGCGCTGGTAAAAGCTGCCGGCACCGATCTGGCGCACGTGGTCAAGACCACCTGCTTTTTAAAGGACATCGCCGATTTCGCCGCGTTCAACGAAGTCTACGCCGAGTATTTCACCACCGAGGCTCCGGCCCGCTCCTGCGTCGGCGGCATTGATCTGCCCAAAGGCGCGCTGTGCGAGATCGAAGTCATAGCCGAGATCTGATTTTTTCAGATGAAATATCTCGTCGTGCTGCGCAGCGCCCCGTCTGACGAGGCGCTGCATTTTTTTGCCGCCAGGACGCTTGAAGCTTTGACAGGCCTTGGCAATGAGATCTCCTCGGTCTTTGTGACCGGGGCTGCGGCCGCGTTGTGCTCGCGCAATTTCAGCGAGGGCTCGCCTCAGGCCCGGGTGCGGGATCTGTGGGCTCAGTTTGCCGCCAAACAGGGCTGCAAGCTGCTGTGCTGCGGTCGGGCTTTCGCGGATCTGGGACTGCGTCAGGAGGACTGTGCCGCTGCTTTCACGCTGTCGGGCAACATGGAGCTTGCCATGGAATTTGCGCAAAACGCGGGGGCTCTGGAGTTCTGATGAAACTGGTGATCCTGCAAAGCAGCCCGGCCGAGGGACGTTATGAACAGGGCATAGAGGTGGCGCTGAACCTGGCCGAGAGCGGGGCGGAGTTCGCGGTGCTGCTTGCAGGAGATTTCGATGCAGCCTGCCGCGGCGCCCCGGATGATGCCGTGTTTAAAAAGAAACTAAAACAGCTTGAGCTTTTTGACATCAGGCCCGTGAGAGCGGGCGCTGAGGGTGCAAAATGCCGGGCGCTGCTTGAGGCCTCGTGCGCTAACCTGGAGTTTTAATGCTGTTTATTGTCACGTCACAGCGCGGCCTTGAGCGCTGCCTGAAATTAAAAAAGCCCGGCGATGAGCTGGCGCTGCTCTTCCCCTGCGATCTGCCCGGGGCAAAAGCAGCCGATCTGGCCTCAGGCATCGCGCGCAATGGCAGGCTTACCCCCTTGGATCTTGCCTTGCGTATTAATGAGGCTCGCGGCAAAGTCCTCACCTGCTCCTGATGCCCGCTGCCGGGCGGCTTTGGCCCCTTCGTAAAAATTTTGCGCGCAGGTTGACGCGCGTTTTTTTATTGTCTTAAAATGTATGACCCCTGATTTCAGGGTGAGTTAAAGTCTGTCCCTTTTGGGACTAACAGGAGATTTAATTTAATGTCTACTATCAATCAGCTGGTGCGCAAGCCCCGCGTGAAGGTAGTTTCGAAGAACAAGGTTCCGGCCCTGGCTTCCTGCCCTCAGAAGCGCGGTGTCTGCACCCGTGTCTATGCAACCAAGCCTAAGAAACCGAATTCAGCGATGCGCAAAGTCTGCCGTGTCCGCCTGACGAACGGTTTTGAGGTCACTTCCTACATTGGCGGCGAAGGCCACAACCTGCAGGAACACTCCGTCGTGATGATCCGCGGCGGCCGTGTCAAGGATCTCCCGGGCGTGCGTTACCACACCATCCGCGGTCAGCTCGACTGCGCCGGCGTGAAAGACCGTAAACAGGGTCGCTCCAAGTACGGTGTCAAGAAGCCTAAGGCTTAAGACATCCTCGAAGAGTAAGGCCAAACATAAGTTTTAACAATTAAGGTTTAGTTTTGGATAAACCTGAAAAAGAGGATTTTTTGAAATGCCTAGACGTCGCGTAGTAGCTCAGCGCAAGATTCTCCCGGACCCTAAGTTCGGTTCTGAGCTTTTGGCAAAATTCATCAACGTCGTAATGAAGGACGGCAAGAAGTCCATCGCGGAAGCGATTGTTTACGGCGCTCTTGACACCGTTTCCCAGAAGAGCGGCAAGGACCACCTCGCCCTGTTTGAGGAAGCCCTTGAGCATATCCGCCCGGATGTGGAAGTTAAATCCCGCCGCGTCGGCGGTGCCACCTACCAGGTCCCGGTCGAAGTCCGTCCGGCCCGCGGTAACGCACTGGCCATGCGCTGGCTCGTAGACGCCGCCCGCGCCCGCCACGAGAAATCGATGGCCGCCCGCCTGGCCGGCGAAATGCAGGATGCCGTTGAAAACAAGGGCACTGCAGTGAAGAAGCGTGAAGACGTTCATCGTATGGCCGAGGCCAACAAGGCCTTCAGCCACTTCCGCTGGTAATTTTGGAGCAAATTTTTTATGTCGCGCGAAACCCCGCTTAAGTACTACCGAAACATCGGTATCAGTGCTCATATTGACGCAGGTAAGACCACCACCACTGAGCGCATTCTGTTCTACACCGGCAAGAACCACAAGATCGGTGAAGTGCACGACGGCGCCGCCACCATGGACTGGATGGTGCAGGAACAGGAGCGTGGTATCACCATCACCTCCGCCGCCACCACCTGCTTCTGGCATGGCATGAACCACCAGTGGGAAGAGCCGTACCGCTTTAACATCATCGACACCCCGGGCCACGTGGACTTCACCGTTGAGGTGGAGCGTTCCATGCGCGTCCTCGACGGCGCCGTGATGGTTTACTGCGCGGTCGGCGGTGTCCAGCCGCAGTCAGAGACTGTGTGGCGCCAGGCCAACAAGTACAAAGTTCCGCGTATCGCGTTCGTCAACAAGATGGACCGTACCGGCGCTAACTTCCTGCGCGTTGTCGATCAGATCAAGACCCGCTTAAAGGGCATCCCTGTGCCTGTCTGCCTGCCGATCGGCAAGGAAGACAACTATGAGGGTGTCGTTGATCTGTTAAAGCGCAAGGCCATTGACTGGGATACCGAGTCCCAGGGCGTTAAGTTCGAGTACGTCGACGTGCCCGCTGACATGAAAGAGCAGGTTGAAGAGTGGCGCGGCAAGATGGTCGACGCCGCCGCCGAAGCCAACGACAAACTCATGGAGAAATACCTTGAGACCGGCGACCTCTCCGAGGAAGAGATCATCGAGGGGCTGCGCGAGCGCACCCTGCGCAACGAGATCATGCCGGTGACCTGCGGTTCGGCCTTCAAGAACAAGGGCGTGCAGTTCATGCTGGACTGCGTCGTGCACTTCCTGCCGTCCCCGCTGGATGTCCCGCCGGTCGACGGCAAGGATCTTGCCGGCAATGACATCGTGCGCAAGCCTGATGACAGCGAGCCGTTCGCGGCGCTGGCCTTTAAACTGGCCACCGATCCGTTCGTCGGCAACCTGACGTTCCTGCGCTGCTACTCCGGCCAGGCCGTCGCCGGCCAGACCGTGCTGAACTCTGACCGTCAGAAGCGCGAGCGCTTTGGCCGTCTGGTGCAGATGCACGCTAACAACCGCAAGGAGATTAAGGACTTTGCCACGGGCGATATCGTTGCCGCCATCGGCCTGAAGGACACCACCACCGGTGACACCCTGTGCGATGAGAACAACCCGATCATCCTTGAGTCCATGGTCTTCCCGGATCCGGTGATTTCCGTTGCCGTCGAGCCTAAGACCAAGGCCGATCAGGAAAAGATGGGCATCGCTCTCAACCGTCTGGCCCAGGAGGATCCGTCCTTCAGAGTCCATACCGATGAGGAGTCGGGGCAGACCATCATCTCCGGCATGGGCGAGCTGCACCTGGACATCATCGTCGACCGCATGCGCCGTGAGTTCCACGTCGACTGCAACGTCGGCAAGCCTCAGGTGGCTTACCGCGAGACCATCAAGGCCTCTGTGGAGTCCGAAGGCAAGTTCGTCCGTCAGTCCGGCGGCCGCGGCCAGTACGGCCACTGCTGGCTCCGTCTGGAGCCCCAGGAGCAGGGCAAGGGCTATGAGTTCGTCAATGCCGTCGTCGGCGGTGTCATTCCTAAGGAATACATCCCTTCGATCGACAAGGGCGTGCAAGAGCAGATGGCCAACGGCGTTTTGGCAGGCTTCCCGGTCGTTGATGTGAAAGTTACCGTCTATGACGGCTCCTTCCACGAAGTCGACTCCTCGGAAATGGCCTTCAAGATCGCCGGTTCCATGGCCTTCAAGGCTGGCTTCATGAAAGCCCAGCCGGTGCTGCTTGAGCCTTTGATGAAGGTTGAGGTTGACACCCCTGAGGATTACATGGGCGACGTGATCGGCGATCTTAACCGCCGCCGCGCCACCGTCGAAGGCATGGAAGACGGCCCTATGGGCAAGATCATCCACGCCATGGTTCCCCTCGGGGAGATGTTCGGCTACGCCACGGATCTGCGTTCGCAGACCCAGGGCCGCGCCTCTTACGTCATGGAGTTCGGCCGTTACGCCGAGGCTCCGCGCAACATTGCCGAGGCGGTCATCAACGAGCGCCAGAGCAAGAACAAGTCTGAATAACATTGCTAACGGGCGCGGCGCGCCGCGCCCCTTTAAAAAAGGATTTTAAAAATGGCAAAAGAGAAGTTTGTACGTGACCGCGTTCACGTAAA
>DKSD01000032.1 GCA_002473165.1 Succinatimonas sp. UBA7265
TTTTTACTGATCACTGTCGGTTAGTACAGATATTGCATTTGTAAAATGCCAGTTAAAAATCAGGAATAACCTGCTGTTTTAAAAAATAATAAAATCACAGCAGGCTATGGCAGGAAAAGCGCTTCAGGCGTGTGAGAGGCGCAGCGCGCCCTGGGAGGGGCGGGCGCAGAGCATAACAGCCACAGCGGCAGTGAGGCACAGCAGGCTGTCCAAAGCCCACAGCGCGCCGTAACCTGCGCCGCACTGCACGAACACTCCGCCCAGGTACGCGCTCAAAAAGCCGCCTGCCTGATGGGAGAGATAGGCAAAGCCGAAGGTCACCGAGAGCGTCTGCGGCCCCAGGCGCGCGGAGATTAACTGCGAGGTCGGAGCCACAGAGGCGTCCATGGACAGACCCAAAAGCAGCGCTGCGGCAAAGAGCACCGCGGGAGTCCCGGGCAGCAGCACGATCGCAACGGCAAGGCAGGCGCGCACGAGATAAATAGAGCTTAAGATTTTCCCGTCGCCGTGGCGGGCGCACAGCGCGGCGCACCACAGCGCGCCTGCGCTGGTGGCCACACCGATCACGGCATAGGCAGCCGATCCGGCCGCCGCCGAGAGGCCGTCACTTAAAAGCTGCGAGTAAAAGTGGGTCTGGATGATCCCCATGTGGAAACCGCAGACGCAAAAAGCGGCGATGAGCAGCAGATAGGCGCGATCGCGCAGGGCCGCGCCCAGGACCGCGCGGGCATTTAAGCCTGAGGTTTTCGCGCCGCGATCTTCGCGCCCGTGCGCTGTCACATACAGGCAGGCGGGGACGGCGGCGCACAGCGCCGCGGCGCACCCGGCCATGACCGCGCCGGCGCCCGCCTTCTCGCCTAAGATCCCCATCAAGGGCGAGAACACCAGCGTGCCGGCGCCGCAGCCGGCGCTGACGATGCCGGCTGCCAGGGCGGCGGCTTTGCCGCGGCACAGCGGAGTGATAGCACACCAGAGCATGCCAAAGCAGCAGGCGCCGGTGCCTGAGTGAAAGAGCAGCCCGAGCGCGAGCGTGAGGCTTAACGCGCCCGTGCACCAGGGCACGAGCGCCAGCCCTGAGATCATGAGGGCGCAGCCCCACAGCAGCACCGCGCGCACGCCCAGGCGCAGCGCCAGCGCCCCGAAGAGCACCTGGGAGAGGCCGTAGGCAAACTGCCCGACCGCGACCGCCGAGCTTACCTGGGCGTAGCTCAGGCCGTTTGACACCGTCAGCGGCACGATCACGGCCGCCAGGCTCGAGCGGATCCCGGAGCTTAGCGCGTAGACAAAGGACGCGGCGAGCGCTGCGCACAACAGCTTCGCCCCGATGCCCTGCCTCCCGTTTCCCATAACGCCTCCAAAAGCCGCAGCAACATGTCATTTAAGCTTGTCTGTAATTTAGGTGCAGGGTTAAAATTAGTAAAGATGATTTATCTTATGAAGTCATTAGTTTTGCTAATTTCGTTTTATTAGTATTTCTAATGCAAAAGGAGGCGTGTACGGACCGTTACCAGGCATTTTTGCGCATCGTCGAGACCGGCAGTTTCACGCGCGCGGCGGCGGCTTTGGAGGTGACGCAGAGCGCCGTCTCGCAGGCCGTCTCCGCGCTTGAGGAGGATCTGCAGTTAAAGCTCTTAAACCGCTCGCGCGGCGGCGTAAGCCTCACGCCTGACGGCAAGGCGCTGTTCCCCTACATCGAGCGCATCTGCTATGAGACGCGCAGCCTCAGCGAGCACGCCCGCGAGATCCGGGGGCTGGAGACCGGGACAATCCGCATCGGCACCATGGGCTCGGTCTCCGCCCACTGGCTGCCCTCGCTCATCGCGGCTTTCCAGCAGCACTACCCGAAGATCGAGTTCACGATCCTGCAAGGCGACTACCTGTCCATCGCCGAGTGGGTGCGCCAGGGCGCGGCCGACTTCGGCTTTGTGAACTCGCGCGCCATCAAGGGCCTGCGCACCTTCCCGGTAAAATCCGGGCGCATGCTCGCCGTGCTCCCGCCGGGGCACCCGCTCTCAACGAGGGAAACCGTGCCGCTTGCCGAGCTTGCCAAAGAGCGCTTTATCCTGCTTGAGGAGGGCGGCTACTCCGAGCCCTTGCGCGCTTTTGAAAAAGAAGGCCTCACCCCGGACATCCGCTACACCATCCACGATGACTACGCGATCATGAACATGGTGGAGGCGGGGCTGGGGGTGAGCATGCTCGCCGAGCTCATGTTAAGGCGCATAGATTACAAGATAGCGATCCGCCCGACCGAGCCTGAGGTCGTAAGGCCGATCTCCGTGTGCTACAAAGACCGCCTGAGCCTGACTTTGGCGGCACGGCGCTTTCTGGAGCTTTTAAAAGAGAACATCCCCGCCCTGCCTTAAAGAAGGCGGCCTGCGGCCGCCTTCTTTGAGCGCTTATTTCACCTTCGGTCCTTTGGTGATCGCGGAGAAATCGAAGAGCTTTTTGTCCAAAAGGTGCGAGGGCACGACATCCTTTAAGGCGTGGAACACGATGTCCGGGCGCTTGGGGCATTCCCGATCCCACTGCCTGATCATTTTGGCCATGGCCGCGCGCTGCTGATCCTCGCCCCATCCGCACAGGCCCTTGGGCAGGATCGGATAACCGCGCAGTTCCGAGAGCGTTTTGATGTCGCGCTCGCGGCAGTAGATGAGCGGCCTGATGACGGTCAGATCGTTCTCGTCGTTGCGCAGCACCGGCGGCATGGCCTTGATGATCCCGCCGTAGAACAGGTTCAAAAAGAACGTGCACAGCGCGTCGTCCTTGTGGTGCCCGAGGGCCAGCTTGTTGCAGTGCAGCTCCCGCGCCGTGCGGTAGAGGTAGCCGCGGCGCAGCCGCGAGCACAGCGGGCAGAACGGCTTGCCCTTATCGACTTTCTGCTCGCACAGGCTGTAGATCGGCACTTTGATGATGTGATAAGGAAGGCCGACCTTTTTTAAATGCTCCTCAAGCGGGCTCTCGTCGGCTCCAGGGAAGCCTGAGTCGATGTGCACCGGCACGAGATCAAAACGCACCGGCGCCGAGCGGCGCAGCGAGAGCAGGAAATCGAGCAGCGCGTAGCTGTCCTTGCCGCCTGACATGCAGATCATGACGCGATCGCCTTCCTCTACCATGCCGTAATCGCCGATGGCGTGGCCGACCTTGCGGCGCAGGCGTTTAAAGAGCTTGTCAGCCCGGTATTTGGCCTCACGGTCCTCGACATTAAAGTAAGGACTCACATGGCGGCCGTATTCGTCTGCCGTTCTGGGCAGCGAATCGTCGTTCTTCATGGTTTTTTCTTCTTATTTTTCAGATGCGGGAGGGGTTTGCTCCGCGCCGTCTCTGGCGCAGGAGGGGGTGATCACCGCGATGTCGCAGTCCGTCTCGTCGACGACGCGCTCGCAGATGTTGCCCAAAAGCGCCACCGGCAGTCCGCGGCGGGCCGAGGTGCCGATAAACAGCGCCGTGGGCCGCAGCTCGCGGCACAGCTCCGGGATGACCTCGTCGGGATGCCCTTCGCGGATGTGGCAGTGCTCGGGCGGGATGTTGTGGCGGGCGGCAAACATCAGGATCTGCTTGCAGCTCTCCTTTAAATTCTCCTCGGAAACCATCTGCGGCGTGAAGCCTGGCAGATCGAGCGTCGCCGGAGGAATGATCGGGATAATGGCGTTTATGAGGTGGATCTGACAGCGCGTAAAGCGCGAGAGTTCCTGGGCCTCGCGCAGCATGCGCATGTTGCTCTCGCGGGTGCGCTTGCCGTCTTCATCATCAGAGGGCACGGCGATGGCCACGGCGATGATGCCCGTGGGCGTCCACAGGTGATCTTTGGCGATGTACACCGGCAGGTGCGAGTTGCGCAACAGCTGCCAGTCCAGCGGCGTGAAGATCATGGCATCGAGCATGCCGTGAACGTCCGGGGCTTTGATGATGAGATCGCAGCGCTCGCGCTGCGCGATCTCCAACACATCGCGACCGGCGTTTTTGGACCACACGACCACCGGCTTTACGTCATAGCCGATGGCGTTTACCTGCAAATAAGCCTGCAGCCAGGCGCGCTGCTTGTCCAGAACTTCCTGCTTGATGTCGCTGTCCTGCTGCACCGAGAGCACAGAGGAGAGATCCCAGGAGAAATCATAGACCGGCATGACGGCGATAATGCGCTCCTGGCGCGGCGCCCCCGGGCCGCGGTGCATCTTGGCGTAAGTCGCCAAAGACAGCGCGCGCATCAGCGCCGGCTGGCGCATCTGGCGCTGCTCGATGACGGCAAGCACGGTTCTGAATCTTTGCATGGTTATGCTCCTAAGCGCCGCGGCCTATTGCCGGTCAGCGCAGTATTTCTCGATCTCGTCGTTCAGCTTTTTCCAGGCCTTTTTCACCTTGCTGATGTAATTGTTGTGGATGCCGCGGTTTACGGAATAGTGGAAATGGTAGTTGCCCACGCCGCGCCAGATATGGCCGTCAGCCTTTTCGATCTCGGTGCGCAGCAGATAGCCCATGGCCCAGACATTCTGGCAGGGCTTGGAGCGCAGATCCGACTTGCTGAGCGAAAAGCGCGAGAGCTCCTTGAGCCGCACATCATTGATCTGCGCCGGCCCGCAGTCGGAGGTGCCGTTCGTGTTGAGCTTGCACGGGCCGTCCACCGGGCCGCGCTCCACATAAAGCACGGAATAAAGCAGTTCCTCGGGAAGCTCAAACTGGTAGGCCGTCCAGGCCACGCAGTTGCGCAGGTTCTGGTAGCGGTCCATGGGCGGAAGCGCGTAGGCGATGTCGCGCCAGTGTTTGGCGCTGCCGTGGCACTGGATCACCGCGGCATCGCCGTAAAGCGGCAGCGCCGCCGCAAGCAGGCATAAAAATTTGCGCAGCCCGGTCATTTTTTAAGATCCGCAACCGAATCGAGCAGCAGCTTTTGGATCCCCTCCAGCGCCTGCTCGTCAAAATGCACGGCCGCCGCCTGGGGATTGGGCTCAGGGAAGCGCAAAGCCTCAGGCCGCACCGCGGCCTTGCCGTTTTGCACCGTGTCCATTCTCACCGTCTGCAAGAGCGTCGTGACGGCAATGCCGCGGTTTTCCAGGCGGGCCGGCCTTAACACAAAGAGCAGCGACCCGCTCCTGCCTGCGAGGCTCACTTCAAGGCCCGAGGCGGAGGCGCCCTGCGCCTGCTTTACCATGAGCTCGGAGGGCGAGGCCGTCACTTCGGCCGTAAAGCCCGGGTTCTCGGTTTTCACCGAGGCGATCTCCCAGGGCACGCCGCCGGCGTCAAAAAAGCGCACGACGAGCATACCGTAATCAGGGACGCCCAGCACCTGGCCGGGCATATAAGGATCGGATACTCTCAGCACGCCCGCGCTCTCATCCCCGGGCACGAAAGGCGCCTCGGCGACATCGGCAGGATCGGCCTCCTCAGTGTCCTGCTGCTGGCTTTTGAGCATCTCCTGCTCTTCAAGCTGCACCTGGGTGCGAAAGCTCTTTAAGGTCTCAGGGAGTTCGGGAGGTGCCGCGGGCGCGGTTATGGCAGCCTGCGCACATAAACATGCCTGCGCCAAAAAAGCCGCCGCGATCATCAAAAGCCCGTGTTTCACCGCTCCTCCCTGCCAGACAAAGGCAACTGCCTCATTATACGATCACGAAATTAAAGCGCCGAGCCGCGCCCGCGCAGTTTGCGCGGCGGCGCGCAAACCCGGGGCCTTTAAGCGCTGTTAAGCGAGTTTTGGCATAAAGCGCCGCGCCGCAGAGAATTTGGGCTTGCTCACATTTTTGGCGCCGCTAAAGACCAGCGCAAATTTTTTCGGGCCGCAGCGCAAAAAAAGCCGCCTGAGAGTGCGATCTGCCTTTCAACTCGGACAATTCGCCGTTGCGCGGACGCCTTCGCGCCGCTAATCTCATAGGTGAGATCTTAGGCGTTATGCAAGGAGCGCGGCATGGGCGTTGCAAAATCCGGTTACATCATCCCTTCAGTGCACATGGCTGAGGTCTACCACACGAGATTTCATGACGGCGCCTTCCTGGCAAGCCGGGTCGAGCACATCGTGCAGGACGGGTTCTACCGCTCCATAGAGCTGCCGGTCATCGAGCGCCGCGAGGATCGCCTGCGCATCCAGAACGCTTTCCGCGTGCAAGGCTGCAACATCGGCAACGTCGTGGTGTGGAGCGGCCTCTATGCCGCAGAGCACGGGCTGGACATCAACGCCATAGATGAAAGCGCGCGCCGCAAATCCGTGGACACCCTCAAAAAGCTCATAGACGAATCCTGCGAGTGCGGATCAGGCAGCTTCGGCGTCGTCTCCGGGCGCAACGTCGGCATCCTCGACAAATCCGAGGCCTACCGCCAGCTCATCAAGAGCCTCAAAGAACTCACCGCTTTCGCCCGCGACCGCCACCAGAACCTTATATTCGAGGCGCTGGAGAAATTCTCCGGACGCCGCGCCCTGCTGGGCACGACCGAGGACACGTTTGAGCTCATGCAGATCTTAAAGCCCGAATTGCCGACGCTTTACTGCTGCTTTGACACCGCGCACTCCGCGTTAAACCGCGAGCTCATCAACCACGCGCTCGAGAACATGCAGGAGTATATCGGCCTCGTGCACCTGTCAAACGCCGTGCTCGATCCTCACAGCCCGCTCTACGGCGACAACCACCTGCGCCCGGGGCTGCCGGGCTTCCTCACCGCCAGAACCGCGTCGGAACTGCTGCGCAAGGCATGGGAGCTCGGGCTTAACCAAAAACGCGGGCTTATCGTCTGCACGGAGCTTCGCGAGCGCGGCGAACAGCCCCCTGAGAAAGAGGACTGGCACTACATGATCGCCACCGACTTCTTAAAGCAGGTTTACCTCGAGTTCATGCTTGACGGCAAACAGTACTGATTCTCCTTAAAGGCGTTGCGCCCGGGCTTTAAAACCCGGGCGTTTTTTTGATCTCAAAAGGCTGGCTTCCCCAAAAACGCCGCGACCGTGCGCGTAAGCGCCCGGCACTGCGAAAAAAGCAGCTGCGGCGCCTGTTTTACGCTCTCCTCAAGGCTCAAAGGCCCGCGCTGGATTGAGAAGATCCCCGCCGCCCCGAGCGCCTCAAGATCTTCTGCGCCCTCCCCGAGGCTGCCGCTTATCACCAGGCAGGGAATTTTGGCTTTCACGCAGCGGCGGATCACCCCTGAGGGCACCTTGCCCTGCGCTGACTGGAAGTCGCTGCGCCCCTCGCCGGTTATCACGAGATCCGCGCCCTTTATTGCCTCATCAAAGCCGGTGAGATCCAAAACCGTGTCGATGCCGGGGCGCAGCGCGGCCTTGAGCGTGAACAGGCACCCGGCCCCGAGCCCGCCTGCGGCGCCCGCGCCCTTTTGCAAGGCGGCGCCCTTAAGTCCGGTAGCCTGTTCCATGGCTTTGGCGTAAGCCGCAAGCCCCTGCTCGGCATCTTTAAGATCCGAGGCGCTCCCGCCTTTTTGCGGTCCGAACACCGCGGTGGCCCCGCGCTCGCCCAAAAGCGGGTTTTCGACGTCGCAGGGGATCTCAAAGGCGCAACGGCGCACCCGCGCATCCAAAGCCGAAAAATCCGCTCTGGCGATGCGCCCGAGATCTTTTACACGCACCGGGGTGTTAAGCAGGCTGCCCGCGGCGTCATAAAAGCGCACGCCCAGCGCCTGAGCCATGCCCGCGCCGCCGTCGTTCGTGGCGCTGCCGCCCAGTGAGATCACGATTTTGCGCGCGCCGCGATCCAGCGCTGCTTTGATCTGCATCCCAAGGCCAAATGAAGTGCCATCTTTAAAGCGCAGCCCCCGCGGCTGCACGATCTCAAGGCCCACCGTGCGCGCGCATTCGATGACGGCCGTGCCCTCGCGCATGAGCAGCTGCGCCTCAAGCTCCCCAAAATACGCGTCTTTGGCCGGGACTTTTATGAGATCGGTACTCGTGAACACGCCCGAGTCCGTGAGCACCTCCAAAAGCCCCTCGCCGCCGTCTGAAACCGGCACGCTCACGCAGCGCGCCCCGGGAACGCCTGATCTGACACCGGCGGCTGCGGCCTCACAGGCCGCGGCTGCGCTCATGCAGTTTTTAAACGAATCAAAGGCCAGGACACAGCCAAATGTCCCGGCGAGCGCGGAAAGATCGTTCATAAAACTTCCCTCAGGGGCAATGCTTAAAAAGGACTCAGCCGTTTAACACGGCGATGATCATGATCACAAAGAGGTTTATGACCAAAAACTTTACGGCCGACATGATGTCAGGCTTCATGTTCGGGATGCGGCGGCCTAAATGGGTGATCCCGAATTTTGAGGTAAAGATGTAGATGAGCAGGTTGCGCGTGCCCATAAGCGACACGCCCACAGCCAGCACGGCCGAGAGCAAAAACAGCACCAGAGCCATGCCGGGCGAGGGGAACAAAAACATGATGAGGCCGGTGACAAACCACGCCAGGATGCTCGCAGCGTTCCACATCATCACTGTGCCCGGGTTCTCGCGCGCCATGAACGGGACGAGGTTTACGAGGTTTGCCGCCATGGCGTCGGCAAACTCTTTTGAAATAAAGTACGAGGCGTTCTGCCTTAAGAGCACGCTCACCCTGGCGATGTATTCCGGGCGGGCCTTGGAGATGATCGCGCGCAGATCAGGCTCGGTGCGCCAGTCTTCGGGATCGGTCACCGAGAGGAAATCTATGCCCGCTTTCCTGCAATGGCTCTCGAGCACTGAGGTCAATATGGTGTCCATGCCCCTGACGGTGCGCGTCAGCACCTCATTGGCCTCGAGCGCGTTGCACGCGGCCACGCGGCGCTCGTTGAAATCGCGCTTCGTGTCCGAGGCGATCTCGCCGATCTCGCTCATGGCCGCCTGGGAGACGAAATCAAAGAGCTGGGGCTTGGAGATCGGATCGCAGCCGTCGCCGCAGGTCGTATAGAGAAAAGGCGCGTCAACGCCGCGCAGGTGCACCATGATCTCATGGCAGGTGTTCAGCCCGCGGAAGTCCATCATGTGGCTGTTGCTTGCGGCCTCTTCCTCGGCGAGATCAAAGGCCGTGCCCTGGGTGAGCGCCGCTTTCATGTCATCTGAAAGCCCGACGGGATCGATCTTGCTCTCGCCCTCGCCGATTTTGAAATCAAAGCGGTTGGAGCGCACGATCTGCTGGACGATGGTGCGGCGCACCCCGATCTGTCCTTTGCCGTGGCAGGAGGGGCAGTTCACCTTGCCGCTGCCGGAGCATTCCGGACAGGTCACATAACCGTGGCCGTAGCAGCGCGGGCAGTTCACGCCCTTGCCGTGGCAGTCGGGACAGGTGATCTTGCCCGTGCCGTCGCAGCCGTGGCATTTGATCTCCTTGGCGCCGTGGCAGTTCTGGCACACGGCGTAACCCACGAGCTCCTGTTTGTGGAGCATGTTGATGAATTTCGTGTTGCGCACCAGCGCGGCAAAGCCGTGGCGGCTGTCCTTGGCGGCGATGGTGTTTAAGGCTTCGGTGTCCTCGCGCAGCTTGTCGCGGATGCGCCGCGTCTGCTCGTCCATGGCCTTGATGTTCATGAGCACCGAGCTGGAGATGTGATTGCGATCGACGGGCTCGTCGTTTACCGTGACATCAAGGCGCCAGGTAAAGATGCCGTCTATGACCGCGTCGAGCGTGCGGAAATTGTCAAAGCTGTAAGCCTCACGGAGCACGCCGCAGCGCGAGAGGAATTTCTCGATCTGCTGCTCCATGATCACGCGGCATTCGCTGTCAGAAGCCCTTCTGACCAGCGGCGGGATCGCTTTGACTTTATCCACCGGTTCGGCCATAAAAACGCACTAATTGGCTGCGCCGTTCCGGCGCCGGAACGGCATTAAATCTGAAAACCCTGCCCCACAAGAGCATTTAATCATATTTCATCTGAAAACGCGCGTCCGCAAGACAGGTCACATTCAGCAAAAGCGGACGGGGCGGCCTCGCCGTTTTTAAGGATCCGCGCCTGTCGGCTGATTAGCCGCACAGCACGATCACGAACATGATCACGCAGAGGTTTACGGCCAGGAACTTCACGCCCGCCATCAGATCCGGCCTCATGTTCGGGATGCGGCGCCCGAAATGGGTGATCCCGGGGTTGGAGGTCAGCATGTAGACGAACAGGTTGCGCGTGCCCACAAGCGACACACCGACGGCCAGCAGCATGGAAATGAGCAGCATCACTGCCGCCGTTACGTAGTTGGGGCTTAAAAACATGATGAGGCCCGTGACCATCCACGTCAGGATGCTCGTGGCATTCCACACCGCGCCGCCGCGCTTTTCGCGCGCCATCAGCGGCATGAGATTCACGAGGCTCACCGCCATCTCATTGGCAAACTCTTTGGAGATGAAGTATCCGGCGTTCGTCCTCAGCAGCCCGGAGACCCTCGCGAGATATTCAGGGCGCGCCTTGGAGACTATGGAGCGAAGCTGCGGATCCCGGTGCCAGTCCTCGGGGTTGCGGATCGACTGGTAATTGATGCCCGCCTTCTTGCAGCGGCTGCCGAGCACGGAGGCCAAAACGGTGTCCATGCCCTTGACGGTGCGCGTGAGCACCTCGTTGTTTTTGAGCACGCTGACGGCGGACAGGCGCCGCTCGTTGAAATCGCGATCGGTGTCGGAGGCGATCTCGCCTAACTCGCGCATCGTCCCTTCGGATACATAGTCAAAGAGCTGAGGCTTGGACACCGGATCGCAGCGATCGCCGCAGGTGGTATATAGGAACGCGTTGTCAACGCCGCGCAGGTGCACGACGATCTCATGGCAGCTGTTGTAGCCGCGAAAATCCATTATGAAGCTGTTGCCGCCTGAGTCCGTCTCCGCCAGCGTAAACGCTGTGCCCGAGGTCAGGGCCGTCTTCATGTCCTCGGAGAGACCGGTCGGATCGATCTTGCTGTCGCCCTCGCCCACCTTAAAATCAAAGCGGTCGGCGCGCACGACCTGCTGGGTGATGGTGCGGCGCACCCCGACCTGGCCTTTGCCGCCGCACACCGGGCACTCGGCCTTGCCGCTGCCTGAGCACTCCGGGCAGGTAATGTAGCCGTGGCCGTAGCAGAACGGGCAGTTGTCGCCCTTGCCGTGGCAGTCCGGGCAGGGGATCTTGCCTGAGCCGCCGCAGATCTCGCACTTGATCTCATTGGCGCCGCGGCATTTGGGGCACACGGCATAGCCCACGAGCTCCTGCTTGCGCAGCATGTTGAGAAGCCGGGTGTTTTTCACCAGCTCGGCAAAACCGTGGCGGCTTTCTTTGGAGGCGACGGTGTTTAAGGCTTCAGTATCCGAGCGCAGATCATCGCGGATGGACTTGGTCTGATCCTCCAGCTGCTGGAGGCTCATGAGCACCGAGCTTGAGATGTGATCGCGGTCGACGGGCTCGTCATTGATGGTGACGTCCAGGCGCCAGGTAAACACGGCGTCTATGACCGCATCGAGCGTGCGGAATTTGTCAAAGCTGTAGGATTTGCGGGCCACGCCGCAGCGGGTGAGGAATTTCCCCAGCTGCTGCTCCATGATCTTCTGGCAGTCGCTGTCGGAAGTCTTCCGCAGGAGCTTCGGATTGGCTTTGACTTTATTTTCAGGATCGGCCATGAATGGTGTTATTCCGCTGCGACTAAAAATCTTAAACAGATATCAGCAGTTATCATATTCCTTTTACAGCTCTGTATCTGTCTGTGAGGTCACAATCGCACCCATAGCGTGCGATCAGCCCTGCGGCGGCGTCTGTCCCATGATGCCGAACACGACGAGCATGGCCAGAAAAGCCAAAGCGATCAGGAGCTTTTGCTTGATGTCCATCTTGCGCCTGCCGCGCCCGTTGCCCGCCACATACTTCTCGTAGTATTTCATCTTGAAATCCTCAGAAGGCAGGCGCGGGTGCAAATGCGAGTCCAGCGGGCACTCGAGGAACATGTTCTCGTCGTTTTTGACGCTCCCGGTGTTCCACGAGCTCAGATCATGGCTGTAGGCTTTGGCCTTAAAGAAGGTGTAGGACATGTCTTTTACCGCGGAGGTGTCCCAGGCGCTCAGATCCTGGTCAAAGCTTTCGGCGCGGTAGAACATGCCTTTCATGGATTCGACTTTTGAGACATCCCACTTTGAGAGGTCCTGGTTGAATTTCTTGCAGCTGGCAAACATCACGTCCATGGTTTCGGCCTTGGAGGTGTCCCACATGGAGATGTCCTTGTTAAAGTTCACGCAGCCGGCGAACACGCCCAGCATCTTTTTGACGTTCGAGGTGTCCCATTTTTCTATGCCGGAGAAGTCGGTGCGCTGGTTCTCCGAGACCTTGTTATTGTCATAGATGGCAAAGCAGTACGTCAGATCGTCAAGCCCGGAGACGTCGATGTCGCCTAAGCGCAGGTTCGGGCTGTTGACGAGCACGCGCAGATCGAGGACCTCCGCGGGCACGACGGTAAACGGAGCGTGAGCATCGGCCTCCAGGGCTTTGGCCGCGGCCTCGTGCACTTTTTTCCAGTCGATCATGCGCTCGGCGAGCACCTCGATGATCTTCGTGTCCGTCGGGGTGAAGACGTTAAAGCGCGGCTCGAGCGTAAATTTCGTGTCGGCGGTCTTAACCTTGATGCCCTCGCCCTCGCGCGCGGCCTTTAACACCACGGTGCACAGCGTCGTGCGCTCTGAGTTTTCCGGGATGATCCCCGCAAGGCGCTTTTTGAGAGAGGAACTTACCTTTGAGACATCAAAATTGGCCGCGACCGTCATCGTGACAGCGGCGGCGCCGTCAGCGCCTTTTGCGCTCTCAAAACTGGAATTGTTCTCGGGGTGCTTGAAAAAAGCCTGCTGCAGCAGGATAAAGAGTTCCTGCGCGTCTTTGGTCTTGAGTTTTGCCATGCCGTCCTCTAAAGCGCCGGCACATCACCGGGCGCATTCATGTTTCTTAAATTTGCAAGCTCATAACTATAGCCGATCTCTTTGCAAAAATTAGCTTTTGCGGTCACAATACGGTGCGCTGTCTGAGACTGGGGGAAAGAGTTATGGGGAAGATGCTGCGCCGGGGGATCATGCCGGTATTGGCCTTCGCGGCGCTGTCGCTGCTGATCTTCACGCTCTCAAGAGCCGGCCTGTGCATTTGGAAATTCCCAAGCGCCCAGGGGCATTTGGGTTACATCTTCTTGCAGGGCCTGCGCACCGACTTCTCGATCGTCTGCTCCATGTACGCCCCGGCCGCGCTCTTTGTCCTCATCTGCGCCCTGTGCCGCGGCATGGCAAAGCCCTGCAAATACCTGCTCTCTGCGTACCTTGCGCTCGTCCTTACCGTAAACTTCGTTGTGGAGTTTGCCACCCCGCCCTTTATCCTCGAGTACGGTATCCGCCCCAACCACCTGTTTGTCGACTACCTCATCTACCCTAAAGAGGTGGCCTCAACGCTCTTAGGCGGCCACCTTTTCGCCACAGTGTTCTCAGTCCTGCTGGGCCTTGCCTGCTTTGTCCTGGGCTTTAAGCTCTCACTGCGCCTTTTAAAGCACTGGGAGTGCGGCAGCCTCAAAGGGGCGTTCGTCTCGCTGGCGCTTGCTATGATCATCATCCCTCTGGGGATCCGCTCGACCCTCGGGCACCGCCCGCTCAACCCCTCCATGCTCTCGTTCTCGACCTCGCCTTTGGCCAACAGCCTGCCGGTGAACTCGTCATTTAACGTCTTCTACGCTTTAAGGCACTACGGCGAGAATGATCTCAGCGAAGGCCAGATCTACGCCTTTGAAAGCGAGGCCGATGTGCTCAAGGCCATGCGCGCCCTCTCCGCGCGCACCGAGCCTGCGGTCTTTGATGCCAAATGCCCGGTAAACCAGGTGATCGCACCCGCGGTGATCCCGCAGAGCCGCCGCAACGTCGTCATCATCCTTGAGGAGTCCATGGGCTCTGATTTTGTGGGGAGCTTAGGCGGCCTGCCGCTGACTCCGGAGCTTGAAAAGCTTTCAAAAGAAGGCTGGTGGTTTGAGAACATGATAGCCGCGGGGCATCGCAGCGTGCGCGGCATCGAGGCCGTCACCGCAGGCTTTCCGCCCTCGCCTCTGGCCTCGCAGGTCAAACTCGATCACGCCGCGCCCATGGCCACGCTCATGCAGATCTACAAAGATCTCGGCTACCGCACCTCGTTTATCTACGGCGGCGAGAGCCACTTTGACAACATGCGCACCTACTTCCTCTACAACGGCACCGATGAGATCACCGAGCAGAAGGATTACAAAAACCCGTCGTTCGTGGCCTCCTGGGGCGTAAGCGACGAGGATCTGTTCGCGCGCGCCAACGAGAAATTCACAAAGTGGCATGAGCAGGGAGTGCCGTTCATGTCCGTGGTGTTCTCAAGCTCGTTCCACGATCCCTTTGACATCCCCGAGGGCAAAGTGGACATCGGCGGCATTCAGACCGATGAGCCCAAACGCCTTGCCGCCGTGAAATACGCCGACTACGCTTTAGGCAGATTCTTTGAGGCGGCAAAACAGGAGCCCTACTATAAAGACACGCTCTTTGTGGTCATCGCCGATCATGAAAGCCGCGTCGAGTCCGATCATGAACTGCCGCTCAAGGAGTTCCTGATCCCGGCGCTCATCATCTCCCCTGAGGTGACCCCGCGCAGCGACAAGCGCACCGTAAACCAGATCGACATCGCCCCGACCGTGCTCTCGCTCACCGGCGTCTCCGGATCCTTCCCTTTCGTCGGGCAGGATCTCACGCGCGCTGACGCCAAAGAGCGCGCCCTGCTCGTCTACCATGACGAATTCGGCTATCTTGAAGGAAAACGCTTCGCGCAGCTTGAGCCCAACCGCAAATCCCAGATGTTCAAGGCCGAGGGCAACCGCAAAATCACGCCGGCAAAAGACGATCCGCAATTCGTAAGTTTCGCCAGCGCCCTGGAGAACCTGGGGCTTTACATCTTTAAAAACCGCTGGAATGATCAAAGCTGTGTCAAAGAACTGAGGCAGCAGCCTTAAATGGACAGCGAACACGAGATCAAATCGCCGGACGAGCTAAACTTCATCGTCTTTTGCATCGAGAACACCGCCATCAGGCTTAAAGCCGATCCGCGCGCGGTTTACGACGCCCTTGCAAAAAAGCGCATCTTGCAGGATTACCTGATCCCAACGCGGAGATCCTGCATACCCAGGGCAAAGACTACATCGTAAACGACATCATCGAAATGCTTGAGGAAGCGGGGATCGCCGGCGACAGTCTCTCAGCGCGCTGACAGCCGGCGGCGCAGAGCAGGCGCGATAATTTACTTTGTTTTACAGAATAATTTTACCATGAACGCCAATCCCATCCTGCTGCAGATGAAGTTCGCCCGCGTGATCGCCTTGTTTGCAGACCAGGCAAAACTCTCCTATAACCAGGCGTTGGATTTCTTCTATCACTCGGAGCTTTACCCGCTGCTGCATGAAGGGATTTCCGACATGCACTGCAGGAGCGATCTTTATCTTGCAGAAGATCTCATGATCGAATTCCGGCGGCAAAACGGCCAGGCTGTTTCTGACGAACCATATCCCTGAGCTGAAATCAAGCCTGGCGGCCGGGTTCTTCAGCCGTATGAGCCTGCACTGCGATCGCCTGCTTTAAACACCATAAAGGCCGAAGCGCAACGCTTCGGCCTTAAGTTTGCGGATCCTCAATTGTCAGAAGACAAAGCGGGCGCCGACAGAGTAAAGCGTGTCATCGGAAATGTCGTCAGAGGAGCCGGCGTCAAAGGCCACATCCGTCCACACGCGGAAGCTGGCGTTAGGGTTGTAGCTCAGGAAGAGCACGCCCTTGCGCTTCGTCGTTGAAGTGTCGACATAGCGTTTCCAGTCGTAGCCTGCCTGCAAAGTGATGCCGTTTGAGAAGGCGTAGCTTACCGCGGTCTCGGAGGACTTGATCTTGTAGTCATCGATGTCGCTGTTATAGCTGACCTTGGACTCCTCAAACCAGCTTGCAAGATAGAGGCCGCTGCCTAAATTGCCCCAGGTTAAAGACACACCGTAGTTGTCGCTGTCGTCAGCGTTCTGCGTGTATTTTTCCAGTTTGGAGTCGTACTTGAAATTGTTGAGGTTAGCCGCATCCGTGTCCTGGAAATCGAAGTAACCGTAAGCTGCGTGAATGCTGACCGGCCCGAAGAGCACGTCAGGCGAGGTATAGCCTAAAACCAGCGAGTAGCCTCTGTCGACGTTGGCTTTGTAGTCGATGAACGAGTAGTTGTCCACCGCGGTTTGGTACTCCAACGCCGCGGAGAAGCCTTTGAAATTAATCTCATAGTTGATTTTGCCGCTGTTGCGGTTGGCAAACTGCTCGCCAAAGCCGCTTAAGCGTTCAAAGATATCGGTAATGCCTTCGATCTTGTAGAGGTTGTCGAGGTAACGGCCGGCCTTTAAAGTGCCGTATTTGCCAAAATCAATGCCGACATAGGCATCGCGCAGCTGCGTGGGAACGGCTTCAGTGCTGCTGCCGTTTTCCTGGTACTGGGTCTGGTATCTGGCAAAACCGTCGATGCCGTCCGTCAGCCTGGTGCGGCCGTCAAGGCCGAAACGGACACGGTAGCCGATCGTCTGATCGCCTTTGTCGCTGACCAGGTTGTTGTGGCCAGACCAGTAAACGGTGTCTATATAACCGTTGATGCCCAGGGTGGTGCCATCCTTGGAATAAATCTGGGCTGCCTGCGCGGAAAACGCCGAGAAAGCCAGAACCGAAGCGAGAAGCGAAAGTTTAATCGTGTTTTTCATAGTGAATCCCTTAATGATAACTGTATGTGTCCAATAAGTTTTTTTAAAAAAATTGAGTTTGTATCCTGTATAAGGCAGGGATAAAACTGCCTGTACCGGAACGAATTTTTTATAACTAAATATTTAGTTAGAGAGATCTTGAATATCATCCAAAAGGCTTTTCTAGGGCGAAAAACTTTCAGGCTGATTTTGAAGATCAAAACTCCGTCAGTGACGGAACACGGGAATAAACGCCTAAGAGACGGCGATCACATGCACATACACATGCGCATGCAGGAGAGGAGGCAGCGGCAGGATGAAGCGGGGACAGACAAAAATTCCGGGAACAGAGCGTTTCCGAAGCTGAATACTGAAGAGCGAGGCTCATTCAGCAGTGACTTAAGCTTATTGTTCATAATGTACCTGTAAAACCACAGCAGGAGGAATTTCCTGATGTGGTTTCATAATCCGCCGGCTTTTGCCCACTGTCAAGCGTGATCTGCATAACATTTTATGTTTTTAGCGTTTTCGTGTGGATTTGCGAGGCGAAAAGACTCAATTTAATTTGATTTAATAATTTGATATTTAATTAAAAATATTCTAATCAGTCGTCAGTTCCGCCAGCAGCAAAAATTTTTAACTTTTAGTGTTTCCTGAATATCAGAACAAAATCGTATTTTTGCCTGCATTTTCCAAAAATATTTTTTAATTACAAAACAGCAATAAAACTCGAAGCGGCTAAAATCCCGGCGGCCCGGGGAGCGCGGCCTTTTTTTGGTGCAGGCTTTTAATGAAAAACCGCACGTCAGGAGCGTGATCCCGGTGCGCAGGATCGGTGATCATTTCTTTGTTTACCGCGCGAGTATCATGAAAGAAAAAACGCAGGGAACCCTTTCATGACCAAAACCTCAGACCGCCCTGATCACATCCTGGTGCGCGGCGCCCGGGTGCACACCTTAAAGAACCTCGACGTCAGCATCCCTTTAAACGAGATCGTCGGCATCGCCGGAGTTTCAGGATCCGGCAAATCCTCGCTGGCTATGGGCGTGCTCTACGCCGAGGGATCGCGCCGCTACCTCGAAGCGCTCTCGGCCTACACCCGCCGCCGCCTCACGCAGGCCTCGCGCGCGGCGGTGGACGAGGTGCTCTACATCCCATCGGCCCTGGCGCTGCACCAGCGCCCGGCCGTGCCCGGGATCCGCAGCACCTTCGGCACCATGTCCGAGCTCCTAAACGCGCTGCGCCTGATGTTCTCGCGCCTCTCCTCCCATGTGTGCCCTAACGGGCACCATGTCCCGCCCACGCTCGCGGTCGCGGCCGAGCAGGAGATCACCTGCCCTGAATGCGGCGCGCGCTTTTACGGCCCGTCTGCCGAAGAGCTTTCTTTCAATTCCCAGGGCGCCTGCCCGCGCTGCCAGGGCACCGGCTTTGTCAGGGCGGTCGACGAGAGCACGCTCGTGCCCGATGAGAGCCTGAGCATCGACGATGGCGCGGTGCTTCCCTGGAAGACGCTCATGTGGTCTTTGATGACGGACGTGTGCCGCGCCATGGGCGTACGCACGGATGTGCCCTTCAGAGAGCTTACTGAAAAAGAGCGGGAAATCGTCTTCCACGGCCCGGCCGTCAAAAAGCACATCTTCTACAAGGCCAAGAACACGGAAACGGCAGGCGAGCTCGATTTTACCTACTACAACGCCGTTTATACCGTGGAGAACGCCCTAAGCAAGGTCAAAGACGAGAAAGGCATGAAGCGCGTGGAGCGCTTTTTAAAGATAACGCCCTGCCCTGACTGCCAGGGCACGCGCCTGTCAGAGAAAGCCCGCGCGCCGCTTTTGGCCGGAATGAACCTTGCCAAAGCCTGCACGCTGAGCCTCACCGAGCTCATCGCCTGGGTCAAAGGCGTGCCCGGCACGCTGCCCGAGCCCATGCGCCCCATGGCGCAGAGCATCTGCGATTCCTTCCAGATGACGGCCGCGAGGCTTTTGGATCTCGGGCTTGGCTACCTCTCGCTCGATCGCGCCGGCGCCACGCTCTCCACGGGCGAGCGGCAGCGCGTGCAGCTTGCCCGCGCCGTGCGCAACCGCACGACCGGCGTGCTCTATGTCTTGGACGAGCCGTCAATCGGCCTGCATCCGCGCAACCTCGAAGGCCTCACCGGGGTCATGGACGATCTCAAGGCCGACGGCAACAGCGTGATCGTCGTCGATCACGACACCCAGGTGCTGCGCCGCTGCGATCATCTGCTCGAACTCGGCCCCGGCGCCGGCGCAAACGGCGGGCGCATCATCGCGCAGGGCACGGTCGCCGAGGTCAAAGCCTCGCCGCATTCGGTGATCGCCCCTTATCTTGGGAACAAACAGGCGCCCGCCAGAGCTCAGGCTCTAAAAGCGCACATGTTTGACGCAGGCGCCATCGCCATTGAGACCACGCCGCTGCACACCGTGCATGCGCTCAAAGTGCGCTTCCCGCAAAACCGTCTTTGTGTGATCACGGGAGTCTCAGGCTCCGGCAAGACGACGCTGATCTTGGAATCGCTTATGCCCGCGCTGCTCTCAAAGCTCTCAAACACGCCGCTGCCAGCGCATGTCAAAGCCCTGGACGCACCCGGTTTGACCGCGGCCAAACTCATAGACGCCAGCCCCATCGGCATCAACGTGCGCTCGACCGTCGCCACCTACTGCGGCGTGCACGATGAGCTGCGCAAGGCCTGGGCCGCCAGCCCGGATGCGAAAGCGCGCAGGCGCCGCGCCGGGGATTTCTCTTATAACACCGGGGCGCTGCGCTGTCCCGAGTGCGACGGCACGGGCGAGGTGAGCCTCGATGTGCAGTTTTTGCCGGATGTCGACATCCCCTGCCCTTCCTGCCGCGGCAGCCGTTACGGCAAAGAGGCGAGCGAAATCCGCAGGATATGCGCCGACGGCAAGGCGCGCTCGCTGCCTGAGGTGATGGCCATGGAAGCTCAGGCGGCGCTTCCGGCGCTGAGCGATCTCCCCTCGGTGAAAAACCGCCTGCAGATCCTCGCGGATCTCGGAGTGGGCTACCTCACGCTCGGCGAGGCCACGCCGGGGCTTTCAGGCGGCGAGGCGCAGCGGCTTAAGCTCTGTTCGGAGATGGGGCGCAGCCAAAAAGGCGCGGTCTTCGTGTTCGATGAGCCCACGATCGGCTTGCACCCCCAGGATGTGAAAAAACTCATCGGGATCTTTGATGCGCTGGTCTCAAAGGGCGCCACGGTGATCGTCATCGAGCATGATCAGGACGTGATCCGCAGCGCCGACTGGATAGTCGACATGGGCCCGGGAGGAGGAGGCGAAGGCGGCCGTGTCGTGTGCGAGGGCACGCCTGATGACATCCGCGCCTGCCCTGAGAGCGTAACCGGCAGGTATCTGTGAAAAGCTCGCAGGCTCACAAAAACGCGCAGGATCGCACCCTGCCAGGGCTTTTCATGGTAAAAAAAGCGCAATATTTTAGATATTGTGATAATTTTGATTGAATAACAGCATATTGCTTTAATTACCGCACCCCGGAGCTCCCATGAAAATCGAACACGCAGCCCTTTACGTAAAAGATCTGGAAAAGGCCAGGGAATTCTTCGTCAAATATTTCGGCGGCACGGCCAATGAGATCTACCGCAACGAAAAGAACGGCTTCAGCTCTTACTTCATCAATTTCGACGGCGGCGCACGCCTTGAGATCATGCACAAGACTTCCATGGACGATCAGCCAAAGCCCATGGCGAGGACCGGCTTTATCCACCTGGCTTTCTCTTTGGGCAGCAAAGAAAAAGTCGATGAACTGGCCGCGCGCCTTAAAACTGACGGCTATCAGGTGACAAGCGGGCCGCGGACCACCGGAGACGGCTATTACGATAGCCTGCGCCCTCGATGCAGAAGGCAACCAGATAGAGATCACCCTCTAAGACAGCTCTGCCCGGCCCGCAACAGGGCAGAAAAAATCCCCTTTATCAGCTTCAAATCCTCAGGACGCACCGCTTAGCCGCCGGCGCGGTTCTTCCTTGTCCCCGGGCCAAACGGCAAAATAATTTGGCAGCTGCCGCGCCGGGCGCCGCTGGCACTTACCTCTTAGCTACTTATTGATTTGTAATGATATTTATACGGATCGTATAAAATTAGTCGCTTGACTAAGTGATTTGCAGCCGCTACATTGCGATCAGGCAAAGCGAGGAGGAACACATGGCCGAACAGTCTATATTTACTGATCCCGCATCCGTTTATCCTGAAGACAGGCGCCGCGCGCGCGGCCTGGCCACGAAACAGGCGCTCATCGAAGCGGGCATGAAACTTTTCGGCGAGCAGGGTTTTTCCGGCACGAGCACGCGCGAGATCGCGCGCGAGGCCCGCTGCAACCTCGGCCTCATCAGCTTTCATTTCGGCACCAAAGATCACCTCTACCGCGAAGTGCGCAAAGCGCTTAAAGATCACCTCAAATCCACCATCGATCCCATTGTTTCAAGGCTCAGAGGACTTGACGGCTCCAAACTTAAAGACTGCGAGCTTTTAAAGGTTTTATCCGGGGAAATCCGCGTGATCTTGGAGGAGAACTTCGTAAAAGCGCATGACAGCTCTTATTACATCCTGCTGCGCCGCTCGCTCAAAGCCGGGGACGAAGGCACCAAAGAGCTTTTTTCCGAGGTCTTCCTGCCGCTTTTTGAAGAGATCGAAAAACTGCTTAACGAACACAGCGGCAGCGGCTTTTCACGGCGCAACAAACTGCGCGCCTTCCTGATCATCGACGGCGTTTTCGGGGTGCTGCGCGATCACGAGTTTTTAAGCGCCGCTCCCGGCATCACCGAGGATCTTAAAGCAGACACCGGGATGCTCTCAGAGATGATCGGATCGCTGGCCGTAAACGGCTGACGCCCAGGAGGACAGTTTTATGGACACTCACAAAAGCCTCATCGGGATCTTCCTGCTCCCGGCGCTGCTGCTGGTCGCCGCGCTGGGCATCGCCGTGATGGCGCTCACCGGAGTTCTGGACACCGACAGGCAGTCTGGTTTTGTGCAGGGCGAGATCGACGGCGATCGCATCGACATCAGCGCCAAATTCACCGCGCGCGTGGCCTCAGAGGAAGTAAAAGAAGGCCAGGCGGTAAAGGCAGGCGATCTCGTGCTCACGTTAGACGGTTCGGAGATGCTGCCTAAAGTGCGCCAGGCGCAGGAGGCGCTGGCGCAGGCCAAAGCGGCTTTGGACAAAGCGCACAAAGGCCTGCGCGATGAGGAGCTCTCGCAGCTTAAAAGCAGCCACGCCTCAGCCAAGGCCGCGCTCACGCGCGCCCAAAGCAGCTATGCAAGGCTGCAGGCCCTCTACAAGCAGCGCGTGATCTCAAGGGACAAGTTTGAGGAGAGCGAGCGCGCCTTAAGGCAGGCCAAAGCCGCGGAAGAGACGGCAAAAGCTGCTTTGGATGAGGGCTTAAACGGCACGCGCGCCGAGGACATCGAGCAGGCGCAGGCTCAGGTAAAAGCGCTCGAGGCGCAGCTTGAGGAGACGCTGAGCATCGCCAAAGATCTGGAGCTCAAAGCCCCGGTGTCCGGGGAGATCTCCAAGATCGTGGCAAAGCGCGGCGAGCTGGCCGCGGCGGGCTACCCTTTGGCGACCATGATCAATTTGGATGATCTCTGGGCCAGCGCGTTTTTAAAAGAGGATCAGCTAAGAGAGGTGCGCATGGGCAAAGAGCTTTACGCCGCCGTGCCGGCTCTTGGGGAGCAGAAGATCCTCTTTAAGATAGACTACATCTCCCCTTTGGGCAGTTACGCGACCTGGAGGGCCACCAACAACTCAGGCTCCTACGATCTCAAGACCTTTGAAGTGCGCGCACGTCCCGTTGAGCCTGCAAAGGGGCTGCGCCCGGGCATGAGCGTGATCTTCAGCTACCCGTTTGAGTTTAAGGAATAAGCCGTGTCCGAATTTGCCGCCGCCTTTGCCTCCGAGATCCGGCGCGCCGCACACAGCGTGCTCTTTTGGTGGGTGCTCGTCATCGCGCCGCTTACCGCGATGTTTATCCTCGTTGCGGTGTTCGCAGGCGGGCAGATGCGCGATCTGCCGGTGGCGGCTGTCGATCTGGATAAAAGCAGCGCCTCGCGCGATTTCCTGCGCAAGGCCGACTCCCTGCCCTCCATGCGCATCGCTCAAGCGACCGATTCCCAGGAGCGGGGGGACGCGCTGCTGCGCACGGGCCAAGCCTGCGGGGTGATCATCATCCCGCGCAATTTCGAGCGCGATCTGCAAGCGCTGCGCCCTGCGAAGATCATCGCTTATTTTGACGGCCAGCACATGCCCGCCGGCAGCGTGCTGCGCCGCGATCTTACCGATCTCTCAGGGGAGTTTTGGAAAGCATTTTATGTGGAAGCCCTGGAGCGCCAGGGGATCCGGCCGCAGAAAGCGCAGTCGCTCGCGGCGACGCTTTCAATTGATCTCAGAGCGCCGGGCAACGCCTCGGTCGATTACCGTGTGTTCCTCGATCACGGCTTTTTGCCGGTGCTCATCGAGCTCTCGTATCTCATCTACGGCGTCTGCCGCATCAAAAGCGAAGGCGCGCCCGGCCTCGGCAAATCCCTGGGGATCCTCGCTTTTGCCGCGCTGTTCTCGTGGCTGTGGTGCAGCGCCATCGGCTTTGGGCTGCGCTGCTGCGGCGCCGCCGGCAACGCCTGCCCTTATGCAGAGGTGATCATCATGTACCTGCTATTGATGATCTGCTGCACCGCGCAGGCGCTGTTTATCGCCGGGATCACCGACAACCGCCTGCAGGGGCTGATGTTTGTCTCGGGCATGGCCTCGCCGGCGCTGGCCTTTACCGGGCTGACGTTTCCGCTTACGGCCATGCCGTATTTCGCCGCTTTTTGGGCAGGGCTTTTGCCCGTAACCCACGTGCTAACCGCCGAGAGCGCCATCTCCCAGCGCGGCGCCTCGCTGCTCTCGCAGCTGCCCTCGCTCGAGGCGCTGGCCCTGCTCGCGCTCGTTTATGCCGCAGCGGGGATCGCCTTTTTGCGAGTGCGCGCAAGGAGCGCCGCATGAAGAGTTTAAAAGGCCTGTCAGGCGGCTTTGTCAGCGAGTGCCGGGTGTTAATTCATTGTGAGGCCGCGCTCATGCTCTTTTTCGCCGGCATCATCTTTTACTCGCTGCTCTATCCCAGCGCCTATCTGCACGAGGTGCCGCAGAAGCTGCCTTTTTACGCCGTCGATCAGGATCATTCGACCTCAAGCCGGCTGCTGATGCGCCAGATAGGCGCCACCGAGGGCATCAGACTGCTGCGCAATGACGATCTCGCGCAGTCCATGCAGGGCCTGCGCGACGGCGCGGTCTCCGGGGTGCTGGTCGTGCCGGATGACTTCGAGCGCAAGCTCTTAAGCGGGACATCGCAGAGCATTCCCCTGTACACGGACGCCTCGCACCTGCTGCTCTACCGCATGGTGCTGCAGGGCGTGCGCCAGGTCAGCGAGCAGCTGGGCGCCGGAACCCGCATGGTGACGCTCGAAAAGCGCGGCATGCCGCCTGAGGCCGCGCTGAGCCTGCAGACCCGCGGCCGCGCCGACGGCAGGCTGCTCTACAACCCCATGGGCAATTACGCCATCAATACGGTGCCTCCGGTGTTCGTGCTCATCATCCAGCAGATCCTCTTTGTCGGCACCGGGATGCTGGAAGTGCGCCGCCGCCGCATGGGAGTGCCCGATCAGGGCGTGCGCTGGCTGTGCGGCAGGCTGCTCGCGCCCGCCTTCCTTGCCGTGATCTTTGCTTTTTATTACTTCTGGATCCTGGCAAAAATCGACGATCTGCTCCCTGCGCGGCGCTTTTTTGATGTGCTGCTCTTCCTGTTCCCGTTTTTCCTGACGGCGGCGGCCGTCGGCAACCTCGCAGGCAGGTTTTTCCGCCATGAGCCGCTGCTGCTGACCTTTGTGCTGCCGATCTCCATCCCCATACTCTTCACCTCAGGCTTCGTCTGGCCCCAGGAGGCCATGCCGGATTTCATCAGGGCTTTAGGCGCGCTGTTCCCGGCAACCCCGGCCATAAACGGCTACATGCTGCTTGCAGCCCGCGGCGCGGCGTTTTCCGAGATCCTCTCACTGTGGCTGCATGAATGGGCGCTGTTCCTGCTTTACCTGCTGCTCGCACTTGCCGCAAGCCGCAAACTGATCCTGCGTGAGGCCTCCGTGTAAGCGGGAGCGCCGGATGAACCGCTTGCCTGTGGCAAAAACCGCCGGCGGCTCAGGAAAAAATGTTTATCAATGCCGGAAAGCAGGCTGACTGCTCAAAGTGAGACATAGCCGGAGACGAGAGAGGCTGCGGTGTTGTTAAATTCACTCATGGCGATGCTCCTGTTTTTTGAGTGGTTTTAAAGCAATATAGGTTCATCGCCATTTGGGGCCTGAAGCGCTGCGCAAACAGAATACCCAATGTCGCACCCTGGCATAATTGATATCAGTATTTTATAAAATATTTATATATGAACAAGTTACCCCCCCCACCCCACCGCCAAAAAAGCGCGACAAACGGCGGATCCGCGGCGATGCCACCAAACAGACGCTTATTGAAGCGGGCATAAAGCTTTTTGGCGAGCACGGCTTTTCCGGGACCAGCACGCGCGGGATCGCGCGCCAGGCCGGAGTCAACCTCGGTCTCATCAGTTTCCACTTCGGCACGAAAGAGCGCCTCTACCGCTAGGTGCGCAAAGCGCTTAAAGAACAGCTTAAATCCGCCATAGATCCAGTCATCGCAAGGTTAAGCCTGGCTGACGGCTCCAAGCTTGCCGGCTGCGAACTCTCAAGGCTGTTATCCAGTGAGATCCGGGCGTTTCTTCAGGAGAATTTTATAAAAGCGCATGACAGCGCTTATTTCCTCATGCTGCGGCGCTCGTTAAAATCCGGTGACGAAGACGCAAAAGAGCTTTTTTCCGAGGTCTTTCTGCCGCTTTTTAAACAGATCCAAAAGCTCCTTGACGAACACGCCGGCGCAGGCAGTGAAAAGCGCAACCGGCTGCGCTCTTTCCTCATCATCGACGGCGTTTTCGGAGTGCTGCGCGACTTCGAGTTTTTAAGCGTTGCGCCTGGCGCTACGGGAGATCTGATCGAGGATACCGCGCTGCTCTCAGAGATGATCGGCTCTTTGGCTTTAAACGGCTAAGGCGCCGGATGGCATGTCTTTAGACATTCACAAAGAAAATCCGAAGAGTTCGCTCTGGAGGCCGGCGAACGCTCCGGATGCGGATTAACTCCTAAAAGGAGATCAAGACGAGAATACCAGTTCTCGTTTGATGTTCACCATTCTGATGACATGGTCGTATCCGGTCTTCTGATGAAACATCAGCGGAGGCGGATCAAAAGATCCCGTTCCCGTCGCCAGCGATTATAAGGTCTTTGATGCCGGCCCGGCAAATCGGCCCGCGGCCATAACCTGCCGGTTGATAAAATCCTGGCACCTCTCTTCCTTACGCGCTCCTTTCCGCAATAACAATGGCGCTGCACACACAAGTTCCTACGTAAAAGTGTATAAGTCTCTCAAAAGTTCGTAGATAAAAACGTAAGATCCTCTGAAAGGATCCTAGATTAAAATGTACTGATGCTATGAAAAGACTGGCATATACAAAGCTTATAGCTTGGAAAAACAAAGAAATACGCAAACCACTGGTGATCCGCGGCGCCCGTCAGGTCGGCAAGACCTGGCTTATAAAGGAATTTGGCAGAACGGAATTTGACTCTTTTGCCTATGTCAACTGCGATGCCAATGCGATCGCGGCACAGCTTTTTGAACCGGATTTTGACATGCGCAGGATCTTAAGGGGCCTGAGCGCGGCAGCCGGAGTAAACATAGAACCAGGCAAGACCCTCATCTTCATCGATGAGATCCAGGAAGCGCCCAAGGCCATGGCATCCCTTAAATACTTTGCGGAAAACGCGCCTGAGTATCATGTGATCGCGGCAGGATCTCTGCTGGGGATCCATGAGCATCAGGACGTCTCATTCCCGGTCGGCAAAATAGAATCGCTCGAACTGTATCCCATGAGCTTTTTTGAATTTGTGCTGGCACAGGAAGGAAAGCCGCTTTATGAGATGCTCGCCAATGACCGCCTGGATTTGCTGTCCCCGTTGCATACAAAACTTACCGAACTGCTCCGGGAGTATTACTTTACAGGCGGCATGCCTGAGGCGGTGAGCGCCTTCGTCTCAGGAGCATCTCCGCAGGAAGTGCGGACGATCCAAAAACAGATCCTCTCTGATTACCGCGATGACATTTCAAAGCACGCGCCGCCTTCCCAGGTCCCCCGCATCGATCAGGTGTGGAGTTCCATCCCCTCACAGCTCTCGCGCGAAAAACGTAAGTTCGCTTACGCAAACATCAAAAAAGGAGCCAGAGCCAAGGAATTCGAGATCGCTATACAATGGCTGTGCGATGCAGGATTGGTCACCAAAGTAAACAGAGTTGCCAAGGGACAGCTGCCGCTTAAATTTTACGAGGATTTTTCTGCATTTAAACTTTTTCTGCTCGACTGTGGGCTCATGGGAGCGCTCTGTGAAGCGCCGGCCTCGCAGATCCTCATCGGCGATCATGCCTTCACTGAATACAAAGGGGCTTTCACCGAGCAGTATGTGCTAGAACAGCTCAAAACCGTCCTGGGTGCCTCCGTTTTCTATTTAAGCGCCGATGATTCAACCCAGGAGCTGGATTTCATCTTTCAGAACGAAGAGCGGATCGTTCCGGTGGAAGTTCAGGGCAGGGAAAACCTCAGGGCCAAAGCCATGCGCATTTTCTGCGCGCAACACCCCGGCACTTTAGGCGTCAGGCTCTCGATGTCCCCTTACCGCGTTCAGGACTGGATGGGCAACCTCCCGCTGTACGCGGCCGAGAGAATTTTGGAGATTTTCAGGCAGCCTACCTCAGCGGCGGGATCTCCTTGATGACGCGATCGATTTCATGCGCGATGCGCTTGTCTGAGATCTGCCCTTTTACTCCCAGCTGCTGGGCAAAGAGCGAGACGCGCAGTTCCTCGATCATCCACCTGACGTTTTTCAGTTCTTCAGGCACGCTGTCTTTGGGATAGCGCGACATGGCGTTCTTTAAGAGCTCGGCGCATTCAGCCACCCTGCGGGTGCAGTCGCGATCGCGGATCACGTCGCGCTGGACTTTTTCGATCCTTGAGAGCGCCGCGTCAAGATAACGAGGGAGCTCAGAGAGCCTTTCCGGAGGCGTGGCGCTGACAAAACCCTTGTAGACGAGCGCGGAGAGCTGTTTGCCGATGTCCTGGTAGGAGAAGGCCGCGTTGAGCGTGATCTGACCTTTAAGCAGGCGCGTAAGCTCATGCGCCCTCGAGAGGATCTGCTCGACCTTTTTGGAGATTGCAAGCGATTCGTCGTTAAGCTCGCCGCGGATCCTGTCTGAAAGCGCGCGGAACTCTTCCTCGCTCCACACCGGCGCGCCGTGGCGGCGCATGAGGCTGTCCACAGAGGCGAGCATGATGTCGGAGATGAGATCGCGCACCGAGCCTATGGGGCTGTAATACATGGAGAGTTTGGCGCGGTTGGGCAGGTGCGCCTCAAGATACGACACCGGCTGCTTTAAAGTCAAAAACAGCAGCCTTCTCTCGCCCTTCCACATGGCCTCGCGCTGGCGCAGCGGCGTGTCAAAGAGCTCAAGGACCACCGCAGAGCCTTTGTCAGAAAGCGCCGGGTAGGCGGTGATCTCAAGCCTGCCCTGGCGTGTCACCTGCTGCTGTTTTACCGTGCCGAAAGTCCACGAGGTCTCCTGCTTTGCAGGCCCTTTGTGCTTTACGGCCTGCTGCAGCGCCTCGCGCGCCTTGCCCGAGAGTTGGTCGCGCAGCGCGTCGAGATCGCGTCCTGAGGCGATCTCCTTTCCCGAGGCGTCCTCGATGATGAAGTTCACGAAGAGGTGCCGCGGGATCAGCGTGCGGTCAAAATCCTCAGGCGCGACCTGCTCGCCGCCCATGCGCGCGAGCTCTTTGGCGCAGCGATCCCAAAGCCTGCCCTCAGGCTGCGCGCCCACGGCCTCAGAGAGCGCCGAGGCGTAATCCGGGGCCGGGATGAGGTTGCGCCGCAGGCGCTTGGGCAAAGATTTTATCAGCGAGGCGAGCAGTTCCTGGCGCAGCCCCGGGATCTGCCACTCAAAATCGGCGGCGCGCACCTGGCCTAAGACCGTAAGCGGGATGTGCACGCTGACGCCGTCTTTTGGCGATGAGGGCTCGAAGACATAGCTCAAAGGCAGCCTCAGGGATCCTGCCTGCCAGTGCTCAGGGTAGAGCGCCTTGCGCGAGTCGGCGGCGCCGCGGGTGATGAGCTCGGGCGAGAAATCGAGGTAATGCGGATCGGTCTTGCTCTTCTCGCGCCACCATTTCTCAAAGTGGCGCTGGGTGACGATGTCCTCAGGCAGGCGTTTGGCGTAAAAATCGATCATTACCTGATCGTCGACTAAGAGATCGCGCCGGCGCTGTTTGTCCTCGATGTGCTCGACATCCTCGATCATCTTGAGGTTGCGGCGGAAGAACTCGAAATTGCAGTCCATGTCGCCGCCGACCAGTGCGTCGCGGATGAAGATCTCGCGGCACATGGCCGGATCTACCTGGGTGTAGAGCGCCTGGCGCCCTTCGGCGAGCCTGAGGCCGTAGAGCGTTATGGTAAGCGAGGCCTGCACGGCGCCCTGCTTTTTCGACCAGTGCGGCTCGGAGTAGGTCTTTTTTATCAGGTGCTGCCCGGCCCATTCCAGCCACTCCGGGCGGATCTCGGCCACGGTGCGCGCAAAGAGGCGCGAGGTCTCGGAGAGTTCGGAGGCGCAGATCCAGCGCGGGTGCTTTTTGGCGAGCACCGACGATGGATGGATCACGAACTTGATGCCGCGCGCACCCAGATAGATGCCCTTCTCGTTGCTGTCGAGCGTGCCCGCCTGCGAGAGCAGGCCGGAGACTACAGAGCGGTGGATGGCCTCGTAATGCGCCGGGGCGTCTTCCATGCTGTTGAGGTTGAATTTGAGCACGCGGCAGGTTGCGCGCAGCTGGCGCAGCACGTCAAACCACTCGCGCACCCTCAGATAGGAGAGCAGCTCTTTTTTGAGCAGGCGCGAGAAGGCCGAGCGCGAGAGCTCCGCCTCTTTCTTTGAGAGGTAGCGGTAGAGATTGATCCACGAGAGGAAGTCGGATTTCTCATCGTCAAAGCGGTGGTGCAGCTGGCGCGACTGCTCCTTGCGATCCGGAGGGTACTCGCGCGGATCCATGACGGCCAGCCCCGAGACGATGATCAGCACCTCGGAGACGGCGCCGTAGCGCTGGGCCTCGATGAGCATGCGCCCCAGGCGCGGATCGGCGGGGATGCGCGAGAGCAGCGTCCCGGTCTTCGTGAGCTTAACCTCTGAGGTGTCATGCCCGCGCGCGTCCTCAAGCGCGCCGAACTCCTCCAAAAGCCGCATGCCGTCGCTTACCTGGCGCGGCTCCGGGGGATCGATGAACGGGAATTTGGAGATGTCGCCCAGATGCAGCGAGATCATCTGCAGGATCACCGCCGCGAGGTTCGTGCGCAAAATTTCCGGATCGGTAAATTCAGGGCGGGCGTTGAAATCATCTTCTGAATACAGGCGCACGCACACGCCGTCGCTGACACGGCCGCAGCGGCCTTTGCGCTGGTTGGCCGAGGCCTGGGAGATTTTTTCCACGGGCAGGCGCTGCACCTTGGTGCGCGGGGAGTAGCGCGAGATCCTCGCCGTGCCCGGATCTATGACATAGCGGATCCCGGGCACGGTGAGCGAGGTCTCGGCGATATTCGTGGCCAGCACGATGCGCACCCCGCCGTGCGGCGCGAAGATCTTGTTCTGCTCTGAGGTCGCCAGGCGCGCGAACAGCGGCACCACCTCGACCCCCGGCAGGTGCGAACGGTTGAGGAAAGCCGCCATGTCCATGATGTCGCGCTCGCCCGGGAGGAACACCAAAGTGTCGCCGCGCCCGTGCTCATGCTGCAGCAGCTTAAAAGAACGCAGCACGCCCTCGCGCAGCGAGACGGTCTGGCGCTCGTCCTCCTCGTCATCCTCCGCATCGCTAAATTCCTCAAGCGGCTGGTAGATGACCTCCACAGGATAGGTGCGCCCTGAGACCTCGATGACCGGGGCGTTGCCAAAGTGCCTGGAAAAGCGCTGCGGATCAATGGTCGCCGAGGTGATGATGAGCTTGAGATCGCGCCGTTTTTGCAAAAGCTGCTTTAAATAGCCCAAAAGGAAATCGATGTTGAGCGAGCGCTCGTGCGCCTCATCGATGATGATGCAGTCGTAATTTAACAGCAGGCGGTCGGTCTGGGTCTCTGCAAGCAGGATGCCGTCCGTCATGAGCTTGATGCAGGCCTCAGGCGAGGTCACATCCGTAAAGCGCACTTTAAAGCCCACGCTCTGCCCGAGATTTTCGCCAAGCTCCTCGGCGATGCGGGCGGCCACGGCGCGCGCTGCCAGGCGCCGCGGCTGAGTGTGGCCTATCATGCCGCGCACGCCGAGCCCGGCCTCGAGGCACATCTTGGGGATCTGGGTCGTCTTGCCCGAGCCGGTCTCGCCGGCGATGATCACTACCTGGTGCTCGCGGATGGCTTTGACGATCTCCTCGCGCCGCTGTGACACCGGCAGTTCCTCAGGATAGGAGAGCTTGGGCAGGTTCTCCGCTCTGGCCTTGCAGCGCTCGGCCTGCACCGCGAGCTCCAGCTTGATGGCGTCCTCGGCCTCCTGCTGTTTTTCAGGCGGCGTTTTCTCAAGGCGGCGCAGCATGGCGCTGAGGCTGCGGCAGGCAGTGAATGTAAGATGCGGGTACTGGCGCTTTACGTCAGATGAGAACTGGGAAAATTCCTGCGGAGTCATTTAAATACCAAAAGGGAGGCCAGGCCTCCCTTGCACGAGATCAGCCTGCCGGGCGCACGGCGGGCTTTGAGATGAGCGCGGCGCGATCGCTTGCGAGCATGATGCCGACAGAGGAGACCTGATCGCCTTCGACGCCCGCCACGACCAGCGTGGCGCTGATAAGGCTCACGCTGTCGCCCGGGGCGGGGAAGCCGCCTAAGTGGAACAACATGAACTCGCCCACCGTCAGGGTCTTTTCAAACGAAGTGAGCTCTATGCCGTAGAGATCCCCAAGCTCGCCCATGCGGTGCGATCCGGTGACGAGGCGGCTGCCTGAATAGCGGATCCCGGCTTTGGGCTTGCCCTTGTGCGAGAACAGCGAGTTGAGGCTCGTCTCATCGCTGTCGGCGCCGATGATGGAGACGATGTCGCCGCTCTTGAGCACCGTGGCCCCGCGCGGCTTCATGAGAAAGCCGTCGCGGAACACCCCGGCCACGGCGGTGCGGCGCGGAAAGCGCACCTGCGAGAGCTTCATGCCGTCGAGGTTAAACTTCTTGACGCCGTAGTTGAAGATCTCATAGTCGTCGGAGATCATGATCCCCATCTCCGATTTGGAGAGCGGGGCCTGCGAGGAATGCGCGTAGACCTTAAAGAGCTTGGCAACCGGCACGAGCGAGGCGCCCTGGATCAAAAGCGACACCAGCACAACGACAAAAGCGACGTTGAAGTACAGCTGGGCGTTGCGCACGTCCTCCATCACGGGGTAGATGGCCAGCACGACCGGGACGGAGCCGCGCAGACCCACCCAGGACATGAACGCCAGATCTTTGCCCGAAAACGATCTGAAAAAAGGCTTTAAGCAGGCGAAGACCGCGATCGGCCGGCCGATAAACGTCATGGCCAGCGCCACGACGACTCCCGGGAACAGGTAGTTCATCATGAGGTGCGGCGTCACGAGGATGCCGAGCATCAAAAACAGCGTGATCTGGGCAAGCCAGGTGATGCCCTCGCCTACCGGGAGCACGTAGCTGATCGCGCGCACCTTCTGGTTGCCGATGCACATGCCGACGATGAAGATCGCAAGGAACCCTGAGCCGTCAAGCGCGGCTGTCACGGCAAAAGCGATGAGCCCGATGCCTATGGCCAGCAGCGAATACAGCCCGGCGCCTAAAGTGACGGTCGCGACGATCACCCGCCCCACCATCCCGAAGATCACGCCTAAAATGGCGCCGACGCCAAACTGCATGGCGAAGATCAGCACGACATCCCAGCCGGATTTGGCGCGCCCTGACACCAGGGCCAGCAGCACGGTCGTCAGCAGGATCGCCATAGGATCGTTAGTCGCGGACTCGATCTTCAAAGTTGAAGACACGCGGCTCTTTAGATGCACGCCGCCGTCGCCTAAGAGCATGAACACCGCCGCGGCGTCCGTGGAGCCGACGATCGAGCCGATGAGCAGCGCCTGGATGAGCGTGACGTCCAAAATGAGGTAAGCCGTAAGCCCGGTGACCGCCGAGGTTAAGAGCACGCCCACGGTTGCCAGCAGCAGCGACTCGGCGGCCACGCTGCGGAACTCGCGAAAATTCGTGCGCAGCCCGCCGTCAAGCAGGATCAGCGCCAGCATGAGGTTGGCGATATAGAAAGCCGAGGTGTAGTCGTTGTAGACGATGTGGATGAACAGGCCGTCCTCGCCGCAGAGCATGCCGATGCCCAGGAAGAGCAGCAGCAGCGGGGTGCCCATGACCTTGGAGAGCTTGGAGGCAAAGATGGCAAAAGTAAGGAGCACGCCTCCGATGAAAAAAGCATAGTAAAGATCGATGTTTTCCACGCCCTGAACCGTCCCCCGCGGCCTGCTGTCAGATCAGATTTTTATACTGAAATTTATTAGAAAATTTTACTTTTTTTCGCGGCGTTTGACAATGCCGCGCCCGCCCTGCGCTCAGCTTTGCGCGGTTTGATGCGAAAAACCCCGAGACGCTGAAAAACGCTGCCCCGGGCACAGCGCTCCCTATACTCTGCCGCACCGGAATTAAACCAGGCTTAGGAGCTTTAAAAAACCGGCCTTTAATGCACCGCTGCGGCGATTTTTTGGCTGATACCCGAGGGCGCTTCCGGTTTTATCCCAATTTTGGCACAAAAACGCACCATAACAGTTCAAATTGTTCACTCACCGCCGTCAGCGCCGCTCCCGGCTTTATCATCAAAACCAAATAAAGCTGGAGAACTGCGCCTTAACGTCACCAAGACCCGGCGAAGGTGTCTTATACTTTTCAGCCTTAAAGTTTCAGCAGTAAGGCAGGATGATCCTGCCATGGCATGACAGGTTACTTATATGTGTTCTATTTTCGGAATTTTCGGCGTCGCTCACACTGACGAAGCGCTGCGCCTGCAGGCGCTCAGGCAGTCCCGCCTGATGCTCCACCGCGGCCCGGACTGGGAAGGCACCTACCAGAGCGAGCATGCGGTGATCGTGCACGAGCGCCTGTCGATCGTCGATCCGGGCAACGGCGCCCAGCCGCTGTACAACGAGAACCGCAAGCACGTGCTGGCGGTAAACGGCGAGATCTACAACCACATGCAGCTCAAGACCGAGCTCACCGTCCCCTACAAGTTCAAGACCGGCTCGGACTGCGAGGTGATCCTGCCTCTGTATGAGGAATTCAAGCGCACCGGCAGGAATTTCGTCGACCGGCTCGTCGGCGACTTCGCGTTCGTGATCTACGACGAGGACGACGACACGATCTTCGCCGCACGCGATCACATGGGCATCGTGCCGATGTATGTCGGCACGGATCGCGAGGGGCGCTTCTACGTGGCCTCCGAGATGAAGGCCCTGACCCCGGTGTGCGACAGCGTGCAGGAATTCCCGCCGCGCTCCTACCTCTACACGAAGATTGACCGCAAATTCCACAAATACTATGAGCGCCCGTGGTTTAAATATGACGCCGTCAAAGACGCCAAAACCGATCGAGAGAAACTGCGCGACGCGCTCGTGGACTCCGTCAGGCGCCAGCTTATGTGCGACGTGCCTTACGGCGTGCTGCTCTCAGGCGGCCTGGATTCCTCGGTGATCTCCGCTATAGCCGCCAAACTTTCGGAAAACCGTGTTGAAGACGGCGGCAAGTCCCGCGCCTGGTTCCCGCGCCTGCATTCTTTTGCCATCGGCCTTGAAGGCGCCCCGGATCTTAAGAAAGCCCGCGTCGTCGCCGATTACCTCGGCACCGTGCACCATGAGATCCACTACACCATCGAGGAAGGCCTCGACGCGCTGCGCGATGTCATCTACCACATCGAGACCTACGACGTGACCACGATCCGCGCCTCGACCCCGATGTACCTGATGGCCCGCTACATCAAAGCCATGGGCATCAAGATGGTGCTCTCAGGCGAAGGCTCCGATGAGATCTTCGGCGGCTACCTCTACTTCCACAAAGCACCTAATTCACAGGAGCTTCACGAAGAGCTGGTGCGCAAGTTAAGCCAGCTGCACCTTTATGACTGCCTGCGCGCCAACAAATCGCTGATGAGCTGGGGCGTTGAAGGCCGCGTGCCCTTCCTCGACAAGAAGTTCCTCGACGTTGCGATGAGCATCAGCCCCGACGACAAGATGTGCCCGGGCAAGACCATCGAGAAGAAGGTGCTGCGCGAGGCTTTCCAGGGCTGGCTGCCTGACGAGATCCTCTGGCGCCAGAAAGAGCAGTTCTCAGACGGTGTCGGCTACTCCTGGATCGACGCGCTGCGCGACTACGCCGAGAAGAAAGTCTCCGACGAGAAGTTCGCCGAGAGGGAGATCCGCTTCCCGGTCAACACCCCGATGACCAAAGAGGCTTACCTCTACCGCGAGATCTTCGAAGATCTCTTCAAGCTCCCGTCAGCAGTCAAGACCGTGCCTTACGGCAAGTCCGTGGCCTGCTCCACCCCGACGGCCATCGCCTGGGACAAGAAGTTTGCTGAGCTTGCCGATCCTTCAGGGCGCGCGGTCACCGACATCCACGATGACGCCTACACGCTCGATCACAAGCTCTGATCAAGCCAAGGCACCTGAGATCATCCCGGCCCCCCGCCATGAGAGCCGGGATTTTTCTGTCTGAATGCGCCATGGGCAATAGCCATCTTCCGCAGGAAAACCTGCGATTTGCTTTTTTGCTCCTTTTACCTTAATTTCAATGCAGACAAAAGCGTTTTATGGGAGTTACTCTTTTGTTTGACAAAGAAAAGGCGGCGCATACGGCTGCATTCCTGCTCCTGCGCAATGGCTGCTCCATGGGCGGCAAAAAGCTCATGGCTCTCATGTACCTTGCCGAAACCAAAAGCATTTTAGAGCGCCACGCTATCCTGACCGGCGGCACGCTTGTATCAACTGAAGACGGCCCGGCTCTGTCAGAATGCATTGCCCTCTTTGCGCAAGGATTTGTCGATCCCTTTTGGAAAAGCTTCATCAAAAACGCGGCTAACGGCTGCATCAAGCTTGCAGATCCGGCGCTAAAACCGGCGCGATTGGACAGCCTCAGCCTCGATGACGTGGAACTGCTTGAGGAAATCTGTCTTAAATACAAGGATTGCAGCGAAGAGAAGACGGAAATCATCAGCCGCTCATGCCCGGAATGGGAGCCGCCGCACGGCTTGCCTGTCCCCATTACCGTCGAGGCGCTGGCGCAAACAAGTTGACTGTCAGAGGCTGAAACACAGGAACTTGCCGAGGATCTTAGAGAGATCGATTCTTATCAGCATCTGATGAAAGAATGAGCAAAACGCTCTGAGTTCGCATTTGGGCTCCGCTGATATAATTCAGCCCATGAATTCAGCTGCAACTCCCCGCGGCCTTACCCGCGTCCCCTATTACCCTGAACTGCGCGTCTTTCGCGACGCCTCCGATCCTGAGGATCTCTCAGATCTGGTGCTCTCGGCGCTGCTGTACTGGCACGCGCTCAGCGAGCACCACCGCTTTAACTCCAGAAAGCACACCTGGCAGATCTCGCGCACCCTCAAGGCAAAACCTGAGCAGGTGACGGCGGCGCTTAAGCACCTCACCGCGCTCGGGCTTTTGCAAACCGAGACGGTGGAGTTTGAAACGCAGAGCGACAACCCGGAGAAAAAGCGCAAGACCGACGTCTTTGTGACTTTGGATTTCAACGCGCTCTCCGCGGCGCTCAAGGAGCATGGTTATGCCGTGCCCGTCAAAGTGCTGCGCCTGGCAGCCGACGATTTTTTTGATCTGAGCGCCTACATCAGCCCCGAAAAGCTGCCGGTGATCCAGGGGCTTTTGGGCAAATGCGCCGGCGGGGAGTACGAACGCGCCGCCCAGGCGATCGCCGGGATCATCACCGGGATCTGTGCAGACAGCAGCTGGGAGGCTTTCTCGCATCAGGCGCTGGCCCCGGGCTGGCACATGCTGGTGCAGCCGCCCTGCACCGCCGAGGATGTAGTGCAGCGCTGGCTGAGGCAAGGCGAGCGCTCAGTTGATCTCGATCTCACGGACGGCAGTTTCTTCCTGCCGGACGCCGACTGTTTCGGGGAGACGCGCCATCGCATCTGGCACTGCGGCAGACACGAGGAGCCCCGGCAGCTGGCCGCGGCGCTTTATCTGACCGCCCAAGGCTGCTCTGAGAGCCTGCATTTCTTCTCGGATTTGAGCGTAAAAGAGCTCAGCGTGCCCTTTGAGCTCGTTAAGACTTTCACGGGAATTGAACCGCGCCTTGATGAGGCTTATTTTGAAAACCTCGCCTTAAGCGGGGCTGATGAAGAGGCGGCGCGGCGCGCTTATGCAGAGCTGCGCCGCGCCTGAGGCGGTTATTTTAAGGTGAGATCCCACAGCGCCGAGAGCGTTGCGGGTTTCTTTTTGACGCCGGGATTGACGATCCGCTGATGCTCTTCCTCAAAAGCCAGGGCATAAGCGTCATAATCAACCTGATCCTCGCAGACAAACACCGCTTTGGGAGTCTCAGGATCTTTTTGCAGCTGCTCTGACACCGCGCGCACCGCGATCGCGGCCGCCTCGGCGTGCGGGAACGCATGCCCGCCTGACCCAAGACAGGGGAAGGCCACACTGGTGAGATGATGCTGTTTTGCGATCTCAAGGCAGGAGACATAGCACGCGGTCAGCGCCTTGCGCTCTTTCTCCTCAAAATGCCCGGAGACCTCGGGGGCAACGGTGTGGATGATCTTCGAGGCTTTGAGGTTGTAAGCCCCCGTGATCACCGCCTCGCCCGGTTTAAGCGGGGCGCCGCGCGCTTCTATGAGCTTTTTGCACTCAAAGCGCAGCTGCAGCCCGGCGGCCGAATGGATGAGGTTGTCAACGCAGTCGTGGCCTGCGATAAAGCAGCCTAAAAGCGAGCTGTTGGCGGGATTGACGACGGCATCGGTTTTGAGATCCAAAAGATCGCCGCGGTATAAGCGCACTTTGGCCGAGAGCGGGTTGAGCGGGAGTTTTGCAAACTCCACAGCCGGGCGCTCATCGCGCTCGGCGCCCAAAAGCTCGTCTTGCAGGGCGAAAAACTCCTGCGAAGGCTCGCTGTCGGGCTGGTACATGTTCATCAGTCCGCGCAGCAGCATCCGCTGCGTCTCGTAGCTTCCGTCAAAATGCCCGGCCATCCCCTTTAACGACGGGGACGAGCTTAACAGCATTTCGGTAAGTTTCTCCACCAGCGCCTTGCGGTCCATGCGCCCTGCCTCCTCAAAAAACGTTTCGCGTATGCCAAAGCGCCCGCCTGAGGCGGGCGCTGCCTTAAGTGCCTATTTTAACCCACGCTGATCACATAGCCCTGGGAATAGGTCTGCGACGGGCTCAGGCGCACGAGCGCCGGCTTGTGCTTCAACTCGCCGTCGGCGTTTACCGGATCCGGGTGCCCAAACCACGGCTCGATGCAGATAAACGGCGCTCCGCCCTGTTTCGGGGTCCAGAAGCCCCAGAGCGGGAAGTCAGGGGCGGAAACGGAGACGAAGTGATCGCTCTTGCGCGAGCGGAGCGTCACCACGCCGGATTTGAGCTCTTTGAAGATCAGCACGTCGCCTGAGAACTCCGAATAGTGGAGATCATGGGTGTGGCCGTGCAGGCAGTCATGCGGCTCGGGCAGCAGCAGCCCTTTGTCGCTGACATGATAGCAGGGGGTGTTCTCGAACTCGTCAAACTCGAGGTAGCAGTCATCAAACGTGCCGCCGTCGTCCATCGGGGCGCGGAAGGCCGGATGGGCGCCGATGGAGAACAGCATCTCGCGATCATCGAGGTTCGTCACCGTCCACAGCACAAAGACGCGGTTGCCGTCGATGCGGTAGCCGACTTTGAGGATGAACTCAAAAGGATAATGCTTTAAAGTCTCCTCGGAGGAGCTTAAGGTGTAGCTCACATAGTCCTTGCCGCTCTTGGAGAGCTCAAAAGCGCTCGTACGGGCAAAGCCGTGGTTAGGGAGCTCAAACTCCTGGCCCTCATACCGATATTTGCCGTCTCTGAGCTTGCCCTCGACCGGGAAGAGCAGCGGCGAGCGGAAATCCCAGTATTTGGGATCGCCGTTAAACAGGTAGTCGTGGTTGTCGGCGAGCGTCTTGATCGACTGAAGCTCGGCGCCGCGCTCGGATACGGTTATCTCAATGACATCGTTCTTTAAGGTCTGCATTTGGATCCTCTGTGTAACAAGCATCTCCGATGGCCTAAGTCTAAAAGAACGCCCCGAAAATAAGCCCGCCCTGTCTCGCAAATCCGAAAATTGGTATGTAAAAGGCCCGTCAGGCCCCGCGGTTATAATTGGGCGCGTAACTGTTTGGGCAGATAGATATGAACGTCAAAGGTCTTATTTCGCTTTCTTTTGGCACGCTCTCCTACGGCATGACCGAATTCGTAGCCATGGGGCTTTTGCCTTATGTGGCCTCCGCTTTTGGCGTCTCGCTGCCTGATGCCGGCAATTTCATCTCTGCCTACGCCACGGGCGTGGCCTTTGGCGCGCTTTCGCTGCTCTTTTTGAGGCGCTTTGAGCTCACGCGGCTGCTCATCATCCTCATGTCCGTGCAGGTGCTGGGCAACGTGCTGGTCGCGCTGGCCCCGTCCTACCACACCATCCTCGCCGCCCGCTTTATCTCCGCCCTGCCACACGGCTGCTACTTCGGCATCGCGACCATCGTCGCGCAGCGCATCTCTTCAAAAGAGAAAGCCGGGATCGCCGTGTCGATCATGGTCGCGGGCATGACGATCGCCAACGTCTTCGGAGTGCCGCTGGGTACATCGATCGCCCATCTCATGGACTTCCGCATCGTCTTTGCCTTCACCGCGTTTTGGGGATGCGTCGTCATGTTCTCGATCTGGCGCTGGGTGCCCGCGACCGGCACCGTGGAGGACACCGGTTTCCGCGGCCAGTTCCGCTTCCTAAAAAGCCCGGCGCCCTATCTGGTGCTGCTGGCGGTCTTCGCAGGCAACGGCGGCATCCTCTGCATGCTCTCCTACATCTCACCGCTCATGACGAAACTTGCCGGGCTGCCGCTTGAAGCCGTGCCGGCGGTGCTTCTGGCCACCGGGCTTTCCATGATGGTGTGCAACTTCATCTCAGGCAGGCTTTGCGATCGCTACACCCCGGGGCGCATCGGTTTTCTCGCCCAGTGCGTCGCGACGCTGACGCTGGCGGCCATGGCGCTTTTGGCATCAAACCCGGTTCTGGCGGTGATTTTGGCCTGCCTCACCTGCGGCATGCTCTTTGCGCTCTCGGCTCCTGAGCAGATCTCCATCCTGCGCGTGGCCCCGGGCGGGCTGATGCTCGCCTCCTCGCTCGTGCAGGTGGCGTTCAACCTAGGCAACGCCTTCGGCGCTTTCGCAGGCGGACTGCCGCTGCGCCTTGACGCGCCGCTGCCGTGGATCTGCGTCATCGGCGCCGTCATCGCCTCGACAGGCGCGCTGGCGCTTTTCCTCTACTGGAAGAAATACGAGCATCTGTTCTCAGCCGATCTGCGCTAAAAACAAAGGCCGGAGCTTTAGCGGTTCCGGCCTTGTTTGCTTTTTCTCAGTTCAGAGCGCGCCCAGCGCCTCATCAAGAGTCTTGAGATCCTCAGCCGTGGTGGCCCACGAGGTCACAAAACGGCACAGCAGCTTTTCACCCTCAAGCGGCGACCAAAGCTCAAAGGCAAGCTTCTTTGACAACGCTTTGCGCTGGTCTTTCGTCAGGATCACGAACTGCTGGTTCGTGGGCGAATCGATCCCAAACTCAAAGCCGTGCTTTTTGAAGATCTCCCGAAGCTGCATGGCGCAGTCGATGGCATGCTTTGAGATCGTGTAATAAAGACCGTCCGTAAACAGCGTGTCAAACTGCAGTCCCAACAGCCTGCCCTTTGCAAGCAGCGCGCCGTGGCGTTTGATCTCCGTAAAGAAGAACTTCGGGGCGCGGGTGTTCGTGAACACGACCGCCTCGCCAAAGAGCGCGCCGACCTTGGTGCCGCCGATGTAAAAAACATCACAGTGCGAGGCAAGATGCTTTAAGGTCACGTCATTGCCCGGGGCCATGAGCGCGTAGCCTAAGCGCGCGCCGTCAATGTAAAGATACAGCCCGTGTTTTTTGCAGACCTTATAAATGGCGTCAAGCTCGGATTTTGAGTAGAGCATGCCCGCCTCGGTGGGAAAACTGATGTAAACCATGCCCGGCTGCACCTGGTGCAGGCAGGTCTCATCGGCCTCAAAGCCCTCAAGGTAGTTCTCGAGTGTCTGCGCCTCAAGCTTTGAGTCTTTGCCCGGCAGCGCGATCACCTTGTGGCCGCAGCTTTCGACGGCTCCTGACTCATGCACGGCGATATGCCCGGTGTCACAGCAGATCACGCCCTGGCAGCCTAACAGCAGCGAGTCGATCACGGCCATGTTCGTCTGGGTGCCGCCCACTAAAAATGAAACCTCGACGGTATCCAGGCCGCATTCGAGAGCGATCTTTTTGGCCGCGCTCTCGGTGTAGCGGTCATAACCGTAGCCTGAGCTGCGCTCATCGTTGGTTTTTGCAAGGCGCTCGAGGATCTCGGGCACCGCACCGTTGTTGTAGTCAGATTCAAATGAGACCATGTTCTTCCGCATCGGGCTTTCCAGTGCCTGGGATCTGCGCCCTCAGAAACCTCAGGATCGCGGCAAACGCCGGACGTGAGCATTTTACCGCGCCCGTGCAGTGTAATTTCAGGTCCTCTCCTGCACCCGGCGTCTTGACGCGCCGCCTTAGACTGTAACAAACGGCAAGGGCTTTTTGCAAGGCTCAGTAGCAGAAATGCAG
>DKSD01000053.1 GCA_002473165.1 Succinatimonas sp. UBA7265
TACCTACAATGCAATGTTTGGGGGAGTATATGGGAGAAGATAACTTATTGAGTTTAGGAGAAGATGGTGCGAAAGAAGGGACTCGAACCCTTACGCCTTGCGGTACTAGCACCTGAAGCTAGCGCGTCTACCAATTCCGCCACTTTCGCATCAGTGGTGATCCCGATGAGATTCGAACTCATGACCACCGCCTTCGGAGGGCGATACTCTATCCATCTGAGCTACGGGATCACTTTGAATCTCTCAGTTTCTGAGCGCACATTATAGCAACAAATTTCCAAAACACAACAAAAACTATAAAATAATCAAAAAGCATTTTTTAACGGGGAAAACATGTCCTTCGAACCCAGAAAAGCCTTCCGCGGCATCCGCGCGGTTTTCGGAGAAACCGGATTTCGCGCGCTGCAGGGATCACACGTATTGGTGATCGGTGTAGGCGGGATCGGCTCGTGGCTGGCGGAAACGCTCTGCCGCAGCGCCGTAGGATCGCTGACGCTTTTAGACTCCGACACCATAGAGTGCACAAACACGAACCGCCAGCTGCACACGCTCACATCCACAGAAGGCTTATATAAGGTGGATGTCCTGGGGCAGCGCCTTTTGGACATCAACCCGCAGCTTAAGCTTGAAGTGCAAAGGACGCGCCTTACCCCCGAGAATATCCAGGAAAAGCTCAAGGACTGCCCGCGCTATGTGGGCGAGGCCATAGATGACATCGACGCCAAAGCCTACGTCGATGATTTCCTTTTTAAGCGCGAGAGCGTCTTCATTGTCGCCGGCGGCGCCGGCGGGCGCAAAGACCCCAGGCTCCTTGACATCGCCGATCTCGCGCAGGCCAATGGCAATTCGCTCATTGCCAGGCTGCGCACAATCCTGCGCCGCGAGTACGGCTATCCTAAAGGCGGCGTCAAGATGAACATCCCCTGCGTGTTCAGTTCCGAGAAGCCGGTTTATTCCGCCAAAGAGGACTACCTCTCAGGCGATCTCCCGGCCTTCGGCGCATCGATGGCCGTGACCGCCTCCGCCGGGCTGATGATGGCGTCGTGGATAATCAGCAGGATCGTTGCGGACAAGCGTTAAAAACAGGATCACACCATGCTGGACAGAGATTTTGCGCACACCCGGGATTATCTCCTCTCAAAGCTGCCTGACTATTTAAGGCAGCGCGGCATCAATCCGGAGTCAAAGTTTTCCTGCGTAAACCCCGCGCACCGGGAACACCCTCTGACCATGAGCTATGACGCCTCAGAGCGCAAAGTGCGCTGCTTCAGCTGCGGCGCGGCCTACGATCTCTTCGCGCTCATCGGTTTAGACCGCGGGATCCGGGATTTTGCAGGCCAGTTCCGCGCCGCCCATGAGCTGTTCATCGGGCCTGTGCCCTATGAGCTTGAGCTGCAGCTGCAAAACCAGGGCGCAGCCCCCGATGCAGACAGCGTGCGGCAGCCGCGCCCGGAGATCCGCCCCTCCGAGGGCAGCGATCCGATGTTTGAGATCGACAGCGGCGATTACCGCATCCGGCGCGAGGAGCCCCGCCAGAACCCGGGCGCGGATCAGCGCCCGCAGTACTTCCAGCCCCTGTCGCCTTTCACTCAGCCGCCGCGCCAGCAGGGCGCGGGCACCGTGCACCTGCCAGGCGGCGGCCTGAGCATCAGCGCCAACCCGCAGGCGGCGGCGCCGCGCAGCTTTGGCAGTTACCAGTCCCCGCAGCCTGTCAACGGTGCCTACCGCGCCCAGACGTTCTTCAGGCAGCCTGGCGACGAGCTGCAAAACGACTACGATTATGCCGAATACCTCAAAAGCTGTGCGCGCAATGCTGCAAACACCGACTATTTCAAAGCCCGCGGGCTTTCAGATGAGGTGATTGCGCGCTTTCGCTTGGGCTATGACGATCATTACATCGCAGGCACGGATCAGTTAGGCGCCCAGGTGCTGTGGCGCGCCGCAATCGTGCCGTACTCAGACAAAGCCTACATGGCGCGCAACACCGCAAGGGATGACAAAGACCGCTTCAGAAAACAGGGACGCTTTGAGCTCTTCAACCGCAAAGCCCTCGACAGCGACGGTCCGGTGTTCGTGACCGAAGGCGAGTTTGACGCGTTAAGCCTTGAGACTTTGGGCTGTGCCGCGGTGGCACTGGGGGGCACGGGCAACGTGCGCGCGTTCGCCGAGATCGTCCGCGGCCTCGATCCTTCAATAAACCACACCTATTACCTCTGCCTTGACAGCGATCACCCAGGCCGCGAGGCCGCGGACGAACTCCGCCAGCGCCTTTATGATCTGCGCGTGCCCTGCATCCCCGTCGACATCGCCTTCCCTTACAAAGACGCCAACGAGATGCTGGTAAAAGAGCGCGACGAGCTTATATCCAGGCTGAAAAACCTCGACAGCCTTTTGATGTACCATTTGGCGCCGCTGCCCTCAGAGCCCGTGTCGCACAGCCTCATCGCCTCATCTGAGGATCTCTCAAATCTCAGAGTAAGCGATGCGCTCTACGCCCTGTGCGCCAGGCCGCAGACTGCGCGCATGCTTATCGCCGACATCATCAGCGCCTGCCAGGTAAGCCTCGTCTACGCCGGCACGCTCTCGCAGTGGGAGTACCTCTCCTCGCTGGTGCAGCGCCCGCGCTCTGAGGCGACCTCCGCACAGAACACGTTCTGGAAGAGCGCCAGGCTTCTGGAGATCGGATCTGATCATGTCGCCGACGACATCATCTCCGGGATCACGGCCTGCCGCATCCAGGGGGAGAAGCCTTTTATCACCGTGGCCGATCTCAGCGCCATGCCCGCAGAGCGGTGCGCCGCCACGGCCACGGAGCTCGGGCGCATGTGCGGCACGTACGGCGTGCCCGTCGTGGCGCTGTGCAATCCCGCCGCCGCGCCTTATGTCGAGGCGCTGGCCGTGCAGAGCATCAGCGTGCGCCTGACGCCAAACGGCGATTACGCCTGCGAGACCCTGGACGCCCAGGGGCAGCCTTACACGTTCACGCGCTACAAGACCGCCGCCTATGAAGCTTAACGACGCGCAGCAGCGGGCCGTGGACTGCACGGACGGGCCGTGCCTGGTGCTCGCCGGCGCCGGCTCGGGCAAAACCCGCGTCATTACGGCCAAGATCACGGCGCTGATCCGCCGCAAGGGCCTCGAGCCTGAGTCGGTGTGCGCCGTGACGTTTACGAACAAGGCCGCCCGCGAGATGCAGGAGCGCGTCGCAGGCGATCTGGGCGCGGAAACTGCAGGGCGCGTGAGCGTCTCGACCTTCCATTCGCTCGGGCTTTCCATCATCCGCAAAGAGCACGCGCGCTTTGGGCTTTCCAAAAACTTCTCGCTTTTTGATCAGTATGATCAGGAGAAAATCGTCCGCGATCTCATCCGCGAGAAGTTCCCGCAGCTGCTCTCTGACAGCTCCGAGCGCAGCCTCGTCGAAAACGCCTGCGCCTCGATCTCGCGCTGGAAATCCTCGCTGATCTCCCCTGATGATCTGGAGATCGGGGGCGCGTGGACGCGCATGTGCTACCGCCTGTACGATCGCTACCTCAAGGCCTGCAATGCCCTGGATTTTGAGGATCTGCTCTTTCTGACGACGCGCGCGCTGCGCGATGACGCGGATTTTCGCGACAAATGGCAGTCCGTGTTCCGCTATGTGCTCGTTGACGAATACCAGGACACGAACGAGACCCAGTACCAGTTTCTCAGGCTGCTCACCGGAAAATACCGCTGCTTTACCGTCGTAGGCGATGACGATCAGTCCATCTACTCCTGGCGCGGCGCGCGCCCGGAGAACCTCAAGGTGCTGGCTCAGGACTACCCGGATCTCACGGTCATCAAGCTTGAGGAGAACTACCGCTCGACGGCGAGGATCCTCCGCTGCGCCAACGCCCTGATCGCCCACAACGAGCACGTGTTTGACAAAAAGCTGCGCTCGGCCCTGGGCGAGGGCGCGAAGATCCAGGTGCAGGAGGTGGCCACCGAGGACGATCAGGCAGAGCGCATCGCCCAGCTCATCTGGCGGCACAAATACCACAACAAGTCCGCCTACCGCGATTACGCTGTCCTCTACCGCAGCAATTTCCAGTCGCGCGCCATCGAGAAGGCTTTCCGCGAAAACCACATTCCCTGCGTGATCACGGGCGGCACGAGTTTTTTTGAGCAGCAGGAAGTCAAAGATCTCATGGGCTGGTGCCGGGTGCTGTGCAACCCGCGCGATGACGCCGCGCTGCTGCGCGTCATCAACGTGCCGCGCCGCGGGATCGGCGCCGAGAGCATCGCCGTGATCGCGGAGATCGCGCGCGCCAACGGCAAAAGCATGTACGACTCCATGCTGCAAAGCGTGCTTGCCAAAAAGCTGAACGCCAGACAGATGCAGGCCGTGAGCTCTTTTATGATCCTGCTTACGAATTTACGGCAGATGCTCATGGCCAAACAGGATGAGAAGGTCGCCAGAGTGCTCACCGATCACCTGGGGTATGAGCGCTATCTCAAAGCCTGCTCTGACAGCGACAATGCCGCCGAGTTTAAGATCAAAAACGCCAAAACGCTCATGGAGTGGATCGCCGATCTCTGCCGCGGCACCCGCGGGCGCGATCCGCTCACCTTCATGGAGGCCGTCGACAAACTCGGACTGCGCGAGATGCTCGACCGCTCCACTGACGCAGCAGACGCTGACGCCGTGCAGCTGATGACGCTGCACGCGGCCAAAGGGCTGGAGTTTCCCTATGTCTTTATGGCCGGCGTTGAAGAGGGGATCCTGCCGCACCGCTCCAGCTTTGAGCTCCAGGGCGGCATAGACGAGGAGCGCCGGCTCTGCTATGTCGGCGTCACCCGCGCCAAACGCGAGCTTACGATGCTGCTGTGCCGCCAGCGCAAGATCCGCGCGCAGGATCTCGACACCGGGATCCGCTTTAACACGCCAAGCCGCTTTATCTACGAGATGCCTCAGGAAGATCTGGCCTGGACGCCGCTTGGGAAGGTGCCAAGCGAGGCGACGGCCGCCCGGGCTGAACGCGTAAACCGCGCTGCGGCAAAGCTTCAGGCCATGATAGACCGGCTCGACGCGCAATAGGCCCGGCTTATCTGACACCCGCAAACAACAAGGCGCCCGCGGTTTCCCGCGGGCGCCTTGGCGCATAAACCAAAATGAGGCTTAGTTGTTGCCGACGGTGATTTCCTTCATGTCGGACATATAGGCGCGCAGCTTGCGGCCCACAACCTCGATCGGGTGGTTGCGGATAGCGTCGTTCACCTTGATGAGCTCGATGTTGTCCACGGAAGCGTCGCCCTTTAAGCCCTCGCCTTCGACATCCAGGCCCTGCTTCTTCATGAAGTCCTTGAGCAGCGGGATGGCGGCGTTGGCAAAGAGGTAGTTGCCGTATTCTGCGGTGTCGGAGATCACGACGTTCATCTCGTAGAGGCGGCGGCGGGCGATCAGGTTGGCGATCAGCGGCAGCTCGTGCAGCGACTCGTAGTAGGCGGACTCAGGGTATATGCCCGAGTGGGTCATGGTCTCAAAGGCCAGTTCGATGCCGGCCTTGGCAAAGGCGATCATCAGGGTGTTCTTGTCGAAGTATTCCTGCTCGCTGATGTGGGTGTCGCAGGCAGGGGCGTTCTCAAAGGCGCACTTGGCGTAGTTGTCTCTCCAGGTATGCAGTTTCGGATCGCCTGCGGCCCAGTCTTCCATCATCACGCGGGAGAACTCGCCGGACTCGATGTCGTCCATGTGCTTTAAGTACAGATCCTTAAGCCGGGCCTTGAGCTCTTTGGCCAGATAGAAGGCTTTGATCTTGGCGGGGTTGGACATGCGGTCCATCATGTTGGTGATGCCGCCCTGCTTTAAGGCCTCGCAGGTGGTCTCCCAGCCGTATTGCAGCAGCTTGCAGGCGTAAGCCTTGTCCATGCCCTGCTCGACCATGTGATCGTACATGAGGATGGTGGCGGCCTGGAGCACGCCGCAGAGGATGGTCTGCTCGCCCATGAGGTCGGACTTGACCTCGGCGACGAACGAGGAGCGCAGGCAGCCGGCGCGATCGCCGCCTAAGCCTGAAGCCCAGGCTTTGGCGATGGCCCAGCCTTCGCCCTTGGGATCATTCTCAGGGTGCACAGCCAAAAGCATCGGGGTGCCGAAGCCGCGCTTGTACTCCTCGCGCACCTCGGTGCCCGGGGCTTTAGGGGCGACCATCACCACGGTGAGGTCTTTGCGCACCTGCATGCCCAGCTCGACGATGTTAAAGCCGTGGGAGTAGCCCAGCGCCGCGCCTGCTTTCATCAGGGGCTGCACGGCGTTCACCACGTTCTCGTGCTGCTTGTCCGGGGTCAGGTTGATCACCAGATCGGCTGTCGGGATGAGTTCCTTGTAGGTGCCGACCTTAAAGCCGTTCTCGGTGGCGCGCTTGAAAGAGGCGCGCTTTTCCTGGATGGCGGCCTCGCGGAGCGCGTAGCTGACGTCCAGGCCGGAGTCGCGCAGGTTCAGACCCTGGTTGAGGCCCTGAGCGCCGCAGCCGACGATCACGACTTTCTTGCCCTTAAGGAAATTGCACCCGTCGGCAAACTCGCTGCGGGCCATGAGCTCACAGCAGCCTAACTGTGCCAGTTTCTGGCGAAGATTCAAAGTGTTGAAATAATTCTGGCCCATAATGTCCTTCCAGTTGACCAACAACAGAGATGAGTAAAAAACTCAAAAGGTGAAATCATCATAGCAGATTTTTTAGAAAGTGGAATATAATTTATGCAGTATTGCAAATTTCGCAATTAACTGTTCAGGGCTTACGGAGGAAAAGGTGTTAGATCTAAAAGACGCGGCAACATTCTTAAGGCTGTGCGAGACTTCAAACCTGACCCGCACCGCGTCGCTGTGCCGCGTCAGCCCTTCCACCTTAAGCCGCACCCTCAACAAGCTCGAGCATGATTTCAAAGCCAAGCTGTGCATCCGCGACAAGAAAGGGGTGTTCATCACCGAAGCCGGCCGCAAGTTCGAAGAATTCGCCCGCAAGACCTTAAACGAATACGCGGCGCTCGAGTCCTCGCTGCACAGCGGCGCCGAGCAGGTCGAGGGCACCGTAAGCATCTTCTGCTCCGTCACCGCCTGCTATCTGTTTATTCCAAGACTCTTAAACGAACTGCACCTCACGGCGCCCAGCCTGGAGATCAAGCTGGAAACCGGCGATCCGGCCGAGTCCATAGACCGCCTCAACACCGACGCCCGCCTCGATTTTGCGATCTCGGCGCTGCCCTCTGAGATCCCTGAGAACCTCGACTATGTCGATCTCGTGACGTTCCCGCTCATTCTGACCGCACCGCGCAAGCCGCGCTTTGAGTGCGCCGGCGGAGCCGATCTCTCAGGCTATGATCTCAATACCGTGCCTTTTGTCATGCCCGAGCGCGGCCAGCTGCGCTATGAAGTCGACAAATGGCTCTCCTCGCAGGGCGTGAGGCCGCACGTCTACTCCGAGGTCGCAGGCCATGAGGCCATACTCTCCGTGACCGCCCTGGGCTTCGGGCTCTCCGTGGTGCCGCGGCTTGTGTATGAGATCTCCCCTTTCCGCAACGACGTCATCATCTTAAAAGAGCTGCCCTGGGCTGACTTCCGGGTCGCGCTGTGCTCGTTAAAAAAGAAAGCCCGGGACAAGACCGTCAAAGCCGTGCGCGCGGTCGCCGAGCGCATCGCCCCGAGCTTTGAGCCGGATCTGACGCGCCGCCGCGCCGAAACGCCGCTCTGATAAATCTAACGCCGCGCTCTGGCTGCACCGATGCTGTTGAGCAGCATTTTCTGAGCGTTAACACTCCTGCGTCGAAGATCTGTGTTTTTGCCTGATCGGTTGCAATCATCTATTATTTAAGCAAACAGTCAGGCTTTCTTAAAGGGATCAACATGCCGTCACCGTCAGCAAAAAAGCCAATTATTCCTGCAGCAGGTCCTTCAGATTTTCGTGAATATATCGACAACGGTTTTTTTTATGTCGATAAAACCGGTTATCTCAAACCGCTCTTTCTCGGGACAAATCCCAGGACGCTGATCCTGCGCCCGCGGCGTTTTGGCAAAACGATGCTCATGAGCGCGCTCAGATACTTCCTTGAGATGGACTATAAAAACCCCGGCGACGCATCTGAACAACATCTGCTTTTTAAAGGTCTTAAGGTTATCGAAGATCAGGAATTTTGCAAACGCTGCATGGGTCAATACCCGGTAATATCGCTTAGTTTTAAAGACGTGGAAGGCGGAGACTACGAGGAAGCCTATGCCATGCTTGCCGATCTGATCTTCGAGCTGGTCTCAGGATTTGACTGGTTGCTTGAAAGTAAGAAGCTCAAGCCTTGGGAAAAAAGAGATCTGGAAATGTTGCTTGACTATCCGGCTCTCAGAAAGCCTGAAAATCAAGACTATATTAAAAGATCGCTAAAAGTGCTTAGTTCCTTGCTTTACAAACACACCGGGAAACTGCCGGTGCTGCTTGCAGACGAATATGACGTGCCGCTGCAAAAGGCTGCGCTTGGCGGCTATTACAAGAAAATGATCAAGGTCATCAGGGGCATGCTCGCAGCCGTAGTCAAGGACAATCCCAAGGTTTGCAAAGTAATAATGACTGGCTGCCTGAGGGCCTCAAAAGAAAGCATCTTTACCGGCATGAACAACGTCACCGTAAATTCCGTGCTTACCCAAAACAACATCCTGGCGCCGGCTTTCGGCTTCACTGCTCAGGAAACACATGAAATGCTAAAACGTGTAGGGCTTGCCGGGCTTTATGATAAAGCGCAAAAATGGTACGACGGCTACAGCATCGACAAACAGGAAATATTCTGCCCCTGGGACGTGGCGTCATACGTTTACGCGATCACCCAACCGGGTCCCGACAAACCTGAAGCAATAGAGCCCCAGTCCTACTGGAACGACACAGGCGACAGCCGCATCATCACAGAATTCCTCCCCGACTTAAGCGCCGAGGATGCCGATCGCATGCAGGAGCTTTTAGACGGCAAAGATGTAAAGCTTCAGGTAAGCGAATCGCTAAGTTACAAGGAATTTGACCAGCACCTGAGCGAACACTTCTGGAGCATTCTGGTGTTCACCGGCTACCTGACGCTTGCTAAAAGAGGATCAGGCGGCGTTCATGAATTTCGTATCCCCAACGCTGAGATCAGGCAGTGCTTCCGCGCCAATATCCTCGCCTATTACAGACCAAATGAACATGGCAGATTCAGCGGCAAAGCCAACGCTGTTGTTAAAGCTTTGCTCACAGGAGATTCAGGCAGCATCGCCGGACCGTTAAACGAGCTTTTGAGGGGTTTTGTCTCCGTGCGGGACTCAGCAACCCGCGCCCCGAAAGAGAACTTTTACCAGGGCTTCATGGACGGCCTGTTCGCGGCCGCAGGCGGCAGTCTTGTCAGCGAGTACTCGTCAAACCGCGAGAGCGGCGACGGCTACGCCGACATCACGTTTAAGTCCTTTGACGAGAACACCGGAGTGGTCATCGAGCTGAAACTCGCCGCCAAAGATCAGGCGCGCAAAAAGCTTTCCGAGGAAGCGCTCTCGCAGATCGTCGCCAAAGACTACACAAGCAAACTCCGCGATGACGGCGTGACACGGATTTTCGCCTACGGCATCGCGTTCTGCAAAAGACTGTGCACTGTTTCATTCCAGGAAATCCCCGGCTGAATGGGCGATCCCGCAAATTCGCGGGATTGCTCCCGCCTGCTCTTCCGGAATCTCTCCATGGCAGGCAGACCGCCTTTGCTTGTTCATCCTTCGTAACTTATCATTGAAACAGCAATATAACAATCGGCTCAAAGGGTATACACGGTGCAAACGCAAAACAAGACGCCAATTATTCCTGCAGCAGGTCCTTCTAATTTTCGGGAATACATTGAACAAGGCTATTACTACGTCGATAAAACGGAGTTTATCAGGCCGGCGTTTCTGGGCACGAACCCGCAGCTGCTGATCCTGCGCCCCAGACGTTTTGGCAAATCGCTGTTCCAAAGCACGCTCAAGTACTTTTTGGGGATGAACTATAAAAACCCGGATGACGTCTCCTTACAGCAGCGGCTTTTCAAAGGCCTTAAGGTGTCCGCAGATCGGGAATTCTGCGAGCAAAACATGGGCCGGCATCCGGTGGTTTCACTGAGCCTTAAGAAAGTCGACGAGACCAGCTTTGATAAGGCGTATGCCGCGCTGTGCTCCGTCGTGCGCACGCTGTATCGGGATTTCAGATGGCTTTTGGACAGCGACAGGATTGACTGCTATGACAAGGAGGAATTCAGAAAAGGCCAGAATTTGGACTTTCTGCTCACTCCGGTGCGCGGCAGGCAGTATGTTAAGGACTCGCTGTCATTTCTCTGCAGCCTGCTTGCCGATCACACGGGCAGGTATCCGGTGGTACTCATAGACGAATACGATGTGCCGCTGCAAAAAGCCGCGCTTGGCGGCTATTACACAGAAATGATCAAAATCATCAAGGGCATGTTCGAGGACGTTGTCAAAGACAACGCCGAAGTGCGCAAAGTCGTGCTGACAGGCTGTCTCAAGGCCTCAAAAGAAAGCATCTTTACGGGCATGAACAACATAACCGTGAACTCCGTGCTTACCCAAAACAACATCCTGGCGCAGGCTTTCGGCTTCACCCCCGCGGAAACACGAGATCTGCTGTCCTGCTTTGGTCGCACCGAATTCTATGAAAAAGCCCGGCAATGGTACGACGGCTACAGCATCGACAAACAGGAAATATTCTGCCCCTGGGACGTAACATCCTACACTTGCGCCATCACCAAGCCAGGTCCGGATAACCCCGAAAGTATAGAGCCTCAGCCCTACTGGAACAACACGAGCGGCAACAGCATCATCAGAGAATTCCTGCCCGACTTAAGCGCCGAAGATGCCGATCGCATGCAGGAACTTTTAGACGGCAAAGATGTAAAGCTTCAGGTGAGCGAATCGCTGATCTGCAAAGACCTCAGCAAACACCTGAGCGAACACTTCTGGAGCATTCTGGTGTTCACCGGCTACCTGACGCTTGCCAAAAGAGGATCTGGCGAAGTCCATGAATTCCGCATCCCCAATACCGAGGTCAGGCAGTGCTTCAACTACAACATCCAAAAATACCAAGACCAAAAAGGTCAGGGCAAATTCGGCGGCACGGCAAAAGCTGTTGTCACTGCGCTGCTCTCAGGGGATTCAGACAGCATTGCCGGACCGTTAAACGAGCTTTTAAGGGGCTTTGTCTCCGTGCGCGATTCAGCAACCCGCGCCCCGAAAGAGAACTTTTATCAGGGCTTCATGAACGGCCTGTTCGCGGCCGCAGGTGACAGTCTTATCAGCGAGTACTCGTCAAACCGCGAGAGCGGGGACGGATACCCGGACATCACGTTTAAGTCTCATGATCGAAAAACCGGCGTGGTGCTGGAACTCAAAGCAGTTCCCTCGGGAAGCGACATCGATAAAGCCGCGGCTTTGGCGCTGGAACAGATTGAGCAAAAAGACTATGCGGCTGCGCTCAGAAGAAGCGAGGCCACGAAAAAGATCTTTGGGTGCGGCATCGCGTTCAGGGGCAGAGAGTGCGCAATTCTTATGAAAGAGATCGCCTGATATACCTCGCCATAAATAAGAGATCAAACAGTGACGCACTCCCCTTAATCGTGCGCTTTGGCAAATCGCTGTTCCCGGCTTTCCGAGGCAGGGATTGCGCGGTTTTGCTAAAGCAGCCTGCCTGAGCGCTCCTCAGGCAAAGAGCATCGCTGGCATGTCACTTAACAAAAGAAGTGTATGATTATTTATGCCAATAAGGCACAGCCTTCCCGCCTGTCAGCGGTGAAGCCTGTTTTTTATAATTATTTAATAACAGACAGAAAATAAGGTTAGCGGAGACATCTGCATGTTCCACAATATTGACCCCACTCAAACCAAGGCCTGGAAAAAGCTGACCAAACATTTTGATCACACTCACGACCGAACCATCAAAGAGCTCTTTAAAGACGACAAGAACCGCTTTGACAAATATCACCTCTCCTGCGGCAACGGCGACATCCTCGTCGATTACTCCAAGAACATCATCAGCGACGAGACGATCTCGCTGCTTCTGGAGCTGTGCGAGGAAACGAAGCTTAAAGACAATATTGAGGCCATGTTCTCCGGCGAGAAGATCAACCGCACCGAAGGCCGCGCCGTGCTCCACACCGCCCTGCGCAATTTCTCAGGCAAACCGGTTTTGGTCGACGGCAAAGACGTCATGCCTGAGGTCAAGAAAGTGCAGGCCAAGATGAAGAAGTTCTGCGACGAAGTCATCTCCGGCAAATGGAAGGGCTACACCGGCAAGCAGATCACCGATATCGTCAATATCGGCATCGGCGGCTCCGATCTGGGCCCTGCCATGATCACTCTGGCCCTCACCCCTTACCACAGCCGCCTCAAGGCGCACTTTGTCTCCAATATCGACGGTACCCACATCATCGAGACCTTAAAAGAGTGCAACCCTGAAACCACGCTCTTCCTCATCGCCTCCAAGACCTTCACCACGCTCGAGACCATGACGAACGCCCGCACCGCCCGCGACTGGTTCTTAAAGAGCGCCAAGGATGAAAAAGAGGTCGCCAAGCACTTCGTGGCCATCTCCACCAACACCAAGGGCGTCAAAGAATTCGGCATCGATCCTAAAAACATGTTCGAGTTCTGGGACTGGGTCGGCGGCCGCTATTCCTCTTGGTCAGCGATCGGCCTTTCCGTGGCCCTTGCCTGCGGCTATGACAACTACGAGCAGTTCTTGAAGGGCGGCTATGAGTACGACGAGTATTTCCGCACCGCTCCGTTTGAGAAGAACATCTCCGTGATGCTCGCCCTGATCGGCATCTGGTACAACAACTTCTACGGCTATGAGACCGAGGCCATCCTGCCTTACGATCAGTACATGGCACGCTTCCCCGCTTACTTCCAGCAGGGCAACATGGAGTCCAACGGCAAGTCCGTGGATCGCGACGGCAAGAAGATCACCGATTACCAGACCGGCCCGATCATCTGGGGCGAACCCGGCACGAACGGCCAGCACGCCTTCTACCAGCTCATCCACCAGGGCACGAAGGTGATCCCCTGCGATTTCATCGCCCCGGCCAAGACCCACAACCCGACCGGCGATCACCACGTCAAACTGCTCTCGAACTTCTTTGCCCAGACCGAGGCCCTGGCCTTCGGCAAGAGCAAGAAGGATGTGGTAGCCGAGTTTGAGGCCAAGGGCGTGGCGGAGAAAGACTACAAAGACGTCGTGCCTTTCAAGGTCTTCCGCGGCAACCGCCCGACGAACTCGATCCTCGTCAAGGAGATCACCCCGCGCACCCTCGGCATGCTCGTTGCCATGTACGAGCACAAGATCTTCGTGCAGGGCTCGATCTGGAACATCTACACCTTCGATCAGTTCGGCGTCGAGCTGGGCAAGCAGCTGGCGCTGAAGATCATCCCTGAGCTCACCTCCAAGGATGAGATCAAGACCCACGACAGCTCCACGAATGGCCTGATCAACGCCTACAAAAAGATGAAGTAAGCAAAAGCTTCACTCGCGCGCCGGGGCGGGGAACCGCCCCGGCCTTTTTTGTATCGGCAATCGACGGCGAAGCCTCTGTTTGAACCTGAGCACCAAAGCACCGCTCCCTCAATTCAGGCTCGCCCGCCTGTGGCCGGTTTTTCCCATGCAAAAGCCCGGCTCGCCATTGCCTGGCCAATAAAAAAGTGTAATGTTTGCACCTTTTTATATATAATTTTGTGCAACGATTACACATTTTTATAACTTTGGGGGTAACCATTTGAAACGCCTGGTGTTTAACCATCTGCGAGCCTGGAAGCAGTCGCCGCTGCGCAAACCGCTGATCCTCAAAGGGGTGCGGCAGGTCGGGAAAACCTGGCTGTTAAAGGAGTTCGGCCGCGTTGCATACGAGCATGTCGCTTATTTCAATTTTGAGGAAAACCCGGAATACAAAGAGTTCTTTGCAAAGAGCAAAGATCCAAAACGCATCCTGCCGAATCTCTCCATGGCCAGCGCCCAGGTAATCACTCCGGGCACCACGCTCGTCATCTTCGATGAGATCCAGGAAGCTCCGGATGCCCTGAACGCCCTCAAATATTTCCATGAGCGTGCGCCTGAGTATCACGTAGCCTGCGCCGGCTCTTTGCTCGGGATCGCCCTTGCAAGGCCGTCTTCATTCCCGGTAGGTCAGACAGATTTCCTGCAGGTACATCCGCTTACATTCACCGAGTTTCTGCTCGCAAACGGGAAAACCAACCTTGCGGCTTATATGGAGAGCCTTGAAGATCTTGAGCCCCTGCCCGTGGCTTTTTTTCAGCCGCTGCTTGAACAGCTCAGGCTTTATCTCGCAACCGGAGGCATGCCCGAAGCGGTAAACGGCTGGGTGCAATACCATGATGCCGCCATCGTGGAGAGGACACTGCAAAACCTGCTGGACGCTTATGAAAGGGATTTTGCAAAGTACCCTGATCCCGCCACGTTCCCCAAACTCACCCAGGCCTGGCACTCGCTGCCGGCGCAGCTGTCCAAAGAAAACCGGCGTTTTATTTACAGCGCCGTAAAAAAAGGCGCGCGCGGCAGAGACTTTGAAGACGCGCTGCAATGGCTGGTCAGTTCACAGCTGGTCTTTAAAGTGCCGCGCATCACGGCACCCGGCCTGCCCGTCACGGCATACGATGATCCGGACGCGTTTAAGATCTACGCCGCCGACAGCGGGTTGCTCAGGCGCATGGCGCACCTGCCGCCTGCGGTCTTCACAGAAGGCAGTAAGCTATTTAGTGAATTCAAAGGCGCGCTTGCGGAGAATTATGTGCTGCAGGCGCTGGCACCGCAGTTTGATACCCTGCCGCGTTACT
>DKSD01000068.1 GCA_002473165.1 Succinatimonas sp. UBA7265
AGTGAATAACCTACAGTCACCATAAAAATCCCCGGCAGGGTTTAACCCTCCGGGGACAGCTTGATTAGGCTGTGCCTTATTTATCTTTTTCCTGGGCCTCAGGCGCCGGCATGCCGGCTATATTGCGCAGGAAATCCACATAGCCGCGCGCGCTTTCGGCGATCTTTTCAACCGTGGCGTCTTCCTTGCTGGCCGCTCCGAAGAACACATACAGCCCGGCATACTCGGCCTTGAGGTAGGCGATGCTGCGGATAAAGGGTTTCAGGATGCTCTCGAGCTCCGCCTTGGGATCGCGCCCGTCAGGAGCATAATCGCTCTGGCTGCCGCCGCAGGTCACAGCCAAGGCGATCTTGCGGCCTTCAAGCTTGTGCGCCTTGCCGTAGGCCCAGTCCAAAGTCAGCGCCACATCCATCCACTGCTTGAGCATCGGCGGGCAGTTGTACCAGTAAACCGGAAACTGCAACACCAGCACGCCGTTGTTTTCGATCAGGGAATGCTCCAGTGACGGATCGATCACCCCGCGCGGATAAGCGCTCTCAAGGTTGTGGATCACAAACTCGTCAGGGTATTTCCTGAGCTCCTCTGTCCAGCGTCTGTTGACAACCGAGCGATCAAAATGAGGATGATCCACAAAAATTACGGTTTTCTTCATAGTGTTCCTGCAGTGTGTGTTTATGTGCGGCGCTCCTCTTGAGGGGCTTGCGCGAGGTTTTTTATGATTTTTACCCTTGCCGCAGTTTTATTTTAAGCGGCGATCCGCCGCAAGTGGGACAGTCAAAAACAAAACTTTTGTTAATTTCGCGTGAATCCGGTTTATTCCCAGCTTTGAAATTCTACCGCGAGGCGTCAGCATCCACGGCTTTGCACTCAAGCAGTGCAAAATCGGCATCGTCATAGTGAAACGCGCCGCCGCGCCGCTGCTCCTTAAGGAAAGAGCGGTGCAGCCGCGCGATGATCTGCCGCTGCGTTTTGAGATCCGCTTTGTCCATAAAACAGCGGTCGAAATCTATGATCCAGAACTTCCCGTCGTCCCCGAGCAGGATGTTGCGGATGTTGAGATCGGTGTGGCGCACCCCGGCTTTAAAAAACTCCCTCACAGTGCTGCCCAGTTGCGCAAGTTCCGCGGCTGTAAGCTTTCTCTCCTGCAATACCGCCGCCAGATCCCGGGCCGCGAGCGCCTCGATCACGATATCCTGCCTGATGATCCCAAAGCTGCAGCGCTCCCGGGCCATAAGCGGGCGCGGCACCGGCAATCCCTGTTCTCTCATCGCCTCAAGCAGCCTGAACTCGTCAAAGGCGCGGTGCGCGTGCGGGGCAAATTTTATAAAGCGATCCCCGGCCGCCTTGCCCCAGAGCCCGCCGCGGATATAGTGGCGCAGCGCCAGCGCCTGCCCGTCCTCGTTCCAAATCAGCGTCTTGCCGCGGCCGCCGCATGCGCGCGCGCCCAAAGCGAGGATCCGTTCGCGGGAGAAATACTCAGGAAGCGGCCTGGGCCAGCAGACCGGCGCAGCGTCCGATGTCAGGTAAACATAACCGTCATCTTGCAGCGTCTGTGCCATAAAACCTCTCCCAAATGTGCTTCCTTCCTGATCGTATCAGTCTGCTAGAATGTTTCCAATATGACCAGCAAACCTAACTCCGTGTGCGCTCTCAGGCTTTCCGCCCTGGGCGACTGCGTCAATGTCTTTGGCATGCTCGGCGCGATCTCCCGCGAAGATCCCAGGGCGCAGCTGCTGTGGATCCTCGACCGCCGTTTCGCGCCGCTGTTCCGCGACAGCGAAGGCACGGACATCATCCCCATGCTGCCCGTCGATTTTTCAGGCGGAGTCTTCAAAGCATTTTGGCACATCAAAAATCAGCTCAAAGGCCGGCGTTTTGACTGCCTTTTGGATCTGCAGACCTCAATTAAGGCCTCGGCCTGCGCGCTAGCCGTCCCGGCAAAGGTCAAGTTCGGCTATGACCGCGAACGCGGCCGCGAAGGCCAGTTTCTGTTCATAAACCGCAAGGTTCCCTCGCCTGCCAACCCCCATGTGGTCGCAGGCTACATGGCCTTCGCGCGCGCGGCGGGTTACGGGGATCTGCAGCCTAAATGGGATTTCCGCCTTTCAGACGAGGAGCTGGCGCCTTATTTGAAGCTCTCAGAGCAGGATCCGGTGTTCACGATCTGCCCGGCCTCGGCCAAAACCCAAAAGAACTGGAACGCCGACGGCTACGCGCGCATGGCCGATTACGCCGTGAAAAACGGCTACCGCGTCGTGCTGGCCGGCTCCCCTAATGAAACGGAAATGACGCTGTGCGCGCAGATCGCCTCCCGGGCCGGCTGCAAATGCTTAAACCTCTGCGGCCAGACGAACCTCAGGCAGCTGTGCGCCCTGCTGTGCGCCTCTTCGCTGGCCCTGTGCCCGGACAGCGCCTGCATGCACATCTGCTCGGCGGTGAACACCCCGGTGATCGGGCTGTTCGCCGTCCACGATCCCCGGCGCGTCGGCTCCTGGAAGTTCCCGGACCTCTGGGTCTCCGTCTACAAAGATCTCGCGCGCGAGGAATGCGGCCAAGGGCACATCCCCTGGCGCTACCGGGTGCGCAACGAGCACGCTATGGACCGCATCAGCACGGAGATGGTAAAGGACGCTTTTGACTACGCCCTCGACCATTACGCGCCCAACCCTGACGATTACTGAAAAAATGAGTTCAAAAGAACAGCTTGCCGTCTTTCCCGGCACCTTTGACCCGCTGACGCTCGGGCACTTTGACATCATAAAGCGCGCCTGCCGCATCTTCGACAAAGTGATCGTGGCTGTGGCCGCCAGCCCCTCCAAAAACCCGCTGCTGACGCTTGAGCAGCGCGTGGAACTTGCCAAAGAGGCCTGCTCAGGGTGCGGCAATGTCGAGGTCACGGGCTTTTGCGGGATGCTGGTGGATTTCCTGCGCGAGCGCAGCGCGAGCATCCTCGTGCGCGGCGTGCGCACCGTCGCCGACTACGATTACGAGGTCCAGCTGGCGGGCATGTACCGGGCGCTCATGCCGCAGATGGAGATCGTCATGCTCCCCACCTCAGGCGATCTCTGCTTTATCTCATCGACGCTGGTGCGCGATGTCATAACGCATGACGGCGACATCTCCAAATTCGTGCCCGCCGCGATCTCAGAGTATGTGGCCGCCCGTCCTCATTTCTGGCAGCGCGGGCAGAAATAAGTGCTGCGCTGCCCCAGCGTCATTTCCTCGATCGGGGTTCCGCATACCGGGCACTTCTCCCCTTTGTGCCCGTACACATTGAGGTTCTGCACGAAGTAGCCCATCTTGCCTTCGGCATTTTGAAAATTGATGATCGTGGTGCCGCCTTTGGATATGGAAAGGGCAAGCACGCTGCGGATGTTCTCCCGCAGCACCCGGCACTCCTCGAAACTTAGCTGATCCGAGCGCCGGTCAGGACGGATCTTTGAGAGGAACAGCACCTCGGAGGCGTAAATATTGCCGACCCCCACCACTACGGATGCGTCCATAATTGCCTGTTTTACGGATTTTTTATGCCGTTGCAGCCCCTCATAAAGCACCTTTGGGGTAAAGGCATCCGAAAGCGGCTCCGGACCAAGATCTTTTAAATAGTCGCTCAAAAGCGGATCCGTGTCAGGCGGGATAAAAGCGACAAGCCCGAAGCGCCGGGCATCGTTATAGCGGATCACGATCCCGCTGCCCATGGTGAGCTCAAAATGATCATGCTTGAGCCGCTCGCCCGGGGATCTGAGGATCGACAGGTGCCCGGTCATGCCCAGGTGGACAAGCAATGTCCCCTTGTCCGTGCCCACGAGGATGAACTTGGCCCTGCGGCTGACATTTGCGACTTTGGCGCCTATAAGCTCATTGAGCCTTGGGCTGAAAGGCTCGCGCAGCTTTTTGTCATCATGCCAGAGATCCTCTATGACCTCTCCTTCAAGCACCGGGCGCACCCCGCGCATGGTGACTTCGACTTCAGGCAGTTCAGGCATCGGCTTTTCCTCTGATGTGCAGCCAAAACAAAACCCTGTCCGCGGTACGGACAGGGTTCATAACTTTTTGCGAGGCGCGATCAATTACTTGATCTTGCCTTCCTTGTACAGCACGTGCTTGCGAACCACCGGATCGTATTTCATCATCTCGAGCTTGCCCGGGGTGGTGCGACGGTTTTTGTCGGTGGTGTAGAAGTGACCGGTGCCGGCAGTTGAATTTAAGCGAATCTTCTCGCGGCCGCCTTTCTTAGCCATGATATTCTCCTTTAGACCCTGACACCGTTGGCGCGCATATCAGCCAGCACGGCATCAATGCCGCGCTTGTCGATGGTGCGGATACCTTTAGCGGTAACGCGGAGCCTGACAAAACGACCCTCGCTCTCAACCCAGAAACGGTGGTATTTGAGGTTCGGGAGGAAACGACGCTTGGCAGCGTTCTTGGCGTGGGAACGAAGGTAACCCACAGTCGGGCGCTTGCCCGTAACCATGCAAACTCTGGACATGTTGAATTCACACTCCAAATAAATCTTTACGGGTCACAGCACCAAGGAGCTGCAACCAAAAACAGACAATAAGGTTAATATTAAAGTGCGCATATTCTAGCACAGCGCATCGCGGGTTTCGATCATAAATGTAATTTTTTGCGGGAAAGCGGTTTACCCCCACCCGCGCTCTGCATTAATCACGCATTAATGGCGCATTAATTAAGGATTATCCCTCCACGAACCTCTGCCGCGCGCGCAGACAAAATCAGGCATAAACTGAGGCCGCAACTGCGCTTTGGCACCTACTGCCATGATTTTTATCATATACTTGAGAGCAGTGCGGATTTATAACGCTAAACGCCGTCGCGATCAAAGCCCGTTTCCGGGATGCGGCCGCGCCTCTGAATTTGATTTTATTATTATTTATTAAACAATAAGAGGCAAAACATGCTGTCTGCTTTCAAAAAAATGTGCGCCGCTGCCTGCACAGCCGTGCTCGCGCTCGGCCTGGCATCCGGCGCCCAGTCCAAAACCCTGGTCGCTTATTTTTCTGCCAACGAGGGCAACACCGCTCACGTGGCCAAGGCCATAGCCAAAGCCGAACACGCCGATCTTTTTAAGATCACCCCGGTGCCTGCCTACACTGAGGCCGATCTCGACCACAGCGATCCCCAAAGCCGCGTCTGCCGCGAGCATGACAGCAAAGAACTGCGCGATAAAACCGCGCTCTCTCAGACCGTGCCTGACAATTTTGACGAATACGACACCGTCTATATCGGTTATCCCATCTGGTGGGGCCAGGCTGCGTGGCCGGTCGAGGCTTTTGTCAAAGGCAACGACTTCACGGGCAAGCGCATCATCCCTTTTTGCACTTCAGGCAGTTCGCCTTACGGCACGAGCGGCATGGAACTGCACCGGCTAAACGGCACCGGTGTATGGATAGAGGGCGACCGCCTGTCGCCCAAGGCGCCTGATGACGAGATCGCCGACTGGGTAAAGTCCCTGTACTGATCCTCAAAGCCGCGCCTTTAAAAAACAGAAGATCCCCGTGAGCAAGTCTTTCGGGGATCAATTGTTTTTTAAGCCCTAAACCTCGAAAAACACCCTGAAAGCCCCCATGTGATGTGATGTTATAAGAATTTGAGGAGTTTCACATGAGCGCGCAAACAGCAGCACTTAAAGGCCGCAAAATCGTCCTCGGCGTCACCGGGAGCATTGCCGCCTACAAAGCCTGCGCCCTCTGCCGCCTTTTGATAAAGGCCGGAGCCGAGGTGCAGGTCGTGATGACTGAAGGGGCCGCAAAGCTGGTGGCCCCGCATACCTTTATGGCTTTAAGCGGCCATCCTGTCGCCACCGACATCTTCAAGGATGCGGACAAGATCGGGCACATCGCCCTCTCGCGCGGCGCCGATCTCGCTGTCGTGGCGCCGGCAACCGCAAACACCATAGCCAAACTCAGAAACGGCATGGCTGACAACATGCTTACCGCCGGCCTTTTGGCCGCTCAGTGCCCGGTCGTCATCGCGCCGGCCATGAACGTCAACATGTACCGCAACCCGGCGACCCAGGAGAATTTACAGGTGCTCTCAGGCCGCGGTTTTTACATCATGAAACCCGGCGAGGGCGATCTTGCCTGCGGCGTCCGCGCTGAAGGCCGCATGCCGGAGCCTGAGGAAATCGTCAGTTTCATCATCGGGATCCTGCAAGGCGGCGCCGCGCCCGAGCGCATCGGCTACGATCCGCGCGAGGCTCTGCCCTCGCCTCAGGCTCCGCTTGAGATCGGCCAAACCAGGCTGCTGCCCGGAGCCAGCGGCGCAGGCCTTAAGGTTGTCATCACCGCAGGTCCGACTGTCGAAGCCCTCGATCCGGTGCGCTTCCTGACAAACCGCAGCTCCGGCAAGATGGGCTTTGCCCTCGCTGAAGCCGCGCGCGCCCGCGGCGCTAAGGTCACGCTGATTTCAGGGCCGGTGGCTCTGCCCTCGCCTGCCGGGATCACCCGCGTCGACGTGCGTTCGGCCCTGGAAATGCTGCAGGCCGTTGAAAACAGCCTGGACGGCTGCGATGTCTTCATCGGCTGCGCCGCCGTCGCCGACTACCGCGCCGATCACATCGCCTCAGAAAAGATCTCCAAGCGCGATCACGGCGATGAGCTCACGATAAAATTCGTGCGCAACCCTGACATCGTCGCGACCGTAGGCAAGCTGGAACACGGCCGGCCGTTTACCGTGGGCTTTGCCGCGGAGACTGAGAATGGCGAAGCGCACGCCAAGGCCAAACTTGCCTCCAAGAACCTCGATCTCATAGCCATGAATTACGTCAAAGGCGGCGATCAGGGTTTTCAGAGCGACTGCAACGAACTGTTCGTCTACGATCGCGACGGCCTTGAGGCCCATCTGCCGCTGCAGAGCAAGCAGGTGCTCGCAGGCGAGCTTGCGGATCTGATCTTTACGAAATACCGCAACGCTAAGAAGGACTGAACCTTTGAAGATCCAGCTTAAGATCCTCGACCCGCGGCTTGGCCGCGAATTCCCGCTGCCGCAGAGCGCCACCAAAGGCTCTGCGGGGATCGATCTGCGGGCCATGATCGCGGAAAAGACGCTGCTCGCGCCCGGCCAGGTGCTGGCCGTGCCCGCGGGGATCTCCGTTTACATCGCTGATCCCGGGTACATGGCCTGCATCTTTCCGCGCTCAGGACTGGGGTCAAAACACGGCATCGTGCTCGGCAACCTCACCGGGATCATTGATTCCGATTACCAGGGGCCGATCATCATGCCGCTGTGGAACCGTTCGACCGAGCCTTTTGCCTTAAACCCCGGCGATCGGGTGGCGCAGATGGTCTTTGTGCCGGTGGCGTGCCCTGAATTTGACGTAGTCGGTGAATTCAACACCGCATCAGGGCGCGGCAGCAGCGGATTTGGTTCCTCAGGGCTAGGCTGATCCCGGATTTTGCGCACAGAAAATCCGCGCCGGTTTTCACGCCTGGCGCGGATTTTTTTAATTGCCGATCAGCCCTTTCTGGCTTTTAAGCGCTCGTCCCAGGCCGCGATCTCCTCTTTGGTCTGCGCAGGGGCGGTGCCGCCTTTGATGTCACGCTTTTTAAGGATGCTCTCAATTTGCAGCGGCTCATAGACGTCATCGCCGATGAGCGGGCTGAACTTGCGGAACTCCTCAACGCTGAGATCTTCAAGCGGCTTGTTTTGGGAGATCGCATACAGCACGGCCTGCCCGACCACGGAGTGGGCCTCGCGGAAAGGCACGCCTTTTGACACCAGGTAGTCGGCAAGCTCGGTGGCGTTGGAATAGCCGCCTTTGGCCGCCTCGAGCGCGCGATCCTCATTAAGCTTCAGGCCTTCAAACACCAAGGCCGCCATGTACAGGCTGTCGTGCCAGGTGTCCACAGCGTCAAACAGGCGTTCTTTGTCCTCCTGCAGATCCTTGTCATAGGCCAGAGGCAGGGCCTTGCAGGTCACGAGCATGCCGGTCAGGGCGCCGATCACCCGCCCGCACTTGCCGCGGATCAGTTCCAGCGAATCCGGATTCTTCTTTTGGGGCATTAGCGAAGAGCCTGAGGTCACCTTGTCAGAAAGCGTCACGAAACGCGCCTCGCCTGAGTTGTAGATAATGAGGTCCTCGGCCAGCCTTGACAGATGCACCATCGAGACTGAAGCGCAGGAGAGCAGCTCCATGACATGATCGCGATCGGACACGCCGTCAAGCGAGTTCGCGGTCGCGCGCTCAAAGCCCAGCGCCTTGGCAAGTTTTTCGCGGTCGATGCGGTACGCGGTGCCAGCCAGCGCCGCCGAACCCAGCGGGCAGGTCTCCATGAGCTTTTCGGCGTTGCACAGCCTTTGGTAATCGCGCTCGAACATGTTCAGGTAAGCGAGCACCCAGTGGCTGAAGGTCACCGGCTGCGCGCGCTGCAGATGGGTGTAGCCCGGGAAGACTGCGCCCTGGTATCTGTCAGCGGTTTTAATCAGCTCTTTTTCAAGGTGGACCAGCGCTTCGGAAATGCCCTTGACGGCCTTGCGGCACCAAAGCTTAAGATCAAGCGCCACCTGATCATTGCGGCTGCGGCCCGTGTGGAGTTTCTTGCCTAAAGAGCCGACTTTCTCGATAAGCCGGCGCTCGACATAGGAGTGGATGTCCTCATCGCCTGCCGAGGCAATGGCGTGGATGTCCTGTTCAGCCTCCTCGTGCAGTTCGCCAAGCGCTTTTTTCAGATCCGCGCATTCCTTGTCCGTGAGCACTCCCGCCTCGTGAATGGCGTCCGCCCAGGCCTCGGAACCCTCGATGTCTTCAAGCGCCATGCGGTAGTCAAACTTCAAAGAATCGTTGTAATTTTTAAATCTCTCGTCAGGCCCTTCTTTAAACCTGCCGCCCCATAAAGCCATAGTCACCTCAAACAAAACCGATGCGGCAGGGCAGCAAACGCCCGCCGCGAATAACTCATGATATAAAAAAACGGCGGCCGATCATAACCTGCCGCCGCCGTTTGTCCCTTTCAGGGCGTTATTTCTTCTCTTTGCGGGCCTGGGCGTTGATGGCACGGATGCGGGCAGGCAGCGAGTACAGGCGGATAAAGCCTGCCGCGTCGTGCTGGCTGTACACATGGTCAGCGCCGAAAGTCACGAAGTCGAAGTTAAAGAGGCTGTTAGGCGAGTCTTTCTGGGTCACGGTTACGTTGCCCTTGTAAAGTTCCACGACCACTTTGCCGTTGACGTCATGCGCCAGCTCATCGGCAGCGGCCTGGAGGATCTCGCGCAGGCGGGTGAACCAGCGGCCGTCATAAACGAGCTGGGAGAAATCAACGCCAAGCTTTTCGCGGAACTCGCGGGTGTTCTTGTCGAGCACCAGCTGCTCGATGGCGCGCAGCGCCTCATAGATGATGGTGCCGCCCGGGGTCTCATAGCAGCCGCGGGACTTCATGCCCACGAGGCGGTTTTCGGTGATGTCGATCCTGCCGACGCCGTTGCGGGCGCCGTAAGTGTTGAGGGTCTCGAGGATCTTGAACGGGGTCATCTCAACGCCGTCTATGGCGGTGACCCTGCCGTCCTTGACGGTCAGCTCATGGCTCTCAGGGGTGTCCGGAGCCTTCTTGGGATCGACGGTCCACACCCAGACATTCTCGGAAGCCGGATTCCAGGTGTGCTCGAGCTCGCCGCCTTCAGTGGAAATGTGCAGGCAGTTGGCATCGCGGCTGTAGATCTTCTTAAGCGTGGCTTTGCAGGGAATGTGGCGCTCGGCCAGGTAGGCGAGCAGTTCCTCGCGGGACTTGAGATCCCAGATCCTCCACGGGGCGATCACGTCAAGCTGCGGGGCCAGAGCGGCGACGGCGCTCTCAAAGCGCACCTGATCGTTGCCTTTGCCGGTGGCGCCGTGGGCCACGGCGTCAGCGCCTTCGGCCAGGGCGGTCTCCACCATGGCTTTGGCGATCACCGGGCGGGCGATTGCGGTGCCCAGCAGGTACGTGCCCTCATACAAGGCGCCGGTCTTCATCATCTCAAAGACATAGTCGCTCACGAACTCCTCGCGCAGATCCTTGATGATGCACTTGGAGGCGCCCGACTGCCTGGCCTTCTGCTCTATGCCCTCAAGATCCTCGCGCTCCTGGCCGACGTCGGCGACGAAGCAGATGACCTCACAGCCGAAGTTTTCCTTAAGCCAGGGAACGATGGTTGAAGTGTCCAGGCCGCCTGAATAGGCAAGCACGACTTTTTTGTATTTCTTGTTAACGGTAGCTGACATGGTTAAACCTCGATTAATTTAATTGTTTTCAACAAGCTTGGAGAGCACGGACATATGGATGTGCAGGCGGTTTTCCGCCTCGTCAAACACGACGCTCTTAGGTCCGTCCATGACTTCGTCGGTGATTTCGTAGTTGCGGTGAGCCGGCAGGCAGTGCAGCACCAGCGACGCTCCTGACTGTTCGAGCAGCGCATCGTTTATCTGGTAAGGCATGTACTTCTTCCGGACTCTGTCCAGCGGAGTGTTGTCGCCCATGGACACCCAGGTGTCGGTATAGAGCACATCGACATCCTTTACCTTTGAAGGATCATTGAAGACCCGGAGCACCGCGCCGTGTGTTTTGGCCAGCTCATTGGCGCGATCAAAGATCTGCACGTCCGGGCCGCAGCCTTCAGGCACGCAGCATTCGACGTTGACGCCCAGGATGCCGCCTGCGACCAGCAGGGAATTCGTGACATTGTTGCCGTCGCCCATGTAGCACAGCTTAACGCCCGCAAGTTTGCCCAGGTGCTCGCGCACGGTCAGGTAATCGGCCATGGCCTGCGCCGGGTGGTAAAGATCCGACAGCGCGTTGATCACCGGGACAGAGCCGTATTTTGCCAGCTCCTCAAGCGTGCTTTGGGCGTACACGCGCCCGACCAGGCAGTCAACCCAGCGCGAAAGGTTGCGCGCATAGTCGGCTATGGTCTCGCGCTTGCCCAGATCGCCGTTTTGCAGATCGAGGTAAATGCCGTGACCGCCTAACCGGTAGAACGCGAGTTCAAAAGTCGTGCGAGTCCTCAGAGAGGGCTTTTCAAACATGATGGCGCCGCTGCGGCCCTCAAGCACTTTTGAGTACTTGCGCGGGTCTTTCTTCATGGCGGCGGCAGTGTCGAGGATGTCAAGATACTCTTCCTGACTGAACTCGAAGCCGGTTAAAAGATGACGCATTAGTCGCTCCGAAAAATCACAGGACAGCCGCGACCCTTTCCCGGGAAGGCTGTCCGTGTCTGTATAAAAAATTGATTATGACATATTAGCAAAAAGCGATCGCGATCCGCCGCGTGCACGCAGCCGCACTAAAAAAAAGCATCAGCCCAGCCTGCCCAGCGCCTTAAGCGCCAAAGCCAGACAGGCGATCGCCCGCGACTCCGTAAGCGGCGAGTGCGGATCAAAGACCAAATCAACAGCCTCAGGCACGCTCACCTTGATAAGCTCTATGGGCTCAGGCTCATCCCCGCTTTCCGAGCGCTTTTTATAGAGTTCCGTGCATAAAAAACAGTGCATCCTCAGGCTGAGCATCCCCGGAGCCACGGACATCTCATCTTTGAGCTTCAGGCATTTTTTAAAACCGTAGCCGATCTCCTCCTCAAGCTCACGCAGGCAGGCCTGTTCCGGGGTCTCGCCCCGATCGATCTTCCCCTTCACGAACCCAAGTTCATAGCGCTCAAAACCACAGGCGTATTCAGCGCTCATGAGGAAATGTTCCCCGTCAAAAGGCACGGCCAGGATGGCGCCGTTGCCGCCGACGAGCTTTTCGTAAGTCTTTTGCACCCCGTTGTGAAAACGCAGATCGAGCTCCTCGACCGTAAAAAAGCGCGACACTTTATGAACGCGGCTTGCCAGCACCTGCGGCACCTGTTTTTGCAGTTCTTTGAGTTCATCGAGTTTCATGCCTGTCCCTCAGCCTGGCTTGATATAATTTCCCCGATTATTTTCCCACTTTAAAGATCTGCGGTCACCGGATGAATCCTTCCAAAGATGCAGGCCCTGCCCAGGGCGTAAGGCTTGACAAATGGCTGTGGGCGGCCCGTTTTTATAAAACCCGCAACATCGCGCGAGAAATGATCGCCGGCGGCAAAGTCGATTACAACGGCGTCAGAGCCAAGCCCTCGCGCACGGTTGAAACCGGCGCGCTCGTCAGGCTGATCAAAGGCAGCGTGCGCATGGAAGTTGAGATCCTCAAAATTTCCGAGGTGCGCGGCCCAGCCTCTGTGGCCCAGGAGCTTTACCGGGAAACCGAGGAGAGCAAAATCTCGCGTGAAAAACAGATTGCCCAGTTAAAGGTGAATGCGCTGCTCTCGCCGCACCCGGACACGAAACCCAGCAAAAAAGAACGCCGGCAGCTGTTAAACGTCAAGTACGGCGAATATTAAATTTTTACGGATAACAAATAATAAAATGTCTGCTTTGACCGATCAGGACAGCGTAATACGCTTCCTTTTTGACAACCACGGGGTGCGCGGCGAAATCCTCCGCATGCAAGAGCCCTGTGAGAAACTTATCCTCACCCGCAATTACCCCCGGTGCATCAAAGCGATGCTGCTTGAGCTCGCCGCCGCGGCGGAGCTGTTTTCGGCAACGCTCAAAGACGGCTCTGAGGTCATGGTGCAGCTGCGCTGCGGCGAAAATTCGCCTGTGAAATACGCGCTCATCAACACCCGCGATGATCTGAGTTTTTACGGCAGCGCGCAGCTGCGTGACGACATCCCCTGCCGCGATGATCTGAGCTTTGCCGATCTTGCAGGCACAGGCGGCGTGCTCGTGCTCACCATCTTTCCTGCCGATGATCCCAAAAACAAATGGCAGGGGATAGTCGAGATCGATCCGCGCTCCATCAGCGCCACTTTGGAAAACTATTTTCGCGAATCGCAGCAGCTGCCCACCCGCCTGTTCATCTGGTCTGACAGCGACAAACCGTGCGCCGGCGGCGTCATGCTTCAGGTCATCCCGGAAATCAAAGGCAACGCAGAGTCCCTTGAACACCTGAGCATCCTCACCCAGACCCTCACGGAAAAAGAGCTGTTCTCGCTGCCGCTTACTGAATGCCTCTCAAGGCTTTTTGCGCATGAACAGGTGCGCGTTTTCCCGCCCCGGGAGCCGGTTTTCCGCTGCATCTGCTCGAGGGAGCGCTGCGTGCAGGCGCTGCTCAACCTGCCGCACGCTCAGCTTGAGGAGATCGCCTCGGACAACGGCACATCCATGACCTGCCAGCATTGCGGTCACATCTACAGGTTCTCCGCAGAAGATCTTAAATCGCTCCTTTTAAGGCAGGCCCAGTAAATGTCGGAAACAAACAAAGCGCAGCCTGCCAGGCTCTCAGGCCCCGCGCGCGGCTGGTTTAACGTCGGGATCATGGGAGTCGGCCATTTTTTTGCCGACTTCTACTGCGACATCCTGCCCATTCTGCTCCCGGTGCTGGCAAAACGTTTTGGCCTGTCATACTCGGAGTGCGGCGCGCTGTTCATGGGTTTTCAGGTGATCGCAAGTTTCCTGCAGCCCCCGATCGGGCTTTACGCCGATCGCCACAGCATCAACTGGATCATGCCGCTCTCCATAGTTACCGGCGCGGCTACCGTCTGTATAGTGACGCTGGCGCCGTCGCTGTGGCTTTTGGTGCTGATCGTGCTGCTTTCGGGATTCTGTTCGTCAGGTTTCCACCCGGTGGCAGGCGGCATCGTCCCGCATGTCTCCCCGCCGGGCAAAGACGTGCTCGCCACCTCAATTTTCATCGCCGGAGGCAACATCGGTTTTGCGGTGGCGCCGCTCATCGTCGCGATCTTCCTCGATCACTTCTCCGACTCGGATCTGCCCTGGCTCATACTGCCTGCGGTGTTCACCGCCGCGCTGATCCTCTGCCGCCGATTGCATGTTAAAACCACGGTCAGCGCTTCTGCGGCAGCTCTGCCCAAAGTCCGCGATATTGTGCGCAACCGGCAGTTTATGCTGCTCACGCTGAGCATCGGCCTGAGATCCTGGTGCTACTGCGCGCTTTTGATGTACCTGCCGCTGCTGCTCACAGCAACCGGGCATGACAGCGTGGATCAGGCGTCGGCCGTCATGACCATGCTGCTGGGCACCGCTTTCGGCGGCCTGGCCGTCGGCACAGCCGCACTGCGCATCGGGCTTAAACGCACCATTGTCGGATCTTTTGTGGTCTCGCTTTTGTGTTGCGCCTATTTTGTCTGGCACCCCGATCTAAGCTTTGCCGCGCTGCTGGCGCTGTTCCTCACGGGCGCCGGGCTGTACGGCTCGACCCCGGCGGCAATCGTGTGGGCCGAGCGCCTGCTCTCGCGCTCGGCCGCCGCCTTTGCGACCTCCATGATGCTGGGCTTCACCTTTGGCATCGGCTACATGCTCTCCGTGATCACCGGCTGGATTGGTGATCTCGGCGGGCTGCAGTTCGGCCTGGCGGTAACCGTGCTACCCTCGCTGTTTGCAGGCCTGGTGCTGCTCTTTTGGCTTAAGGAGCCTGAGGATCGCGAGGTGCTTAACTGATAAAATGCCGCAGCCGCGCACGCCCGCAGCCGCGCAGGCGCAGCCGTGATGCGCTGTATAATGTCATTTTGGCAGGCACGCGGCCGGTGGCAATAAATTAAGCGTGCTGAATTGTTAAAAAGATTATGCGGAGCGGAGCCTGAAAATGGTCAGAACCAACCTACTCGAGTTTTTCGGACATGACGCAGACGCGCGTGTTGACGCAGCCCTCGCCGCCTTAAGAAAAGGCCGCGGGATCCTGGTGGTCGACAACGAAGATCGCGAAAACGAAGGCGATCTCGTGTTTGCCGCCGAGACGATCACTGACGCGCAGATGGCCTTCATGATCCGCGAGTGCTCGGGGATCGTCTGCGTCTGCATCCGCGAAGAGCAGGCAGACCGCATGGGGCTGCCCATGATGGTTTCCCACAATACCTCGACTTACGGCACCGCCTTCACCATTTCCGTGGACGCCGCCCGCGGCGTAACTACCGGCGTATCAGCGCCTGATCGCGTCAAAGCCATCAAGGCGGTGATCAACCCTCAGGGCGAGCCTGATGATCTCGTGGCGCCCGGCCACACCTTCCCGCTGGTCGCCAAGAAAAACGGCGTGCTCGAGCGCGACGGCCACACCGAGGCCTCAGTGGATTTTGCCCGCCTGGCAGGTTTTGTGCCCGCCGGCGTGCTCTGCGAGCTGTGCGCCCCTGACGGGCTGATGGCCAAACTTCCCCGGGTTACGGCTTTTGCCATGGAACACGATCTCACGGTAGTCAGCATTGCCGATCTCATCGCTTACCGCAAAGCACAAAATGTGTGATCCGGAGAAGGCAGACTTTTCTCAAAATTCTCCCGGGCCTCAACCCGGGTTTACGCTCGCGGGCGATCCCCGTGGCCATACGCTGGCCGTGCTCCACGGCTGGGCGGCGGATTCGGCGTTTACCGCCGCCTTAGGCAGCCTCTTTCCTGAATACCGCGTAATGCTCATCGATCTGCCGGGTTACGGCAAAAGCCGGGCGCTTGCAGGAAGCGTCGGCCATTTTGCTGAGCAGGTGCGGCTGCTGTGCGGCATCATCCCCGAAGGCGCCGCGCTCATGTGCTGGTCGCTCTCCTCCCTCTACGGGATCGCCATGTGCGCCGCCTCCCGGCGCATCCGCGCCCTCATCACCGTCTGCGGCTCTCCAAGGTTTCCCGAAGGGGAAAGCTATCCCGGGCTTCCCGCGCGCATCATCGGCAAACTGAGACACAGCTTTACCAAAGACCGCGCCTCCCATTTGGTAAAGCTTTTTTACGCCGGGCAGCGCCGCGGCCTGTGCGGCGAGCGCATCGCCTCCTGTTTTGAGAACTTCACCATGCCCCCCTATGAAGTGCTGCGCGAGGGAATTGAGACCATGGCAGAGCGCGATGAGCGCAAGATCTTCTCCAGGCTGCGCCTGCCGGTTTTACTGATCTACGGAGCTTTGGATCAGCTCGTGCCTGTCTCCCAGCAGGACTTTTTGGCCCGCCCTCCCCGCTGCGCCTCGCTGATCCTAAGACACTCAGGCCACATGCCTTTTCTCTCAGAGCCGGAAAAATTCGCCTCCGCCGTGCGCTCGTTTCTTGCAGGGCTTTCAGCCTGAATACCGCGACCAGGCAGCATTAGTTTCCTCGGCTTTTGTCTGTTTAATTTCCTTTTTTATCATCTTGTTATAAAAATTTCCGCAATTTTGCTGAAGACGGCTGTAAAAATCGCCGTTACTAAAGATGAAGGGTTAGAGTGTCCGGAGTTTGGTCATGGAAGTTGCAAGCTATGCTGCCAACATTGCGCCGCCGGTCTTCTCGCAAAGCGTAGAGGAGGCCAAGCGGGACAATTATGCCCGCCAGACCATCCCGCAGCCCCAGAATTCCCAAAATTCGCAGCAGTCAGGCGAGGCGCTGTCCCAGGGCACCACCGGAACCAACTCGTCGCTGTATGCCCAGACTGAGGGCTTGATCCGCGCCGCTGATGACAAGAGCGGCGGCAAAGGCGGCAGGCAGGACAAGAGCTCAGGGAAAGAAGAGAAAGGCCGCGCTGAAGCGCGCGGCGGGGCCTCGGTTGCGCAAGCAGCCAAAAGTTCCGGCGCCGCTGCCGCCGCGCGCGTAAGCTCAGGCAGTTTCAGCGCCGCGGAAAGCGCTTCGCAGTCTGTCTCCGCCTCTTTTGCGGGAGCTGCCGCGTCTGCGGACTCAAAGAGCGAAAAAAGCGAGATCCGCAAAGCCGGCATGAACGCCTTTGCGCGCTTCTCGGCTCAGGCGCTCAGCTCCATGAACGGTGACGATCAGCTGCATGCCAGAGCGGTTGCCACCCGTTACAACGGCATCTTAAGCGACTACCGCCCGGGCATTAACATCTCAGTGAGGGTCTGAACATTCGGGTCTGATCCCCTTCCGGACGTAATCAGTCCTTATTTCACCAAGGTCTTGAGATACTCGTTCTCGATCTCTTTTTGCTCTTCCTCGGAGAGCTCCGCCACCGGTTGGTCATCCTCGGAATTTTCATCGTGCAGATAGGTGTCATAAAGCTCCTGCTCGGTAAACCAGTCCGGGGATTTGTAAGCTATCCTGTTGACGTACCAAGTGCGATTACCTTTGGGGGTGCGCACGACGGCCTCATCGTCCACGGCCTTGCCCAGCAGCGCTTTGGCCATGGGCGAATCTATGGAAATGTAGTTGTCCCGCCCGAAAATCTCCTCAGATCCCACGATGCGGATCTGCAGGATCTTTTCCTCGTCATCGCCTGACTCGATCTCAACATAGGCGCCGAAAAACACTTTGCCTTGCTGCTGGGGGTTGTACTCGACCACCTGCAGATCGTTCAGGCAGTGCCTCAGATAGCGCACTCTCCTGTCTATCTGGGCCAAAAGCCGCTTGTTGTAGTGGTAATCGGCGTTCTCCGAGCGATCGCCCAGCGAGGCGGCCCACGCCACCTTTGCTGTAACGTCCGGTCGTTTGGTGTTCCACAGATAGTCGAGCTCTTTATGCAACTGATCGTATCCGTCACGCGTTATATATGGCAGTTTCATAAATCACCTAAAAACAGAACCCGGCATGCATATACATGCCGGGTTCGCTGTTAAAGAACTGTCTTCAGCAGTAAATCAAATTACAGCTGAGGACCGGCCTTCTTCAGGGCGCCGTCTTTGTCGAAGTCAGCAAACTTGGCAAAGTTCTTGATGAAGCGCTGGGCCAGATCCTTGGCCTTCGTCTCCCACTCGGAGGCATCTTTGTAGGTGTCGCGCGGATCGAGAATGCCGCTGTCAACGCCGTGGAGCTCGGTAGGAACCTTGAAGGAGAAGTACGGGATGGTCTTGGTCGGAGCCTTGTCGATGGAGCCGTCAAGGATGGCGTCGATGATGCCGCGGGTATCCTTGATGGAGATGCGCTTGCCGGTGCCGTTCCAGCCGGTGTTGACCAGGTAAGCGTTAGCGCCGGAGGCGTTCATGCGCTTAACAAGCACGTCAGCATAGGTGGTAGGAGGCAGTGACAGGAAAGCTGCGCCGAAGCAAGGCGAGAAGGTCGGGGTCGGCTCGGTGATGCCGCGCTCGGTGCCGGCCAGTTTGGCGGTGAAGCCGGAGAGGAAGTAGTACTTCGTCTGGTTCTTGTCCAGCAGGGACACCGGAGGCAGCACGCCGAAAGCGTCAGCGGAGAGGAAGATCACGCGCTGAGCGGCAGGGCCCTTGGAGAGAGGACGAACGATGTTCTTAATGTGGAAAATAGGATAAGAAACACGGGTGTTCTCAGTCACGGACTTGTCGGCGAAATCGACATTGCCCTTGGCATCGGTCGTGACGTTCTCAAGCAGGGCGTCGCGGTGAATGGCGTTCCAAATGTCAGGCTCATTCTCTTTGGAGAGGTTGATGACCTTGGCATAGCAGCCGCCTTCAAAGTTGAACACGCCGTCGTCATCCCAGCCGTGCTCGTCGTCGCCGATCAGCAGGCGCTTCGGATCGGTGGAAAGGGTGGTCTTGCCGGTGCCGGACAGACCGAAGAAGATGGCGGTGTTCTTGCCTTCCTTGTCGGTGTTAGCAGAGCAGTGCATGGCAGCGATGCCCTTGAGCGGCAGGAAGTAGTTCATCATGGAGAACATGCCTTTCTTCATCTCGCCGCCGTACCAGGTGTTGAGGATGATCTGCATGCGCTCAGTCAGGTTGAAGACCACAGCGGTCTCGGAGTTCAGGCCGAGCTCTTTGTAATTGGTGACCTTGGCCTTGGCGGCATTCAGAACCACGAAGTCAGGCTTGAAGCTCTGGAGTTCCTCAGGGGTCGGGCGGATGAACATGTTGGTGACGAAGTGAGCCTGCCAGGCAACTTCCATCACGAAGCGGATGCTCATACGGGTGTTGGCATTGGCGCCGCAGAAGCAGTCAACCACGTAAAGTTTCTTGTTGGAGAGCTCTTCGCCGGCGAGCTTCTTCAGTGCTTTCCAGGACTCAGTGGAGAGAGGCTTGTTGTCGTTCTTGAAGCCCTCAGTGGTCCACCAGAAAGTGTCTTTGGTGGTGTCGTCTTTGACGATGAACTTGTCTTTAGGGGAACGGCCGGTGTAGACGCCTGTCATGACGTCAACGGCGCCCATATTGGTCACAACGCCCTTGTCGTAGCCGGTCAGGCCTGCGACAGTCTCATCAGCGAACAGCTGCTTGTAGGTAGGGTTGTAAGTGATGCTGGCAGCGGAAGAAATTCCGTACTTAGCTAAATCAAGCTCGTCGTATAAGCTCATTGTCTTTCTCCACAAAAAATCCGAGATGATCTCGGCGTAATTTTTACTTTGACAATTTTACAGTAAATTAGGGGCAGATCCTAATTATGAAAAATTTTCACACCATTATTTTTCGCCCTCGTTATTTTCCCGTTACCTGCTTGTAATTTATAAGATAAGTGTGCATTCCTGGCATACAAACGGCACCGCTTTTCCGGGGGATTAAGGGGCCTGCCCCTGCAAATCTCTATCAGGGAAAAACGTCACTCTTGACGTGAAATGTATAATCCTTAATGCACACTAAAACAAAGGTCTGCCGTGCCGGCACAACCTCAGGACACAAAAATGAGCAAAATTTCAGTAAGCGACAAGGCCCAGGAATACTTCCTCAAGATCATCACCAAACAGAACATGAAAGGCCTGGCCATCCGCCTGACCGCCACGAATCCGGGCACGCCGGGAGCCCAATGCGGCATCCTCTACTGCCCCAAGGAGTACATCACTCCCAACGATGAGCATTTCCAGATGAAAGGCTTTGAGATCGTGATCGACTCAGGCGTCAGTTCCTTCCTTGATGACTCTGTCATCGACCTGGGCAAAGATGACGACGGCGGCGATCTGCTGACATTCCACGCGCCCAACCTCACGAAGAGCCCGCTGCCTGATGACGCGCCGCTGCGCGACAAGATCGACCTTTTCATTAAGAACGTCGTCAGCCCCTCACTGGCAGGCCACGGCGGCGCCGTTGAGCTTGCAGGCGTCACTGACGACGGAGTGGTTCAGGTCAGGTTCGAAGGCGGCTGCCTGGGGTGCTCCCTGGCCTCGGTAACGCTGCAAGACGGCATCAAGAGCCAGCTGACCCAGGCATTCCCCGGCATGATCAAAGATGTCGTGGACGTGACAAACCACGTAAAGACCGATGAGACCTACCAGGCCTGAGGCTGATTAGCCGCGAAAGCCTGGCTGCAAACTTAAAGGCCCGCCCCGGATCTCTCCGGGGCGGGCCTTTTGTGCTGTGCGGATATTAGCGGTTGCTCAGCTTCATCAGATCGGCTTCGGTGGTGTCATCGCCGATGGTGATGAGTTCCGTGCCGGTGAGTTTGCAGAAGAGCTCGACATCGCGCCTGTCCAAAGCGGTCGATACCACGCTGTGGTGCGCGCCGCCTGCATAGCACCAGCCGGCGGTGCCGATGCTGAAGTTCGGCTTGTGGCGGAACATGATCCTGGCAACCGGCAGTTTCGGCATCGGCTTGGGCTGTTTGACCAGCTCGATATCCGCGCAGACGATGCGGTAATGATCGCCCATGTCAACCATGCTCACCTGGATGCCGTCGCCCTGCACGCCGTCAAAGACCAGGCGGGCGGGATCTTCCTTGCCGCCTATGCCTAAAGGCAGAACCTGGATTTCAGGCTTGGTGGCCGCGAAATCGACCGGCACCTCCAGCATGTGAGAAGCCAGCTCAAGCTCTTTGCCCTCGGTCAGATCGTAGGTGTAATCCTCGATAAAGCCGGTGTGCCCCTTGCGGCCTTTGGCCAAGTTCATGAACACCGCAGAAAGCGCCGAAGTCTTGTAATCGCCCTCAGGGCCAAAGCCGATGCCCCTGCCCATCAGGTTTTGGGCGGCAATGCCGGGGAGCTGCTTCATACCGTGCAGGTCCTGGAAGGTGTCGGCAAAAGCGCCAACTTTGTTTTGGGCGAGGAATTTGTCCAAAGCCACTTCGTAACGGGCCTGCTCGCGCACCGAGTCGATGCGATCGGTCTTCATCACGTACTTGCTCTTGTACTCGTCCATCTTCTTGTCGATCTCTTTGTCGGTCACGGCATTGATGATGTCGACAAGATCGCCCAAGGCAAAGTAGTTGCACTCCCAGCCGTAAACGATCTGGGACTCCACGCGATCGCCGTCGGTTACAGCGACTTCACGCATGCTGTTGCCAAATGAGGCGACTTTGAGGTGGCGGGAGAAGTTGATCGCACGCGCCACGTCGATAAAGCGGCGGATCTCCTCTAAGACTTTCTGATGACGGTAGTAACCGGCAACCACCTGATGGCGGATGTGCATGCGGGCGAGGATAAAGCCGTACTCGCGATCGCCGTGCGCAGACTGGTTAAGGTTCATGAAATCCATGTCTATGGAATCATACGGCAGCTTCTCATTGGCCTGGGTGTGCAGGTGCAGCAGCGGCTTGCGCAGTTCCTGCAGGCCCTTAATCCACATCTTGGCCGGGGAGAAAGTGTGCATCCAGGTCATGACGCCGATGCAGTCTTCATCGCACTGGGCTTTGCGCATGTCTGCAATGCAGGTCTCGGAATTGATGACCGTAGGGAGCAGCACGACCTCGCAGACGCCTTTGAACTGCTCGTTAAAGAAACGGGTCATCTCGGCGGCGTCAGCGGCGACGTGCTTTAAGCACTCATCGCCATAAAGATCCTGGGAACCGACGACAAAATAAAGTTTATCCATTTGTTACTGTCCTTTAGCAGCGCCCCGCAAACGAGGCGCCGGGTTAATGTCTGTTTGTTAAAGTGAAACCTGTTACTTAATCACCGTCAGCGATTCGCGGTCGGCGAACACGGCCACAAAGATCAGGAAGACGATGCCCTGAATGAGCTGCATGAGCTGCGGGGTGAAACCGATCATGGTCAGGCCGGAGGTCAGCACCACGTACAGCAACGAGCCGACGACGCAGTTTTCGAACCTCACCATGGCGCCGCCTGAAATCGGCATGCCGCCTAACACCAGAGCGATCAGGATCTGGGTTTCCAGCATGCTGCCGCCTGAGGAGGTGACCGAGCCGATCTTGATGGCGCTGATAAACGCGGCAAAACCGGTAATGGCGCCTGCGAGCACATAGATGAAGAACTTCATGCGATCGGTGCGGATGCCGGCGAACATGGCAGCCTTCTCGCCTGCGCCGATGGCTTTCAGATCCGTGCCGAAACGGGTGAACGTAAAGCAGATGTAGCCGATCACCACCACCACGGCGGTGCAGACGACCTTGAAAGTCGTGCTGTCGAGCATGATGAGCTCAGCTGATCCTGCCACCGGCGAATTCGTGGTCAGGTACTTAATCAGGCCGCGGAACAGGAACATCGTGCAGATCGTCACGATGAAGGATTTGATCTTGCGGTTTACGTAGAAGAATCCGTTCACTGCGCCGATGGCGGCGCCGGTGGCAATGCCTGCGATGATCGCCAGCGGAATGCTGTAATTGGACACATAGCAGACCACAATGCACGACAGGCCCAGGATCGAGCCCTGGGAAAAGTCCAGGCCGCCTACTGTCATAATGAAGAACACGCCCATGGACGCGATCATGATGACGTAAACCTGGGACATGGCCAGCGGCAGATGCCTGAGCATGCGCCCGTTAGTCAGGAAGTTGAAGAGGATAACCATCAGCACCAGGCCGATGATCGGCAGCAGCGCGCGTACCAGCTTCATGGTCTGTGCGGATTTGAGCTGCTTTTCCTTGCTATTGGCAGCGACAGCTTGAGTCATGATATTTCTCCTCCGTTAAACCATCATCTGGATAAGCTTGTTCTCATCCAGGTCTTTGCTGCGCGGCACTTCGCCGTTTAAAGCGCCGTCCTTCATGATGATGATGCGGTCACACATGCCGATGAGTTCCATGAGCTCCTCGGAAATCATGATGATCGACTTGCCGTCCTTGCGCATCTGGTCCATGAGCTGGTAGATGTCCTGCTTGACCTTAATGTCAATGCCGCGGGTCGGGGAATCAAGGACCACGATGTCAGAGCCCTTGCCGATCCAGCGCGCCAGCACCACTTTCTGCTTGTTGCCGCCTGAGAGTTCAGACACGAACTGATGCGTGCCCTGCATCTTCACGGACATTTCCTTGGCATAGCGCGCGGCAAATGCCTTGATGCGCGCCCAGCTTAAGAATTTGGTCTTGCCCACGGTCAGCTTGTTCAGTGAAGGCAGCGCGATATTGTCACGGATGCTTTGGTTCATGACGACGGACTCGTTGTCACGGTCTTTTGAGGTATAGGCGATCGAATGGCTGATGGCGGTCGGAATGTCATTGATGTGAGTGCCGTCTTCAAGCTCCACCTCGCCGGTGCGATCGTAGCTGGCGCCGAAAATCGCTTTGCCGATCTCGTGCATACCCGACTCCGACAGGCCGCCGAATCCCAGGATTTCGCCGCGGTGCAGATCGAAGCTCACATCGTGGATGATCCCCGGAACGCTGACGTGGCGCACTGAGAGCGTGACCTCCTCGGAAACCTTCTCGCCGTAATCGGCGCGATAGTAGTTGCCGGTCATCTCGCGGCCCACCATCAGTTTCTTGAGGTCATCCTCGTTAACGTCCTTGGCCTTGACGGTATCTATATATGTGCCGTCGCGCAACACCGTGATGTTGTCTGATTTATCAAGCACCTCGGAGAGGTCATGGGAGATGAAGATCACCATGTTCCCCTCGCGGCGGATCCTGGCCATGTGCTTGTACAATTCCTCGCGGCCTTCCTGGGACAGCGCGGTGGTCGTTTCGTCGATCACCACGATGCGCGGCTTGAAATAAGTGGCCTTGACGATCTCAATGAGCTTGCGATCCTCAAAGTTGTAATCATCCACCAGGTGTTCGGCTTTGATGCGGTCAAAACCGTAGAGGCGCAGCAGCCTGTTGGCCTCGGCGTTCATGGCGCGGGTGTCGCGGTAGAACTTAAAGTGCATGAATTGCTCTTCGTGGCCGAGGAAGATGTTCTCGGCGACCGTGAGGCCCGAAAGCGTGCCCAGTTCCTGCACGATGATCGAAATGCCCTGGTTGTTGGCGTCGACCTGGTTCTTAGGATGGATTTCCTTGCCGTCCAGGATGAACTTGCCGCTCTCCATGGTATAGATGCCGGTAAGCATGTTGGTCAGCGTCGATTTGCCCGAGCCGTTTTCGCCGATCAGCGCATGAACAGTGCCCGGCTGAATGTCAAAGGAAACGTCTTTTAATGCCTTGGTAATGCCAAAGGTCTTGCTGATGTTCCTTACCTGTAAACCTTCACTCATTTATTCACCCCGTTACTTGACGATTTCGCCCTTGGTCACCTTGGTGGTGAAGGTGATGATGATTAACAGCGCCAGGCCGGAAATGAGGTCCTGAATGGCGGTAGGCGCACCTAAGGAGATGAACCCGAAGAAAATGATATTGACGATGAGCTCGCCCAAAATAATGGCCTGCAGCGGAATGCCGTACTTCATGAACGCCAGGCCGAAGAAGCAGCCCATGGTCGGAATGAAGTTGCGGGAGAATGAAGCCATACCGGTCACGGCGACCATTGAAGAGCCGTAGCTGATGGTCAGCACTGCCATCGCGCCAAAGAAAGCGCCTGACAGGATGAAGGCCAGCACCTTGTACTTGTCAACGTTGATGCCCATGTTCTTGGCCACGAATTCGTTGGAGCCGATAGCATAGGTGTAAGTGCCGAACCTGGTGTAATTGAGGATCGCGTAGGCGATCACGAAAGTGAGGATTGCCAGCACCACGTCACCAGGCATGGAGCCGAAAGCGCGCAGATCCGAAGGGAGGGTCTGCTCAACGCCGCCGGCGATGTAGTTGGCGATCGACTCATAGATAAGCGCCAGGCCCACGGTGACGATCATCGAAGGGATGCGCAGTTTGACATAGAAGAATCCGTTGCACAGGCCGACAATGGCGCCCATGCCGATTGAGCCGGCAAGCAGTCCGAAATATCCGAGATTGAACGTCGTGGCCAGCTGGCAGCCGACGATGGCTGACAGGATGATGTTAGCGCCGATCGAAAAATCGAAGAGGCCCATGTCCATCACGAAATAGAATCCGACGGCACCCACCGTGGTGATCAGACTTGCCTGAAAGTAGCTCAGGAGGTTAGACGGAGATCCGAAATTGTCAGGAGTAAGGATCTTAAAGATCGCCCAGGAGAGCACCACCAACGCGGTGAGCACTATGTAACCCTTGGCGGCTCCGGACAGGTTTTTAAATCCAGTCATACGCACATACCTTTTATGTTTGCATTTTCCGGCGTGCTTGCGCCGCCGGGTCCGGCCGATTGGCAGCCAGATCCGCACACTCTGGCTTGTCGGCATTTTTTATTTGTTTTCCAAAGAATTTATAAAACAGTGCGAGACAATCCTTCGAAAAGCTATTTTGGAGCATAGTCACGGAAAGCCGAAAAATCATGCAACCGTTTACGATAATTTAATGTTCAGCACGTTTTTTCAAAAAAGAGCGTCAAATTTACGATGCCGATCACAATTTTTAGCGTTGCTTACATACCGAGACAAACGCCGTAAGTAAAAGACCGCCGCCCATCGCAATTTTGAAAAAATCTCCGAAATCCCCAGGCCTCATCGATGCTCCAGGCTTTCGCCCAAGCCGCCGGATTTATCCGTAAACGTTGATAAAACAGCTTTAAACTGCAATAGCATGTCAGGGCTGAAACAAAACTGCAATGATATTTGTGTTTATTTATTAGATAATTAAATGAGACATTGCGCTTTTTTCGAAAATTTATTGCTTATTTGTGATCTTTGCACACGTTTGCAAGAGAAAAGTAATTATTATCTCAATCAGAGGTTGTCCCAAGGCGTCTGTCTCCGCGCCCGCGGCACCTTAGATTCGAGAGAACATACAAACAACATAAACAGGAATTGCCCATGAAGTTCGTATTTAAAAAACTTACATTCGCTTGCGCCTGCGCTGCTCTGACTGCAACACTCGCTTCGTTTTCCACCACTGCCAACGCCATTGAGAATAAAGACATCAAGATCGGCGTTTCCATTTGGTCGTCAACCGACGTTTTAGGTTCACAGTGCAAACGCATCCTCGACGAGGCCGCTAAGGCTCTCGGCGTACAGGTTCAGTATGTTGACCAGGGCCACATTTCAGAGAAAGTGACTGCCTCTGTTGAGCAGCTCGCCGCTGCCGGCTGCCAGGGCGTCATCATCTGCAACTCTTCAGACACTGAGATGACTTCGGCCATCAAGACCGCTAACGAGAACGAGATTTACCTGACTCAGTTCTTCCGCATCATTTCCAAGGATGCCTCCCCTGCCATTTACAAGATGGCCACCGAGTCCCCTTACTACATCGGCGCTGTCCACGAAAACGAGCCTGAGAACGGCGAGAAGCTGGTGCAGATCCTGATCGACAAAGGCTGCCGCAACATCGGCCTGATCGGCTGGGAGCAGGGCGATGCCACCTGGCTGGGCAGATGGACCGGTTACAAAGCCGGCGTTGAGAAGTGGAACAAAGCCCACCCGGATGACAAAGTCAACCTGACTGAGCCGCAGTACGCAGGAACCTCTTCAGAAGGCGGTTCAAAGGCTGCTGAAGCCCTGATGGCTGCCAATCCTAAACTGGACGCTCTGATCCCTGCCGGCGGCGGCGGTGATCCTCTGCAGGGCGCCATCGCAGCTGTTGAGAGAGCTGGCAAGACCGGCAAGATCCACATTGTTTCCACCGACTTCCTCCCTGATCTCGGCGAGAGACTGGAGAACGGCTCCATGGCCGGTGAGTCCGGCGGCCACTACTGTGATCCGCTGTTCGCCTTCATGATGACCTATAACGCCATCAAGGGCAATTACAAGGACTTCGAGGGCAAGTTCGAGGACTTCAAGTTCCCGTACCTGTATGTCTCCTCTGCTGATGACTACAAGGGCTACGACCAGTACTTCGTCAAGCAGCTGCCTTACACCGACGATGAACTCGTGAACATGTCCAAGCTCGACCTCAAAGGCCTGCAGGACGCTGCCTCCAAGCTCTCAATCGAAGATGCTGAGGCTCGTGCCGGCAACTAACCTGCCAGCCTGAATAAGAACCCGGCCGTTGCGGCCGGGTTTTTTTTCTCTGTGCCCTCTACGAAGCCCCCCCCCGCAGCTCCCGCCCTGAAATAAAATGTCAGAAAGATTTCAGCCGTCCGCTTAAAATACCGATAAGAAAAGACGCCTGTCTGCTTTGGCCCCCTCTCAAACCAGGAGCTCCATACCCATGCCCATGATCGATGAACTGCGCGACGTCACCATTCTGGTAATCGATGACGACAAATTCACTCAAAAAGTAGTGGGAAAGATCCTGTTAAACGGCCTGTCAAGCGGTTCTTCAATTCTCTCGGCTTTATCCGGACAGGAAGGGCTCGACATCATCGGCAACCGTCAGGTGGATCTCGTGCTGCTGGACATGGTGATGCCGGGAATAGACGGCATGGAAACACTGCGCCGGATCCGTGCCATGGACGGGTATAAAGACACTCCGGTGATCATGATGTCGGGCACGATGTCATCCGAACTTGAAGCAGACGCCTTCCGTAACGGCTGCACGGATTTTATTCACAAGCCTTTCACCTCTGAGGTGATCTCCCTGAGGATCCAGCGTCAGTTGCGCCTTGCCTATTTAAACGACAATTTAAACGAGGAAGTCGAAAAACAGACAAACCTGGCGCGGGAAAGACAGAAATCCAACATCAAGCTGTTTAACGAAACCGTGCTGGCGCTCGCGTACACCATCGATGCCAAAGACGCCTACACTCGCGGCCACTCCGTGCGCGTCGCCGATTACTCGCGCACACTCTCAAGGCTGGCAGGCGACAGCAAAGAAGAACAGACCCAGGTCTATTACAGCGGCCTGCTCCATGACATTGGCAAGATCGGCATCCCGCTGAGCGTCATCAACAAACAGAGCAAACTCTCGGATGAAGAATTTGAAATGGTCAAGGAGCACCCGCTGATCGGCTCCAAGATCCTTTCATATATTACTGAATTCCCGCAACTGAGCGTCGGCGCCCACTACCATCACGAACGCTATGACGGTAAAGGCTACCCTGAAGGGCTTAAAGGCGAGGAAATCCCGCGCCTGGCGAGGATTATCTGCGTGGCCGACGCCTACGACTCCATGACCTCAAAACGCAGCTACCGCGATGTTCTGCCTCAGGAAGTGGTTCGCAAACAAATGTTTGAAGGAAGCGGCACCCAGTTCGATCCGTTTTTCTGCTCGCTGATGCTCAAGATGATCGACATGGACAAAAACTACCAGCTGCGGCAGTTCGACGACTGAGGTTGAGGCCGCAGCTGCGGCCTCAGCAGCAGAGACGCTATTCAGCTTTTAACGCGCGGCCTAACAGCGACATCGCCGCCGCCTTGCCGTCTTTCCCGTTAAAAATCACTTCATAAAGTTCAGAGCAGATCGGCATCTGCACGCCGCGATCGCCTGAGAGTTTTTTGAGCACCCGGGTCATCTGGTAGCCCTCTACGACCTGGCCGATCCGTTTTAGCGCCTCGCCGGCCTCCACGCCCTGCCCCAGCATCACACCAAAGCGACGATTGCGCGACTGGTTGTCCGTGCAGGTCAGGATCAGATCTCCAAGCCCTGACAGCCCCATAAAAGAACGCTCGGAGGCGCCGGCGGCCAGCCCGAACCTGACCATCTCCGCAAGCCCCCTGGTGATCAGGGCCGTGCGCGCGTTTGCACCGTAACCCAGCCCGTCAGACATGCCCGCGGCGATGGCAATGACATTCTTGATGGCGCCGCCCAATTGCAGTCCGATCAGATCGGAGCCTTCATACAGACGGAAGGTGCTGTTGTGCATGCGCTCGCACATTTCTGAGGCGAAACTTTGCGGATCGCCGGCTACGGAAATGGCGGTGGGCATGCCGGATGCCAGTTCGCGCGCGAACGTTGGGCCGGAGAGCACCGCCAGCGGCACGGGGTAAGGCAGTTCCTGCCTTGCGACCTCGCTCAAAAGCCGTCCGTCGGGATTAAGGCCTTTAGTGGCCCAGGCAAAGCGCTGCTCAGGAGCGATTAAACGGGCGATCTCAGTGGTTACCTGCGCGAAGACCACGCTGGGCACCACGACGAGCAGATCCCGGGATGCCTTTACGGCACAGGAAAGATCAGAGGTGACTGTAAGGCTTGAAGGGAAAGCAAGCCCCGGAAGGTATTGCGCGTTCTCGCGCGCCTTTTCCATTTTCGCCGCCTTGTCAGGGCGGTGATCCCACAGCAGGACGTTCAGCCCTTTGGAAGCGGCGACGATCGCCAGCGCGGTGCCGTACGAGCCGGCACCAATCACGCTGAGATCACTTTTAAAGTCCGGCATAGCCTGATCAGGCCTTGGCGGTTTCGTCCTTGGCGTCTTTGCCGGCTTCTGCCTTGGCTTTGGCGGCCGCCTGCGCGGCTTCCTCCTGACGGGCTCTGTACAGCGCCTCGAAGTTGAGCGGACGCAGGTTCAGAGCCGGGAAAGTCGCACGGGTCACCAGCGAGGAGACATGCTCGCGGGCATAAGGGAACAGGATGTTCGGAGCCACGGCGCCGAGCAGGTAGTGGGCGGCATCGTCAGAAACATTCTTCACCAGGAAGATACCGGCCTGGTGCACTTCGACGATAAAGGCGACCTGTTCTCCGACCTTGCAGGTTACAGTCACCCTCAGATCGATCTCATACTGATCCTTGCCCAGGTTCTTAGGCTTGGCATCGAATTCGACAGAGATCTGCGGCTTCCAGGGCACCGTGAAGATTTCCGGGGTGTTCGGGGTCTCCAGGGAGCAGTCCTTGGCATAAATCCTTACGACCTCGAAGTCAGGCTGGTTCTGATCGGCGGGTTTCTGATCAGCGTTAGCCGCATTGGTGTTAGCGTTATCTGCCATTTTTATGTCCTTACGTTCAAAAAATCAGTCTTTAAGGGAAAGGGGTAAGTTGTCGTTCTGCCACGAGGCGATCCCCCCGTCGAGCGAAACGACTTTGGTGAATCCGGCTTTTCTCAGGTAACGGGCGCTGTTAAAGGTGTCCGTGTCATATTTGTCGCGGCCGACCACGATGAGAGGGCGGTCTTTGTCAGAACCCAGGCGCTGGAACCGGCCGGCGCGAATGTCGGCTGCCGTGACGTTCTGGGAGCCGGCGATATGCCCGCCTGAAAAGGCCTGCGCTTTGCGGACGTCTACAAACAGGCCGTTCTCGTGGTTTACGATAAAAGTCGATTTGGCGGCAGAAATCTTTTTGATGCCTGCGGTGACAATGCGGACCTGGATATAAATGAGACCGACAAAGCAGGCGACCCACACAGAGCACATCAGGAAATGACGGCTGAAGAAAGCAGAGTACTCGGCCAGATTAGCGGCTGAAAAGAATTCTCCCAAAGCACACCTCTGAAACACACATAATTCTAAAATCGCACAATTCTATCATACAGGCCTGATACATCGTGAGAAAGGGGCGCAAATCTGTGCGCTTCCCCATGATAAGATCAAGTTGTCTATAGCTAACTTAGCGGCCGGCGCATGCCCGCAGCTCAATTTCTTGCCTGTGGGCGCGGCAAAGACTGCTAAAATATCCGCAGAATTCAGTTCAGCCAGAGACCATAAATAAATGGAAAAAAAACATACTTTAGCCCTGATCATCATGGATGGCTGGGGTGACAACCCTGACACCCGTTTCAACGCGGTCGCCAACGCCAAGACCCCTAATCTCGACGCCCTGACCGCCAAATACGCCCACACCGATATCCAGGCTTCCGGCATTTACGTCGGCCTGCCTGACGGGCAGATGGGCAACTCCGAGGTCGGTCACACCAACATCGGCGCCGGCCGCGTGGTCTATCAGGAACTGACCCGCATCACCAAGGCCATTGAAGACGGAGACTTCTTCAAGAACCAGGTGCTTTGCGACGCTGTTGACAAAGCCGTCAAGGCCGGCAAAGCCGTGCACATCATGGGTCTGATGTCCCCAGGCGGCGTCCACAGCCACGAGAAACACATCGTGGCCATGATCAAACTGGCAGCGCAGCGCGGCGCCAAAAAGATTTACTTCCATCCCTTCCTCGACGGCCGTGACGTGCCGCCGCGTTCTGCGCAATCTGACATTGAGCTGTTTGAAAAGCTCTTCAAAGAGCTCGGCGTCGGCCGTATCGTCTCTCTGGTCGGCAGATACTACGCCATGGACCGCGACAACCGCTGGGATCGTGTCCAGGCAGCCTACGATCTGCTCACTGAGGCCAAGAGCGGCTTCGCGCCTTTCGCCACCGCCTCCGAGGCTCTGAAGGCCGCCTATGACCGCGGCGAAAACGACGAGTTCGTCAAGGCGTCCGTCGTCGGCGATCCGGTGAAGATGGAAGACGGCGACAGCCTCATCTTCATGAACTTCCGCGCTGACCGCGCCCGCCAGATCACCCGCGCTTTCGTCAATGACGACTCCGCTTTCACCGGCTTCAAACGCGCGTTCCGCCCTAAACTTGCGGACTTCGTGATGCTCACCCAGTACGCAGCTGACATCAAGACCGCCTGCGCCTATCCTCCTGAGGATCTCGTCAACACCTTAGGCGAGTGGCTCTCCAAGCACGGCAAGACCCAGCTGCGCATTTCCGAGACCGAGAAGTACGCGCACGTGACGTTCTTCTTCAACGGCGGCGTCGAAACCGTGTTCCCCGGCGAGGATCGCATCCTGATCCAGTCGCCGAAGGTCGCCACTTACGATTTGCAGCCTGAGATGAGCTCCCAGGAGCTTACCGACAAGCTCTGCGCGGCCATTGAGTCCGGCAAATACGACGTGATCATCTGCAACTACCCTAACGGCGACATGGTCGGCCACACCGGCGTGTTCGAAGCAGCTGTCAAAGCCTGCGAGGCTGTCGACCACAGCATCGGCCGTGTGGTGGAGTCGTTAAAGAAAGTCGGAGGCGAGTGCCTGATCACCGCTGATCACGGCAACTGCGAGCGCATGAAGGACATGACGACCGGCCAGCCTTACACCGCCCACACCAACCTCCCGGTTCCGTTCATCTACGTTGGCAGAAAGGCTGCGATGCGCGAAGGCGGCAGGCTCTGCGACATCGCCCCGACCATGCTTAAACTCTTAGGCATGGAACAGCCCAAAGAGATGACCGGCGAGTCCATCGTCAAGCTTGCTTGAGTAAAATCATTCTGTATAACAAAAGGCAGCCCTCAGGCTGCCTTTTTTGATCCTGCTTTTTCGCCTCAGTTTCCGGAAACGGTCATGCCGCTGACCAGCAGCGAACCGCATTGAACCTTATAGCGCGGATCCCGGTCTTTGCCGATGTACTCAAGGTGCATAAACATGTCGCGCAGGTTCCCGGCGATGGTGATCTCGGACACCGGATGCACTCGCTCTCCGTTTTTAAACCAGTACCCGGCCGCACCGCGCGAATAATTGCCCGAGGCCAGATCCGCCCCCTGCCCCATAAGCTCATCGACCACGATGCCTTCCCCGGCCGTCCTGAGCAGCTCGTCAAATTCGAGCGTGCGCTGCCCGTCCATGTCCACAAACCAGTTGTAAATGCCGCCTGAATGGCCGTTGGAACGGAAGCCTAACTTGCGCGCCGAATACGAGGCCAAAAGGTATTCTTTAAGCACTCCGTCCGTAACCGGCTGCGAACGGACGGCGCTGACCCCCTCTCCGTCACAGTTGGCCGCGCCCAGGGAGCCTAAAATCGTCGGATCCTCGGTGATCGTCACCCATTTGGGCATCACCTGTTTTCCCAGCATGTCACAGAGAAAAGAGCGGCGGCGGTAGATCGCGCCCCCGCCAATGGCCGCAGCGAAATTGCCTATGAGGCTTTGCGCCGCGCCACGCGTGAAGATCACGCTGTATTTGCCGGTTTTAACCGGGTGCGCCCCCAGGCGTCCCCGGGTGCGGCGTTCCGCCTCAGCGACCACCGCATCGGCGCTCATGAGATCCTGAGGACGGCGCGCCACGGTAAAGGAACTGCCGCGCTGCATCACGCCGCCCTGCTGCCCGAGCAGCGTGACGTCAGCTGAGCAGATGCTTGAAGCCGACGCACGGCAAAAACCGTTTGAATTGGCAAAACATCCCGTGTAAAGCGTATAGGAGGCGCTGGCCCCGTCACTGCCGCGGATCTCTCCGTCTTTGCACTCTGCCGCCTTGCGATCGAGGGAGACCGCGAGCTGAACCGCCTCGTCAGGATCGGAAAATCCCGGATAAGTGACTTTGAGGTCCTTAAAGCTCTGGCACAGAAGATCCCGATCTGCGATCCCGGCGCAGGGATCAGCGTCGGCAAACGAGGCGATGCTCATGGCGCTGTCTATACAGCTGGCGATCGCCTCCGGGCTCAGATCCGTAGTCGAGGCGCTGCCGCGGCGGTGTCCCCGGTAAACGGTGACGCTCATGCCGTTGTCACGGTTGAATTCGATGTTTTCCACCTCGCCGCTGCGTGCCGAAACAGAAATGCCGCTGGCGCCGCCTACGTCCACGGCGCATTCATCCGCGCCGGCCTTCACCGCCTTGCTGACGGTCTGTGCGGCTATATTGCTGAGTTTGTCCTTCTGTGCGCGGATATCTGTATTAAAATCGCTCATTGGCTGACCCACCGATCAAAACGCAGCCCGGGCTTCCGCAGGTCTGCCGCCGGGTTAAAGCAGGCAAAAAACGCGGAAGGCCCAAGTATAAAACCACAAATATTATCTGCTAACCGTCGAAACTTGCCAATGAACACCGTCTCCCCAGCGAAAGCCGCAAAGGCGCAGCGCTCGCCTCTGATGAGTTTTGTGCGCACTTATCTGCTCTTCATCGCCATTGCCACCGGCGGTCTGGTCTTCTGCCTGTTTCACTTCATCCCCGCCCTGGCGCCGTTAAAACCCGCAGCCTATTTCTTTGGCAGCGACATGCTGCCGGTCTTCATTTTCTCCATGCTTTACCTGTCGTTTTGCAAGGTAAACCTGAAGGAGATGAAACCGCGCCGCTGGCACCTGATCGTTTACGCTACCATGTTCGCGATGTCAGCTGCCATCGCCGTATACCTGGGAAGCCATCAGGATTCGCCTTACAAAGTGCTGCTTGAGGGGGCGCTGATCTGCGTGATCTTCCCGCCTGCCGCGGCGGCCGGCGTGATCGGCGATCGCATCGGCGGCAATGAATCGTCCATCGTGACCGGCGTGCTGATAGGCAACGTGCTCACCTCGGTGTCGATCCCGCTGCTGTTCCCGCTGTTTACCACCGCATTGCACGGCAGCTTTTTCGAAGAATTCCTGACGATCGCCGCAAAGGTGTTTCCGGTGGTCGTCCTGCCGCTGATCCTCGCGTTTGCGACTAAGGCTTTTTTAAAGCGCGTGCATCACTTCATCATCACGAAGCTGCATGATCTGTCGTTCTATTTGTGGGGGATCACGCTGGCGACTATAGCCGGACGCTCGTTTGACTGCCTGGTAAATTCACCGGAACCGGCCTCAACGCTGTGGGCTTTGGCTTTGATCGGGCTTGCTACCACAGCATTCAATTTTGCCTACGGCAAGTTTGTCGGCAACTCGGAAGGGCAGCGCATCAGCGCCGGCCAGGCCTTTGGCCAGCGCAACGGCGTGTTCGGGCTGTGGGTGTCATTTGCCTATCTCGAACCTGCGGCCGTGATCGCCCCGGGCTGCTACATCCTGTGGCAGAACCTGGTCAATGCCTGGCAGATGGCCTACAGGGAAAAGATCGTCAGCCGCTGCAAAAAAAGCGGGACGACTCCTTACCACGAATAAACGCTCAGCCCAGCTTTTCGGGCAGATCGGTCTCAAACTCGCCGTCGGGCACAGGCATGAAAGCCAAAAGGCCGCCGCCTTCTTTAAGCGCCGGATACCATTTCTCCGCATAAACGGCGCAGCTTATCTTCTGGGGGCTGGCGCCTTCAAGCTGCTGCGAGGCAATAAAATCCCGGGCAAACACCTCATCTGAGAACACCGGCAGCACCTGGCCGCCTGCATCCTCTGACTGCTCCTCAAGCACCACCGGCCCGTCCTCGTCGGTGATTATCCAAAAGCAGCCTGCTTCCCTGACCCGGTTCATAAAGAACGCCCGGCGGTATTCCGCGTTCAAAGCCTGCGCGGCATCGTGCTCTTTTTGAGTTAACTCGCTCATTCTGTCTCCTTCAGTATCCGCGTTTTAAGATGGGTTTTAAAAACTGCCCGGTGTAGGAACGCGCGCATTTGGCGACCTCCTCGGGGGTGCCGGTGGCGATCACGGTGCCGCCGCCTGAGCCGCCCTCAGGCCCCAGATCTATGAGGTAATCGGCCGTTTTGATCACATCGAGGTTATGCTCGATCACCACTACGGTGTTCCCGCGGTCGCGTAAGCTCAGCAGCACCGAAAGCAACTGTTTTACATCATGAAAGTGTAATCCGGTCGTCGGTTCGTCCAACACGTACAGCGTCTTGCCGGTAGCCCGCTTTGACAGTTCCTTTGAAAGTTTGATGCGCTGGGCTTCGCCGCCTGAGAAAGTCGTGGCCGCCTGCCCAAGCGTGATATAGGACAATCCCACATCCATGAGCGTCTGCAGTTTGGCAGCCAGTGAAGGCACCGGTTTGAAAAACTCCAGAGCCTCTTCGACGTTCATGTCGAGGACCTCGGAAATGTCCTTGCCCTTGTATTTGATCTCCAGCGTTTCGCGGTTGTAACGCCGGCCCTGGCACTCGTCGCATTTTACGAACACGTCCGGCATGAAATTCATGGAAACCTTGATGGTGCCGTCGCCCTGGCAGGCCTCGCAGCGCCCGCCCTTTACGTTAAAGGAAAAACGGCCTGGCCCATAGCCGCGGGCGCGCGCCTCCGGCGTCATGGAGAACAGGTTGCGGATTTCCCCGAAGATGCCCACATAGGTTGCAGGATTGGAACGCGGAGTGCGCCCGATCGGGCTCTGATCTATGCAGATGATCTTGTCAAACAGCTCCAGCCCTTTAATGCCTTTGCAGGGCGCAGGATCCTCGTTGGCGGTCACGCCGTTGAGTGCCCGCTCCGCCGTCCGCACCAGCGTGTCGTTGATAAGCGTCGACTTGCCGGAGCCCGACACCCCGGTAACCACCACAAAACAGCCTGCCGGGATCGACACTGTGATGTCTTTTAAGTTGTTGCCGGTGCAGCCTTCGAGCGTCAGCATTTTGCCCTTTTGGGGTTTGACGCGCTTTTTGGGGATCTCGATGCGCTTGCGCCCTGCCAGATAATCCCCGGTCAGGGAGTTTTTGTTGTTCTCAAGATCTTCGACCGTGCCCTGGGCAATCACCTGCCCGCCGTGCACGCCGGCGCCCGGGCCGATGTCCACGATCTCATCTGCCGCGCGCATCGTGTCTTCATCATGCTCGACGACGATCACGGTGTTGCCCAGATCGCGCAGGTGCTTCAACGCGTCGAGCAGGCGGCTGTTGTCGCGCTGGTGCAGCCCGATAGACGGCTCATCGAGGGTGTACATCACGCCCGTCAGCCCGGCGCCTATCTGCGAGGCCAGGCGGATGCGCTGCGCCTCGCCGCCTGAGAGGGTCTCAGCCGAGCGGGAGAGCGTCAGATAGCCCAAACCGACGTTGATCAGGAACGAGAGGCGGTTTTTAATCTCCTTTAACAGCCTCGTGGCGATGGTGCCCTGCTGCTCGGTAAGCTTCAGCGAATCGAAGAACTGATAAGCATCCTGGATGGACAGATTCGAGACCTCAGGGAGCGATCTGCCATTTACAAAGACATGGCGGTATTCCTTTTTCAGGCGGGCGCCATGGCATTCCGGACACGGCAGCGGCGTCATCAGCGTCGCGATGTATTCGCGGACGTATTCGGACTCCGTCTCATGCAGGCGCCTTTCATAGTTGGGGATCACGCCTTCAAAGGGTTCATAGCGCTTTTCCGTCTTAGAGGCGGTCTTAAAGACCATGGGGATCGGCTCTTTGGAGCCGTACAGGAAGATCTCGCGCTCTTTTTTTGAAAGATCTTTAAACGGCTTGCGCAGATCTATGCCGTAATGGGCGGCCACCTGCTCCAGGTACCTGAAATAGAAAACATAGCGCCGGTCCCAGCCGGTGATCGCGCCTTCCCACACGGATTTGTTTTCATCGGGGACGATCTTCTTTTCATCAAAAACCATCATCGAACCCAGACCGTCGCATTTAGGGCAGGATCCGTGCGGGTTGTTAAACGAAAAATCGCGAGGCTCAAGTTCAGGGATGGAGTAACCGCAGATCGGGCAGGAGTATTTAGCCGAAAAGAGGATCTCGTCCTTTTTCTCGTGATCATCCATCGGCGCGGCCGTGCACAGCCCGTCGGCATACTTTAGCGCCGTCTCGATGGAGTCGGCCACGCGCTGCCGGATGTCCGGGCGGATCTTGAAGCGGTCGACGATAATGTCGATGTCATGCTTGATGCGCAGCCCCAGTGCCGGCACATCCGTCAGATCATAAATATTCCCGTCCACGCGCACCCTGATAAAACCGTCCCGGGAGAGATCCGCAAACAGCTGGCGGTACTCGCCTTTGCGCCCGCGCACCACCGGGGCGAGGATCATGTACTTGGCGCCCTCCGGCAGCGCCATCACCGCATCGGTCATCTCCGTCACGGTCTGCGCCTTGAGCACCGTCCCGTGATCCGGGCAGCGCGCCTGCCCGATGCGCGCCCACATCAGGCGCAAATAGTCGTGGATCTCCGTTATGGTTCCAACCGTGGAGCGGGGATTGTGGGAGGTGGATTTTTGTTCAATGGAGATCGCAGGCGACAGGCCCTCAATAGCGTCGACATCAGGCTTTTCGCTCAGCGAGAGGAACTGGCGGGCATATGAGGACAGCGATTCAACATACCGGCGCTGGCCCTCGGCGTACAGGGTGTCAAACGCCAGTGAAGACTTGCCGGATCCTGAAAGCCCGGTCACCACAACCAGCTTATTTCTGGGGATTACCAGACTGATATTTTTAAGATTGTGGGTGCGCGCGCCGCGAATTGATATTTTATCCATTTGAATGCCGATGCCGTTTTTGCTATTGTCTGTGGCGGATCCCTCCGCCGTCGGAATTCTTTTTTGACGGCGTATATATTACAGGGAAGGAGCTGCCGTGAGCTCTCCGGTGAAAAAGATGCGCTGCGGACATGGATGCGCAGACGCCGACCAACGGATCCCATAATACAGATATAATTTTTACACAGTAATTTACCTTAAAGTTAATAAAGCATTTGAATAACAAGGACGAATTTATATGGCCCGTGGCGTAAACAAAGTTATCCTTATCGGCAACCTTGGGGATGAACCCACTCTCAGAACCACTACAACCGGCAAAAACGTCGCCACCATTTCCATGGTCACGAACGAAAGCCGCCGCAACGCTGAAACCGGCGAATACACCGAGTTCGCTGAATGGCATCATGTCGTGATGTGGGGAAAACTTGCGGATATCGCCAAGCAGTATCTGCACAAGGGCTCCCAGATCTACGTTGAGGGCAAGCTTCGCACCCGCTCGTACATGGACAAACAGAACCAGAAACGCTACGTCACTGAGATCGTGGCCGACGAGATGCAGATGTTAGGTTCCAGGCCCCAGGGCGCCCAGGGCGGCTATCAGGCCTCACCGCGCTCCGCCTCCTACGGCAGCGGCGGCCAGAACAATTACGGAAGCCAGAACTCCGGCGCTTACGGCTCGCAAAACGGCGCCGGCAACGGCGCGCAGAACGCCGGCTCGTACGGCGCTCAGCCCCAGCAAGGCTACAGCCAGAGCGCCGCGCCTGAGAGCGCGCCGAGAGCCCCTGAGCCTGCCGTGCCCGTCGAACCGGATAACGGTCCGATCAACGATGACATCCCGTTCTGATCCCCCGGAATTTTTAAACCGCAAGGCGCCGCAAAAGGCGCCTTTTTTCTGTCCTGAAGGCAGGATAAACAACTGTCGTGCGCCCACGGGTTTTACTGATCCGGATAATGCCGGGTTTTACGCTTGGGCTACGCATCTGCACACTATAAGCACGGCGCCTGTGTGATATACTTTCTGCAGTTTGTGCCTGGCGCAAAAAAGCGCTTTCTTCTTGGTTTGGCTCCTGATAAATGTTCAAGAAATTACGCAGCATGTTCTCCAATGATCTCTCGATAGATCTTGGAACTGCCAACACCCTGGTTTATGTAAAAAACAGAGGCATCGTGCTCAACGAGCCTTCTGTGGTTGCTGTAAGGATCGACCGCAACGGCGGCGCCCAGCGTAAAGTCGATGCCGTCGGCAAAGCGGCTAAAGAAATGCTCGGCCGCAACCCTGACAATATCGAAGTTATCCGCCCGATGAAAGACGGCGTGATCGCTGATTTCCAGTACACGGAGAAAATGCTCCAGTACTTTATAGACAAGGTGCTCTCGGGGTCCCACTATTTCCCGTTTAAACCCTCTCCGCGCGTGCTGGTCTGCGTTCCCTGCGGCGCCACCCAGGTTGAACGCCGTGCCATCCGTGAGTCTGTGGAAGGCGCTGGCGCCAGCGAGGTGTTCCTGATCACCGAGCCTATGGCCGCAGCCATCGGCGCCGGGCTTCCGGTTTCCGAGGCCACGGGTTCCATGATCGTCGACATCGGCGGCGGCACCACGGAAGTGGCCATTATCTCCTTAAACGGCGTTGTCTATTCAAGCTCGGTGCGCATCGGCGGCAACCGCTTTGATCAGGCGATTATCGATTACGTGCGCAACACGAAGCGCTATGACATCGGCGAGGCGACCGCGGAGAAAGTCAAGATTGAGATCGGCTCTGCGTATGCCGAGCAGGAAATGCACGAAGAGGAAGTCCGCGGCCGTTCTGTCGTCGAAGGCGTGCCCCGCTCTTTTACCCTCAACTCCAATGAAATCCTCGAAGCCCTTTCCGATCCGATCAAGGGCATCGTGAACGCGGTCAGGACCGCCCTTGAGAAATCCCCTCCTGAGCTGGCCGCTGACATTTACGCCCACGGCATGGTGCTTTCAGGCGGCGGCGCGCTGCTGCACAACCTGGACAAGCTCCTGCGCGAGGAAACCGGCATTCCGGTCGTCATCGCCGATGATCCGCTCACCTGCGTCGCCAGGGGCGGCGGCAAAGCGCTGGAGATGTACGACTCCCAGCAGGACAACGAGATTTTCGACTGAGTCAGTTACAGCAAAGGGTCCTGAAAAGGGCCCTTGTGCTTTTTAACGCCCTAAACCTGACAGGATCATCCCTTGACCACAGCTGAACGCGGAAAGAATTACCTGATCCACATTCGCTTTGCGGTGATTGCGGTGATCTGCGTCGCCCTGATGGCCGTCGATGTCCGCTCCAAAGCTTTAAGCGATTTTCGCTATTACCTGGAAACCGCGCTCTACCCTATCCTGGCCTTTGCCGACTCCCCTCATAAAATCACTAAGATCGTCTCCAACCACCTCAAGAGCAACAATGAGCTCATGGAGGAAAACGAGCGGCTTTCGGCTGAGAACTACATGCAGCGCGCCGACATCTTGCGCCTGAAGTCTTTGGAGAGCGAAAACGAGGCCATGCGCAAGCTGCTGAACTCGCCGATGCACCGCACCTCCAAGCGTCTGTTCGCGGAAGTCGTCGATGTCGGTTCTGACATCTACCAGCGCCGCGTCGTCATAAACCGCGGCTCCGGATCCGGCGTTTACGTGGGCATGCCCGTCATCTCCGACACCGGACTCGTAGGCCAGGTCATCTCCGTGAACTATGCCTTCTCCAGGGTGCTGCTGCTCTCAGACCCCAACTCCTCGATCCCGGTGGTCAACGCGCGCAACAACATCCGCGCCATCGCCAACGGTGACGGCTCGGCCGATGAACTGCTCATTTCCAATGTGCCGCGCAGCTCTGACTTCAAAGCCGGCGACAAGCTGCTGACCTCAGGTCTCGGAGGCGTGTTCCCCGAAGGCTACCCGGTGGCCACGGTCACCTCGGTCGGATTCTCGGAATCCCAGCCCTTTGCCTTCATAAAAGCCAAACCGATGGTCGATACGGCGAGGATGCGTTACGTGCTGCTTTTGTGGTACCAGCGCAGCGACTACGAAGATCCTGACGACAAGGTGCTGGCCAGGGAGCGCACGGACGGCAAGGTCATCCTCAGGCAAAAACGCATTAAAGCCCTGATAGATTCTATGTCCAGAGAGCAGGCGCACCTGAATTCCGCCTCGCTTCCTGAAGATCTGCCGCCCCAGGTGCGCGCGCAGATCATAGAGGGAATGAACCATGACGGTAAAACCAGCAGTGAAGCCGGAGGCCCGAGATGACAGAGGCTAAACTGCGCCGGCAGCGCCGCAGCATGGCGCTCATCCCGCTGCTGCTTCTGACGGTCATTTTACAGATCGTCTCGCTCGGCGATTTCATGGATCTCAACCGCCCGGACTTCCCGGTGCTGATCCTCATCTATTTCGCAGCCTCCACCGGCTCCAAACTGAGCCTTGAGCTCTCCTGGATAACCGGGATCATCATAGATCTGCTTTACGGGGCGCCGCTGGGGATCAACGCGCTGATCCTTACTGCGCAGGTCTATCTTGTCATCTCCCAGTTTGCCAATTTCCGCGTCTACACCATCTGGCAGCAGGCGCTAATAACCGGGATCATCAACCTCATCGTCAATGTCATCTGTTTCTGGCTGGCGCACATGATGGGCCAGAGCGCCTATGACATAAACTTCCTGGTTCCGGCGTTGCTCATGGCGGCGCTGTGGTTCCCGGTGCGCATCTGCCTCGACATGCTCATAGGGAAGAAGGCGGCGGAAGACGGAAGCGATGAAGATGCTCCCTGATCTCATTCTGGCCTCAGGCTCCCCGCGCCGCCGGGAGCTGCTCTCAAGGCTGGGGCTTAAATTCACGGTATCAGTCCCCAAAACCGATGAATCCTCCCGCCCCGGCGAAAGCCCTGCTGATCTGGTGGCGCGGCTGGCGGCGCTCAAAGCACGAGCCATAGCCGCAATCAGGCCTGAGGCCACAGTGATCGCCGCGGATACTGTGGTGGCCGTTGCAGGAAAAGCGCTGGGCAAGCCCGGCTGCGCCGAGAGGGCGTTTTCCGATCTCAAAGCGCTTGCAGGCCGCACCCATGAAGTTTTCACCGGCCTGCACGTTGCAAGCGCCGGGCAGGAGTTTTGCAAAACCGTCAGGACGGCGGTGAGCTTCGGGCAGTTTCCCGATGAGGTGCTCAAAGCCTACGCGGAAACCGGCGAGGGCTTTGACAAGGCCGGGGCTTACGCCATCCAGGGGATCGGCGCTTTTCTCATCTCCTCAATAAACGGCAGCCCCAGCTCTGTCATCGGGCTGCCGCTTGAGGAGACGGCGCGCATCCTCTGCGCTCTGGGGTATCCTTTGTTTCATGAAGGCAAAAAACCATGAATAACAGCAAAAAGGCCGAAGAGATCCTGTTTAAGCATTCCGACATAGATCTTGACGCCGCCGCCGACAGCCTGAAGCTGCTGACTCAGCGCCATCCTGATTTTGGGGATCTGTTCTTTGAGCGCGTTGCCTCGGAGAGCTTTGTGCTTGAAGAAGGCATCATCAAAGGCGGCTCTTTTGACATCTCCCAGGGCGTGGGCGTGCGGGCCGTGCAGGGCGGGCGCACCGGCTTTGCCTACAGCGACGTGCTCGATGTCAGATCGCTAAAGGAGGCCTGCGAGGCGGCGCGCTCCATCAGCCAGAAACAGGGCCAGGCCGTATGCGTAAGAGCGAACTGCGCTGACACAAAGGCGCTGTACACCGCCGAGGATCCGCTTTTGGAGCTGCGCCGCGAGGACAAAATCCGCGCGCTCCAGGATCTCAACGCCCTGGTACGCGAAAAAGATCAGCGCGTAACCCAGGTCATCGCCTCGCTCTCGTGCGCATACCGCACGGTGCTTATCATGGACACCTCGGGCAAAGTATCCTGCGATCTCAAACCCATGGTGCACATCGGCGTCAGCGCCATCCTTGAGGAGAACGGACACCGCGAAGACGGCTTCGGCGCAGCCGGCGGAGCCTTCCTCCCCTCCAGGATCCTCACAGAATCCTGCCTCTCTGAGATCGCTGCGGAAGCCGTGCGCGCCGCCGCGGTAAACCTGCGAGCCAAAAACGCCCCTGCCGGGGCCATGACGGTAGTCTTAGGCCACGGCTGGCCCGGGGTGCTCGTGCACGAGGCCGTGGGCCACGGCCTTGAAGGCGACTTCAACCGCACCGGCAGCTCGGCCTTCACGGGACTCATCGGCAAACAGGTGGCCTCAGACAAAGTCACGGTCATAGATGACGGCACGCTGCCCGAGCGCCGCGGCTCCCTGAGCTTTGATGACGAAGGCACAAAAACGCGCCGCAACGTGCTGATTGAAAACGGGGTGCTCAAAGGTTACATGCAGGATCGCCAGAACGCGATGCTCATGGGCATGGAGCCCACCGGCAACGGCAGGCGCGAGAGCTACAACTGCCTGCCCATGCCGCGCATGACGAACACGTTTATGCTTCCGGGCACGGCAACGCGCGATGAGATCATCGGCAGCGTCGATAACGGCATCTACGCCGTGAATTTCAAAGGCGGTCAGGTGGACATCACCTCAGGCAAATTCGTATTTTCGGCCTCTGAGGCCTATGAGATCAGGCACGGCAAGGTGGGAGATCCGATCCGCGGAGCCACGCTGATCGGCAACGGCCCGGATACCATGAAGAAAGTGTCGATGGTGGGAAATGATCTGGAGTTCGATCACGGGATCGGCACCTGCGGCAAGGCCGGCCAGTCCGTGCCTGTGGGGATCGGCATCCCCACGCTGAAGATCGACTCCATCACCGTGGGGGGCACCGGTCAGTCCGACTGAAGCAAAGTGTCCGGGACTTTGATCCCGGCCTTGCGCACCTCGGTTTTCACGTATTTGAAAAGCGTCCTGGCGGCAGGGCGCGGCAGCTGCTCGTCATCATCGGCCTGTTTGGCCTCGGCTTTGGCCTTGTTCACCAGTGAGAGCAGTTTCCTGCGGTCAAGCTGCGGGCACAGCCGGCACAGGGAATTGACGGCGTCGATCCCCGAGGAGATAAGCTCGGCGCGCAGCTTCTCAAAGCGCATGACATCTGGATCTGTTTTCTCCGAGGCTCCGAGCATCCGCACCTGCTCTGCCAGATCCGATTCAGGATAACCGCGCTGGATGCGGGCTGCGTATTGCAGCTGCCGGCGACGCTCATCGCTGCGCGGCCGCAGCTTTCTGGCCGTATTTAGCGCCTCGCGCAGATCGTCTGGCAAATTCAGCGAAGCATAGCTCTGCTCTCCGAGATCCGCGACTTCCTCGACGAGCCTGCGAATGGCCTGGGCCTCGCGCTTGTGCGCCGAACGGCTCTCTTCCTCAGGCTCGGCGTCGAAGCCTTCAAAATGCTGATCCTGCGTTCTCACCGCGTCTCCTTAAGTTCAAACAGGGAGCCAACCCTGAAGATCCCTATGAGCCTTACCAAATCCGCAGAAGGGTGCTCCAGCATAAGCTTGCGCCCTGAGCCCAGGCTTTTTGCCCAGCGCACCAGGAACGCCACCCCCGCCGAATCGACGCCGATCCCTTTAAGATCGGCGCGATCGCTGCTGAAGATCTCAGCGCGGCGTTTCCACAGATCGGGCACCGAGACGACGCTCAGTTCCTTAATGCTGTCCATCAGTTGCCGGCCTTGTTGTCCTGGAGCGCGGCGATCGCCGCGGCCACGCCTTTGCTCTTGATGATGGGCTGGATCTCGGCGGTCTTGGAATCCAGCACCGAAATGTTTTCGGCGATGACGTCAAAAGCTTTCCACTCGCCGGTCTTGCTGTTCAAACGCATCTTGATAACAAAGCTGATGTCGGGCTGCCCTGCGGTTTTAACAGTGAATTTCACCGGCACGATCGACGCGGACTTGTCAGGCTCGGACACCGGGCTTAAGACCAGATCCTGGTTCGTGTACTTGCCGATGGCGTTGGACATGGAGCGCATCATGTAATCGCCAAAAGCCTCAGTGAAGCTGTCGCGCTCCTCTTTAGTGGTGGTTTTAAGCGACGTCCCCATGACTTTATAGGCCGCGTAGCGGATGTCTACATAAGGCATCAGATCATTGGTGATGATCCCTTTGACGACGCTTTGATCGCCTAATTTGTCCTTATTGGCTTTGAGATCGCTGAAAGTCTTGCTGGCGACAGCATTGGCGGTCTCAAACGGGTTGCCGGCCGCCGCCGCGCTCTGCGCAAAACCCAGTGCCGCGACAGCTGCAAACACCAGTGACATTAAAAAGTTTTTCATACTATTACCTCATTTAAAAAGCGGTTATTTGGCTTCAGCGCCTTCAGCTTTGGCGTCCCCCGAACCTGCGCTGTACAGGAATTTGCCTATGAGATCCTCAAGCACCAGGGCCGAACCGGTGTCCTGGAAATAATCCCCGTCCTTGAGGTACTCGCTCCCCAGATCCTCGTCATAAAAGCCCGGGGTCAGGGAGATGTACTGCTCGCCGATGATGCCGGCGGTCTGGATCGAGGCTTTGGACTCGTTTGACAGCTTATTGCAGGAGGCATCGATCTCCATGTCGACAACCGGAGTCATGGTCTTCTCATCAAGCCTGATGCCTGAAACCCTGCCTACGAGCACGCCGCCGATTTTGACGGGCGCGCGCAGTTTCAGCGATCCGATGTTGTCGAATTTAGCATGCAGGGTATAGACATCAGAGCTCGTGTTGAGCACGAGGCCGGCAACTTTGAGCGAGAGCACTACAGCTGCGATGATGCCTGCCAGAACGAAGATCCCAACGAGAATTTCAGCTTTTAAATATTTCATTTCAAAAATTCCTAAAACATCAGAGCTGTAAGCACGAAATCGAGGCCTAAAACCGCCAGAGAGGACTGCACCACCGTGGCGGTGGTCGCCGAGCTGATGCCCGCTGAGGTCGGGCGGCAGTCGTAACCGTTAAACAACGCGATCCAGGTGCACACCACGGCAAAAACCACGGATTTTATGAGCATCGGCACCACGTCCTCTGCCAGATCCACGCTGTTTTGCATGGCAGACCAAAAGATGCCGTCATCAAGGCCCAGCCAGTCGACGCCGACGAACTTGCCGCCGTAGATGCCGACGACGGCAAAGAGGATCGAGAGGATCGGCAGGCTGATCACGCCGGCCCAAAACCTGGGTGCAATGATCCGGTGCAGCGGATCGACAGCCATCATTTCCATGGCGGAAATCTGCTCTGAGGCCTTAAGCTGCCCAATCTCCGCCGTCAGCGCCGAACCGGCGCGGCCGGCGTACAGCAGCGCGGCCACGACCGGGCCGAGCTCGCGGATGATCGCCAGCGCCACCAGGGTGCCCAGCGATCCCGTGGCCATAAAATCCTTGAGGATGTTAAAGCCCTGCAGCCCCAGCACCATGCCAATGAACAGGCCGGACACCAGGATAATGATCACGGACTGCACGCCAATGAAATAAATCTCATTTACAAGCAGCACGCTGTGGCGGCGGAAATCCGGCCTGGCAAACACCGCGCTGGCCATCATCATGGATGAGCGCCCCAGCGCCGTGAGCTTTTTTAAAAAGTACCGGCCCAGGCTTCCCAGGAAATTACTGATCACAGATCCTCCAGATAATTGCCGCGCCCTTTTAAGTGGAAGGCGTAAGGCCCGTCAAAATCCCCGTTGATGAACTGCACGACGCGCGGATCGGAGCTGCCGCGGATCTCCTCGGGCGTCCCCTGCCCGAGCACCGAGCCCTCGGCGAGGATCACGACATAGTCGGCCACTTCCATGATCTCCCTGACATCATGGGTCACCACGATGGAGGTAAGGTTCAGCGCGTTGTTGAGATCGCAGATTAGTTTTACAAGCACGCCCTTGGTGATAGGGTCCTGCCCCACAAACGGCTCATCGTACATGATGAGTTCCGGATCGAGCGCGATGGAGCGGGCCAGCGCCGCGCGGCGGGCCATGCCGCCTGAAAGCTCAGAGGGATACAAAGACGCCGCGCCGCGCATGCCCACAGCCTCAAGTTTCATGAGCACGATGTCGCGGATAATTTCTTTGGGCAGCAACGTGTGCACTTCAAGCGGGAACGCCGTGTTCTCAAACACGGTCATATCCTGGAACAGCGCGCCGCTTTGGAAAAGCATGCTCATCTTGCGGCGCGTGCGGTACAGCTCCCGCCTGCCTAAACGGTGCATGTCGGCGCCGTCAAATTTCACCGTGCCGCTGTCGGGGCGCAGCTGGGCTCCGATGAGCCGGAGCACGGTCGTCTTGCCCGTGCCCGAAGGCCCCAGAACCGCAGTGATCTTGCCCCGCGGAAAATTCACGCTCAGATGGCTGTAGATCTGCTTTCCTGAATATGAAAACGACAGATCCTCGATCTGAACGATGCTGTCCGCGGCGAGTATTTGTTTACTGTCCATCAGAATTCCGTTCACCTGTCCGCTGCGAGAATGAAATTCAGGCAGGATTGATATAATTGCTTTATATTTTACCGTTAAGCGTTGCCGCTTGTAACGTGCAAAGCGGCATCAGATGCCTGCCATCAGCAAAGAGCTCGCCATGACCGATTCAAAAAACATCCAGACCTGTTACGGGATCATCTCAAAGGAGATCTTCTGCCGCCTTAAAAAAATCCGCCTGCTGATGCTCGATGTCGACGGCACGCTCACCGATGGCGGAGTGTACCTGGATAACACCTCGCTTGAGTTTAAAAAATTCAACACGAAAGACGGCTTAGGCATCGCTCAGCTGCAAAAGCGCAGCGACTGCAAGGCTGCCGTGATCACCGGGCGCGACGCCAGGCTCACCGAGCGCCGCTGCCAGGAATGCGGCATCACGCTGTTAGTCCAGGGACAGGCCGACAAGACGGCGGCTGCGCAAAAGCTCATTGCCGATTTAGGCATCAGTGCGCAGGAGAGCGCCGCCGTAGGCGATGACTTAAACGATCTGAGCATGTTCAAGGTGGCCGGCCTTACCGCCTGCCCCGCCGACGCCTCGCCCTATATCCGCAGCTACACGGATATCCTGCTCCATCGCGACGGCGGACGCGGCGCCGTCAGGGAAATGTGCGATCTCATCATGATGGCCAAAGGGATCATGGGAACGGACGGGGGCATTCTCTGATGACGCTTTCAGGCAAATCGGCCTTCCTGGCGGCATTGCTGTTTGTCGCCGCACTGGGACTGTACCATTACGCCGACAGCCTTATTAACCCCAAACAGGCTCCTAAAGCGCCTGAAAAGCTCTACACAGCCACCGGATTTTCCGGCAGCATCTTCAACGAGCAAGGCAAGCGCACCCGCACGCTGGAAGCTGAAGTTGCCATATACCATGAGGACAGCGGGATCTACACTTTCCAAAAGCCGGTCTTCACCTCTATCCGCGCCAATGCCCAAGGCGGAGACGAGATCTGGCAGATCAGCGGTCGTTACGGTGAAGCCCGCGAAAGCGATTTTGTTAACATGAGCGGAGACGTGGTGCTCGTGCCGCTTTTTGACGGCGCGGCAATTGAAAAAGCCTGGAGCGAGGCTTTCCATTACGATCTCAAAGGCGGGGTGATCACCAGCGATTACCGCACTTACGAACAGGGCCGCGGCTGGATCAATTCAGGTGACGGTTTCAAACTTAACGTCAACACCAATATCATGACTTACGAAGGCAATGTCCATGCAACCTACGATCCTGCACAAGCTGCTAAATAGCGCCGCGGCGGCGGTTTTGCTCTGCGCCGCCCCGGCCTCATTGGCCCTTGAGGGCGACACGGATCAGCCGCTTAACGTGGCTTCGGTGGAGCAGCTTGCCGATCTCCAGGCAAACCGCCTGTATTTCATCGAAAAAGTACACGCCACCCAAGGCTCCATCGAAGTGTACGCGGACAAAGCCGAGATCGTGCGCAACGACAAAAACGAGGTCAAGGAAGTCAATTCCTGGGGCAAACCGGTTACCTTTAAGCAGCTTTTGGATAACGGAAAGATTTTAAGATCGCAGTCTTCGGTGCTTCAGTATTACCCGCTTACCGGCGACATCGTGCTCACGGGCAACGCCACGGTCTGGCAGGGCGAATCCCATGTCAGCGGCGATCACATCGTCTACAACACCAAGACGCAGAAGATGAAAGCCAACAACACCAACAGCCAGGACGGCCGGGTGCACAGCACGTTCATCCCTCAGGAGATGAAGAGCGGCGATTCAGCCAAAGCCGACGGCAAAAACGGCACAGCGGCGGCATCAGCGCCAGACAAGGACACGCAAGCCAAATGAGCGAGCTTAAGGCACTGCACCTTAGAAAAACCTATAAGAAACGCACGGTGGTCAAGGACGTGAGCCTTGAGGTGTCAAGCGGATCCATCGTCGGGCTTTTGGGGCCCAACGGCGCCGGCAAAACCACCTCCTTTTACATGATCGTCGGCATCATCGCCGCCGAGAAGGGCCAGGTGCTGCTCGACGGCACCGACATCACCGATATGCCCATGCATGAGCGCGCGCGCGTCGGGCTGGGCTATCTGCCGCAGGAGAACTCCATCTTCCGCAAGCTTACGGTTTACCAGAACCTGATGGGTGTCGTGGAACTGCAAAAACAGCTTTCAAGGCAGGAGCGCGAGCGCCGGGTAAACGAGCTTTTGGATGAGTTCAACGTCGGCCAGCTGCGCAACAGCCTGGGCATGTCGCTGTCAGGCGGCGAGCGGCGCCGCGTGGAGATCGCGCGCGCGCTGGCCGCTTCCCCGAAATTCATCCTGCTCGACGAGCCGTTTGCCGGCGTCGATCCAATCTCGGTTTCGGAGATCAAAAACATCATCACCCATTTAAAAAACCGCGGGATCGGCATCCTGATCACCGATCACAATGTCCGTGAAACCCTGGGAGTGTGCGAGCGGGCCTACATCGTCAATGACGGAGAACTGATCGCGCAAGGCACCCCTCAGGAAGTCCAGGAAAACTCCAAGGTCAAGGAAGTCTACCTGGGCAAGGATTTCACCCTCTGACCGCTTAAGACACAGCAAGGAGAGCACGCAAAATGGCAGGGATAGGCAACACACTGCAGCTGCGCCAGACACAGCGCCAGAGCATGGTCCTGACCCCGCAGATGCAGCAGGCCATCAAACTGCTGCAGCTTTCCACGCTGGATCTGCGCCAGGAGATCGAACAGGCTGTAGAGCAGAATCCCATGCTCGAGATCGCCGAAGACACCGCCGCTGACAATTTTGAATCCTACGAAAGCCTCTCCGAGCGCGAGCAGCAGTCCGACAGCCAAGACGACTTCAACCCCTTTGACGACGACGCCTCGGTAAAATCCGCCGACAGCGCCCTGTCAGGCAACGGCAGCGACGGAGCGCTGTCCTTCGATCAGGACACAAGAGCGCTGTCTCCCGAGGCCCAAAGGGCCGATGAGGAACACGAAATCCGCCAGGAAATCACCGCGGATCGCGAAAACGGGGATCAGACAGGAACGTCCGACGACAGCTATTCGGCCTCAGGCAGCGAGCGCAATTCGCTTTCCGTGCGCCGCGGCTCCGTGCTTTCAGGAGCCGACACCGTCTATGAAGGCGAAACCATAGAGACGCTCCAGGATCATCTGCGCGAGCAGCTGGACTGTTCGCCGTTGCAGGGGGCGGACTACCGCATCGCCGAATACATCATCGACGGCATAGACGAATCAGGTTATTTCAGGGAACCTTTAGCTGAGATAGCCGCGCTGGTGGCGCGCGAATACCCGGGCACAGACGCTGACGATGTCACGAGCGTGCTCAAGCTGGTGCAGCATTACGATCCGCTGGGCATTGCCTCGCGCGGTCCGCAGGAATACATCCGCATCCAGCTTGGGGAAAAACCGCAGTCGCCGGCCCGGGATCTGGCTCTTAAAATGACCGGCGATTATTTTGAGCAGCTGCTCAAGCATGACTACCGCACTTTGTGCAGCCGGCTTGGCGTCAAAGAACCCCAGCTTAAAGCGGCCTACGATCTCATCCAGACCCTTAACCCGCGCCCGGGCACTTTCACCTCCAGGGAAAAAGCGCAGTTCGTCATCCCGGATGTGCTCGTCGAGAAAAAGGACGGGCGCTATGTCGCCAGGCTCAACCCTGACTGCCTGCCCAAAGTGCAGTTAAACGAGCAGTACCGCCGCCTGGCCGCCAGCGCCACCTCAGAACGCGATCGCAAGTTCTTCTCGGCAAGCCTTTCTGATGCCAACAGCTTCTTAAGCAGCATTGAGAAACGCAATGAAACGCTGATCAAAGTCGCCAGCTTCATTGTGGAAAGCCAGCAGGACTTTATGGAATACGGCCCGGGCGCGCTGCACCCCATGGTGCTCAACGATGTCGCCGTCGCCGTGGAGCGCCACGAGTCCACCGTCTCGAGGATCACCACCTCTAAATACATGCACACGCCCCAGGGCACGTTTGAGCTCAAATATTTTTTCTCATCCAAGGTGAGCACCGATGACGGCGGCAGCGCCTCGGCCACTGCCATCCAGACCCGCATCCGCGAGCTCATTTCCGGGGAAAACCCGCGTAAGCCTTTATCTGACAGCAAGATAGCCGATCTGCTTTCAAAGGAGGGCTTTATGGTGGCGCGCCGCACCGTGGCGAAGTACCGCGAGCTGCTGCAAATCCTGCCTTCATCGCAGCGCAAACGTCTGGTGTGATTTCCTGCACATTTTTCAGGCCGTTATGCGATTTTTTTGCAACGGCCGCGCAAAAAACTTTGATCGGAGCGTTGTTATTGCCCTAAAAAACCCTCTATGATGAAACTGCATACGGAAAAAACCTGTTAACCCGTTATCCGGGACGCCGGATTAAGGAAGAAGAATATGCAGTTAAAAATCCAAGGTGTGGGCATAAAGCTTACTGACGCTCTTAAAGACTACGTCACCGACAAGTTCAAAAAGCTCGAGCGCAAAGGAGATATCATCACTTCGATCAGTGTGACCTTAACTGTTGACAATCTGACACATATTGCCAAGGCTGATCTCGCGGTCACCGGCAGCAACCTGCACACCGAAGCCGAGGCGGAAAGCATGTATCCGGCCATTGACGGCCTTATAGACAAGGTGGACCGCCAGCTCGTCAAGTACAAGGAAAAACTCAAGCAGGAATAATTCCGCTCTGAACTGATTTGAGTTCCTGATGCCCCGATTCCGTACGGGGCATTTGCTTGCCCGCTGCTTTAATCCCCGCCTTATAAAATCGGCTATCATCATCTTAAAAGCGGCTTATGCCGCATACGTATTAGCCGGGACTGCGCGCCTTGAAAACACTGCCTGACACCCTGATCCTCTCGCCCTTGTTCTGCTTCTCCAAAAAAAAGCTGTTTGAGGAGATCGCCGAGAGCGCCTCAGTGCTGCTTGATGTCAGCTGCGAGAGCCTCATCAACGCGCTCAATGATCGCGAGGCATGCGGCACAACCTATTTTTGCAGCGGCGCCGCCATGCCCCATGCGCTGGTGCCCGGAGCGTCGCGGACCCTCGGGGTGCTTGCCATCCTCGATACCCCGGTAGGCTTCAATTCCATAGACGCCGATCCGCAGAAGATCGATGTCGCCTGCACTTTTTTTATCTCAGATCGCGATGACTGCGAGAAGATCACCAAACTGCTCGAGCAGGTGGCCGCGGCGTTTTCCAACCAGGATCTGCTCAATTCGCTGCGCATTGCCCGCAATGAAGAGTGGAAGATCAGAAAAGTGCTGGAACAGGCGGATCTGCTGCTGTCCGGCCAGGATCAGGACACTGACAGCGCTTCGCATGAAGAGCAAGGTGAGGTGATGCCATGAGCAAAGTTCAGCTGTTTGTCATTTCAGGCCGCTCGGGCTCGGGGAAAACCGTGGCTTTGCGGGTGCTGGAGGATTTGGGTTTTTACTGCATAGACAACCTGCCGGCTATGTTCCTGGGCAAGCTGATCCCGCTTGCCAAAGAGCATTACCCCAGGCTTGCGGTATCCATAGACATCCGCACCATTCTCTACAGCACGGAACGCGATCACGCCCAGATCAGCGAGCTCTACCGCCAAGCCCGCCACGATCCCGACATCCGCAGCACGATCATCTACCTCGACGCCGATGATCAGGTGCTGGTAAAGCGTTATTCGGAAACCCGCAGGCTGCACCCGCTCTCGCAGAAATCCATGTCGCTTGACGAGGCTATCCGCGCTGAAAGCGAAATGCTCATGCGCATCTCCTCAGTGGCCGATCTGCGCCTGGACACCACGTCCATGTCCGTGCACGCGCTGGCAAACCAGATAACCACCCTGGTGCAGGGAGTACCGGAGAAGAAACTCATCATCATCTTTGAATCATTTGGCTTCAAGGACGGCATTGCCCGCGACGCTGACTTCGTGTTCGATTCCCGCTTCCTGCCCAACCCTTTTTGGGATCGCAGCCTGCGCAATTACACCGGGCTGGATCAGCCGGTGATCGACTTCTTTAAACAGCACCCTGAAACCGATCGCTTCATCGATCAGATAGACAGTTTCCTCTCCTGCTGGCTCGACAGCATCGAAAAGAGCAACCGCTCGTATCTGACCGTCGCCGTCGGCTGCACCGGAGGGCGCCACCGCAGCGTCTATATCGCGCAGTCGCTGCACGATCGCTTTATTAAGCGCGGCATCGCCGCGCAGGTGCGCCACCGCTCGCTGATGAAAGAGCAGCCTTAGGCAAGGCCCCTGCGTTAAAACAGCAGCGAGCTCCTGGTCCACAGCGCGAACCTGACCTGACCTGCTGTATCCTCACGCAGCACTTCATACCCGGGCACGCTCAGGGCGGAACCTGAGCTGATTTCCACATAGAGCTGCGACAGGTTAGTGACAAGGTTGCGTTTAAGCAGCAGCTTCAGGCAGTCGCTTAACAGAGTCCCGCTTTGATAGGGTGGATCTGCAAAGACGATGTCAAAAGAGCCTGAAACCTCTTTGAGGAAGCTTAAAGCGTCCTGGTTTACCGCCATAATGCGGCTTAGTTTCATGGACTGGATGACGCTCTCAAGGTTTTGCGCGTTCTTAGGATCTTTTTCGACGAGCACCACATCCGCGGCGCCGCGGGAAAGCGCTTCTATGCCTAAAGCTCCGCTGCCTGCGAAGAGATCTAGCACCCGGGCTCCGGCAAAGCTGCCGTCAAGCCAGCTGAAAACCGTCTCGCGCACGCGATCCGGCGTCGGGCGCAGCCCCGGAAGATCGAGCACCGGCAAAGTCCTGCCCCGAAGCGAGCCGCCGATGATCCTGACGTGATTTTCAGCCCCTGTCTGCATTTTTTGTCCCGTAATGTTGAACGTACTGAGTTAATTCTTGCATATTCGGGCACTTGCATAAAGTTTTATATATCACACCTCAAGCTGCCTGCCCGCTATTAAGCCCTTTGCCCGCCCTTAAAGTAAAATATCAAAGTTGCCCCGGTGCGGGCCTGCGGCATGGAGCTGCAGGGATGATCTTGCGGAGAGCGTATGTCAGCTTCCTTTTTCGGCCTGTTCAAAAAGAAGAAACCCCAGGACAGCCAAACGCCTGAAAGCGGATCTGAAACACAGGCACAGCCAGCTAAAAGCCAGGCGGCTGCGGTTAATCCGGAGATAAAGCCCGCCGCCTCTGATGCGGCGGCAGCCAAGCCTCAGGAACAGACTGCGGCTAAAAACGGCGCTCAAAGCGCCACTCAGCCTGAAAACGGCAAAAGTTCGTTTTTCTCCAGGCTGCGCCGCACCCGCGAAAACCTTTCCTACGGCCTGGAGGCGCTGGTCAAAGGCCGCAAGATCGACGACGATCTCTTTGAGGATCTCGAAACCTCGCTGTTAACTGCCGATCTGGGCGTGGAGACGACCGAACGCATCATCGAGAAGCTGCGCTCTGAATGCAAGCTGCGCGCGCTTCACGACGCCGCGGCGCTTAAGGAAAGCCTCAACAGCCTGCTGTGCTCGATCCTTGAACCCTGCTCCTCGCCGCTGACACCCGAACGCAGTGACGGCAAACCTTTTGTCATCCTCATGATCGGCGTCAACGGCGCCGGCAAGACCACCACCATCGGAAAACTGGCCTTAAAATTTAAAGCCCAGGGCAAAAAAGTCATGCTGGCCGCAGGCGACACGTTCCGCGCCGCGGCGGTCGAACAGCTGCTGCAATGGGGCGAGCACACCGGTGTGCCGGTTATCCATCAGGAAACCGGATCTGACAGCGCCTCGGTCATTTACGACGCCTTAAGCGCCGCCACCGCCCGCCATGCCGACATCCTTATCTGCGACACCGCAGGCAGGCTGCAAAACAAAGAAAACCTCATGGACGAGCTGCGCAAAATCGTCCGCGTCATGAAAAAACTCGACAGTAAAGCGCCCAACGAAGTCCTGATGGTGCTGGACTCCACCACCGGCCAGAACGCCGTCTCCCAGGTGCGCCTGTTCAACAAGGCCGTGCCGATCACCGGGCTGGCGCTGACGAAGCTTGACGGCACTGCCAAAGGCGGCGTGGTCTTTGCGCTCTGCGATGAATTCCGCATCCCGGTGCGTTTTGTCGGCATTGGCGAGAAAACCGAGGATCTGCGCGAATTCGACGCCGCCGCTTTTACGAAAGCGCTGACAGCTGACGCTGAATGATCATGGAATTTGGCACTGACGATGAGTGAGGCAGATCTTAAAAGCCAGGACGGACCGTCTTCTCCAGAGCAGCATATGATGCTTGCGCCTGTAGGTAACCTTGAAAGCTACGTTCGGGTTATCAATCAGGTGCCGATGCTCGAGGAGGAGGATGAGCGCAACCTCGCGCGCCGCCTGCGCGATTACGGCGACATTGAAGCCGCCCGCAAGCTCGTGCTCTCCCATCTGCGCCTCGTGGTGAGCGTGGCCCGCGGCTACGCCGGCTACGGTCTGCCGATCGCCGATCTCATCCAGGAAGGCAACATCGGGCTGATGAAAGCCGTCAAACACTTCGATCCGGAAGTCGGCGGGCGCCTGGCGGCTTTCGCCGTCCACTGGATCAAGGCCGAGATCCACGATTACGTCATCAAAAACTGGCGCATGGTCAAAGTCGCCACCACGAAAGCCCAGCGCAAACTCTTCTTCAAGCTCAGGCAGAACAAGAAACACCTGGGCTGGTTTACTCAGGGCGAACGCGAAAAGGTAGCCAATGATTTGGATGTCTCAGCCAAGGATGTGGCTGAGATGGAAACCCGCCTTGCCGGGCAGGATATCGGCTTTGAAGGCTCTGATGATGACGATTCAGATTCTAGAAGCTTTGCTCCGGCGGCCTACCTTGAGGACGAAAATTCCAACTTTGCCAGCAGCTTTGAAAACAAAGACTACCAGAGCTTTGAGCTGGAAAAATTAGGCACCGCGCTCTCAGAGCTTGATGAGCGCACCCGCACCGTCATCCAAAAGCGCTGGCTCGATGAGAAAAAGGCCACGCTGCAGGAGCTCTCAGACGAACTGCACGTCTCCATTGAAAGGGTAAGGCAGATAGAAGCGGCCGGGCTTAAGAAGATGAAAGCCATGCTCGTAAGCAATGGGGTTACCGATCCCGAGCCTCAGGAAAAAGCGCTGCCGGCAGCCGTCTCCAAAAAAACGGCCAAACCTGCCAAACGCAAAAACAAAAGCGCCATGGACAAGGCTTAAGGCGTAAAAAAAGGACTTCAAAATGAAGTCCTTTTCTTATAATCAAACAGCCTTTTAGCAGCTTTTAGACAACCAAAAGGTAACCATTTGGCAGCCTTTTGCTTACTTTCTTCTGTTCCTGGCGATATTCGCCACCTTGAGCTGTGCCATAGCGTCTGCAAGCCTTGCCAAAGCAGCGTTGTAATCGACGTCGCCGGTGCTGTGCTTGTTGATCGCCTCTTTGGCGGCAAGCATAGCCTCTTTGGCCTTGGCCTCATCGATGTCATCAGCCCTCAGGGCAGTGTCTGCCAGGATGGTGGTGGTCTCAGGCTGAACCTCAAGCACACCGCCTGCCAGGTAGATCTGATCTTCCTTGTCATTGACATCCACCAGCAACACCATGCCGGTCTTGATGGTGGTCAGGAGCGGGGCGTGTCCGTACCTGATACCGAGCTCGCCTTCGCTGCCGGTGACTCTCACGGACTTGACCTTGCCTGAGTAGAGAGAGCCGGTGGCGCTCACTACCTCAAGCTGAAATGCGAATGTGTCCATCTCGCCTCTCCTTTGGATCAGAGGTTCTTGGCTTTCTCGACAGCCTCATCGATCGTGCCAACCATATAGAAGGCCTGCTCAGGCAGATTGTCGTAATCGCCGTTAATGATGCCCTTGAATCCCCTGATGGTGTCTTTGAGGGAGACGTATTTGCCGGGGGTGCCGGTAAACACTTCAGCCACAGAGAACGGCTGGGAGAGGAATCTCTGGATCTTGCGGGCGCGGGCGACTGTGAGCTTGTCCTCCTCGGACAGCTCATCCATGCCCAGGATCGCAATGATGTCCTTGAGTTCCTGGTAGCGCTGCAGCACTGTCTGCACGCCGCGGGCGACCTCATAGTGGTCTTTGCCGACCACGTAAGGATCGAGCTGGCGCGAAGTGGATGCCAGAGGATCGACGGCGGGGTAAATGCCGAGCGAGGCGATCTGTCTGGACAGCACGATGGTCGCATCCAGGTGGGCGAACGTGGTCGCAGGCGACGGATCGGTGAGATCGTCGGCCGGGACGTAAACTGCCTGAACCGAGGTGATTGAACCTTTCTTGGTCGAGGCAATGCGCTCTTGCAGAGTGCCCATTTCCTCAGCCAGAGTAGGCTGATAGCCCACGGCCGAAGGCATACGGCCTAACAGAGCCGACACCTCGGTGCCTGCCAGGGTGTAACGGTAAATGTTGTCGATGAAGAGCAGCACATCCAGGCCTTCGTCACGGAATTTCTCAGCGACGGTCAGGCCGGTCAGCGCCACGCGCAAACGGTTCCCCGGCGGTTCGTTCATCTGGCCGTAAACCATCGAAACCTTATCGAGGACCTTGGCGCCTTCCATTTCATGGTAGAAGTCGTTGCCCTCACGGGTGCGCTCACCGACACCGGTAAACACCGACAGGCCCTGATGGGCTGTAGCGATGTTGTTGATTAGCTCCATCATGGCCACGGTCTTGCCGACGCCGGCGCCGCCGAACAGTCCGACCTTGCCGCCTTTGGCGAACGGGCAGATAAGATCCATAACCTTAATGCCGGTTTCCAAAATCTCGGTGGTTGAAGACTGATCCGCGTATGAAGGAGGAGCGCGGTGAATCACCCAATCCTCTTTCTCGCCGATCGGGCCGCGCTCATCCACAGGCTGACCCAGGACGTTCATAATGCGCCCTAAAGTCTCACGGCCCACCGGAACCTTGATGCCGTCGCCGGTATTGGTCGCAACCAGGCCGCGCCTTAAGCCGTCTGATGAACCCATGGCGATGCAACGGACCACGCCGCCGCCAATCTGCTGCTGAACCTCGAGGATGATCTCGGGGCGATCCCCTTCTGCAGGGATGCGCAGCGCATCAAAAAGCTCAGGGATGTCGGCTTCGGCGAACTCGACGTCGACGACGGCGCCGATGATCTGCACTACCTTGCCCTGTTTCCCGGCACGATTAGTAGTTTCAGCCATTTCTATTTCCTCTTAAATCCTTAAACAGCAGCGGCGCCGGAAACAATGTCATTGAGTTCCATTGTGATGCTCGACTGACGTGCCTTGTTGTACTCAAGCTGCAGATCGTCTACCAAAGACTCTGCGTTATCCGTAGCCGCCTTCATGGCAACCATGCGTGCTGACTGTTCTGATGCCAGATTCTCAAGAACCGCCTGGTAGATCATCTGCTGGATGTATCTGTCCAAAACCACATCGAGGATGGATTCAGGACCCGGTTCATACAGGTAGTCCCAGTAGCGCTGGGCCACCTTTTCATCACCGGTTTTCTCCAGAGGCAGCACTTGCTTTACCGTCGGGAGCTGCACCATGGTGTTCTTGAACAGGTTGAACGCCACATAAACCGCATCAACTTCGCCCTTCATATAAGCGTCGGTTACGACCTTGACGGCGCCTACCAGCTTTTCAGGAGCCGGATTGTCGCCAAAGCCGCTGTGCTGGGCGATTACATCCAGCCCGCCGCGGGAAAAGAAGCCTGAGGCCTTGGACCCTAAAAGGGCGATCTTGACGCCAACCCCCTTCTTCTTCTGTTCTTCAATGTCATGAAAAACTTTCCTGAAGAGGTTGATGTTAAGCCCGCCGCAAAGTCCGCGGTCAGTTGAAACGATCACGTAAGCCACATTCTTTACCGGCCTTGCGACCATGTAAGGATGGTGGAACTCACTGTGGCTGGCCGCGATGTGTCCGATGATGCGCATAAGCCCCATCGAATAGGGACGGCTGCCGGACATCTTGTCCTGCGCTTTGCGCATTTTCGATGCGGCAACCATCTGCATGGCACTGGTGATCTTCTGAGTGTTTTTTACGCTCGAGATCTTAGTGCGTATTTCCTTTCCGCCGGCCATATCCGCTCCTAATAGGTCTGAGTAGACTTGAACTGCGTGATGATCTCAGTCAGCTGTTTGACCACATCATCGTTGTAGTCAGGCTTCTCTTCGATTGCATCAAGCACCTTGCCGTACTTGGAATGACCAAACTCGAGCAGCGCTTTCTCAAAAGCGGAGATCTTCTTGAGGTCAACATCCTCAAGGAAACCGCGCTCCGCGGCGAAAATCACCAAAGCCTGTTCAGAGACCGACAGCGGAGAATACTGCGGCTGCTTCATCAGTTCGGTAACCTTCTGGCCGTGATTGAGCTGCTTGCGGGTGGCTTCATCCAGATCAGATGAAAACTGCGAGAATGCAGCCAGCTCACGGTACTGCGCCAGAGCGGTACGAATGCCGCCTGAGAGCTTCTTAATAACCTTGGTCTGGGCACTGCCGCCGACACGGGACACCGAGATGCCAGGATCCACAGCAGGGCGGTTGCCTGCGTTGAACATGCTGGTGGTCAGGAAGATCTGGCCGTCGGTGATCGAAATAACGTTGGTCGGAATAAATGCCGAAACGTCACCTGCCTGAGTCTCGATGATCGGCAGAGCGGTCAGTGAACCGGTCTTGCCTTTCACTTTGCCGCCTGAAAGCTTCTCGAGATACTCGGCATTGACACGCGCCGCTCTCTCAAGCAGTCTTGAATGCAGGTAGAAAACGTCGCCAGGGTAAGCCTCACGCCCAGGCGGACGGCGCAGCAGCAGCGAAATCTGGCGGTAAGCCACAGCGTGCTTTGACAGATCGTCATAAACGATGAGCGCATCCTCGCCGTGATCCATGAAATACTCGCCCATGGCGCAGCCTGCGTATGGGGCGATGTACTGCAATGCAGCGGTGTCAGCGGCTGATGCCACCACCACGATGGTGTGATCCAAAGCGCCGTAATCGGCAAGCTTCTTCACCACGCCGGCGATCGTGGATGCCTTCTGGCCGATGGCCACATAAATGCACCTGACGCCTGATTTCTTTTGGTTGATGATGGTGTCGATGGCCAGCGCGGTCTTGCCGACCTGGCGGTCGCCGATGATCAGCTCACGCTGACCGCGGCCGATCGGGATCATGGAGTCGACTGACTTGTAACCTGTCTGAATAGGCTGATTGACGCCCTGGCGCGCGATCACGCCCGGAGCGATCTTCTCAACCGGGTAGAAACCGTCATTGGCGATGGGACCTTTGCCGTCAACCGGCTCGCCCAACGCATTCACCACTCGGCCCAGCATTGCATTGCCGACCGGGACGTTCAAAATCTTGCCGGTGCTCTTAACCTTCATTCCCTCCGACAGGGCGGTATAAGGTCCTAAGACAATGGCACCGACGGAATCCCTTTCAAGGTTCAGCGCAAGGCCGTAAAGATCATTGCCGAAGTCGAGCATTTCGCCCTGCATGACGTTGGCAAGACCATGGATCCTGACAATACCGTCATTCAGCGAGACGATCGTCCCTTCGTCACGGGCCTCAGTTACAACCTTGAACTGCTGAATTCTCTCTTTAATGAGATCAGCAATTTCAGTTGAATTAAGCTGCATATTTGTCCTTTTATCTATCTGAGGGTGGAAGACAGTTCAGTTAAGCTGGTCTTCAGACTTGCATCGATAACTTTGTCACCGATCTTCAGCACGGCTCCGCCGATCAGCGAAGGATCGATTTTGCTGTGAAGATTGATGCTGCATCCGTATTTTTGGGAAAGCTTCGCTTTAAGCGGTTCCAAGTCCGCCGGGGCAAACTTTCTTGCAGAAATAAGCTCAACGTCCATGAGTTTGTCATGAGCGTTTCTCATGGCGGTAAAGAGCTCGTAAATCTGAGGCAAAACCTCAAATCTGCCGTTGGTCCCTAACACCCTGACAAAGTTCTCGCCTTCGGGAGTAAGCAGATCCTTGAGGAGCTTTACGAGTTCCTCGGACGCATCCTCACTGCTCGAAGAATTCTTGAGGAAGGCCAGATAGTACTGGTTGCTGCAGGCCTCGGACATCGCGCACAGCATGTTCTGCCACTCGTCGAGCTTTTGCTCTTCAAGTGCCAGTTTAAACACAGCTTCCGCGTAAGGTCTGGCAACAGTTATGTTTTCAGCCATTTACTTCCTCCGGTGCGATCACAGCATGCTCTCGATGCTTCTGAGCGCGCCTTTGTCAGTTTCGGCGTTCGCCTTTTCCATGAGGATCTTCTCCGCACCGGCCACTGCCAGCTGGGAGATCTGGCTTCTGAGATCTTCCTGAGCTTTGTTGCGCTCAGCTTCAATCTCAGCCCTGGCCTGCGCCAGGATTTTTGCCTTTTCCTCTCCGGCTTCGCTCTGAGCCCTGTCCAGGATCTCAGCTCTCTGCTTGTTGGCATCCTCGATGATCTTTTGCGCCTGATCACGAGCCTGCTTTAAGGTGTCTTTGGCACCTGAGGTAGCCAGTTCCAGAGTCTTCTTGGCTTTTTCCGCATTCGAAAGACCGTCAGCGATCTCTTTCTGGCGCTTCTCGATGACATTCATCAGAGGCGGCCAGATGTATTTCATGCAGATAACCGCAAAGATCAGGAATGCAACTGCCTGTCCTAAAAAAGTGGCATTGATTTCCAACTCAGGACCCCCTTGCGTTCATCAGTCTTGAGGTTAATCTCAGGCCACTGCGAACATGACGTACATGCCCAGGCCGACAGCGATCATAGGGATGGCGTCGACCAGACCCATGACGATGAAGAACTGAGTGCGCAGCAGCGAGAGCAGATCAGGCTGCCTGGCAGCGCCTTCAAGGAACTTGCCGCCAAGAATGCCGATGCCGATGGCACCGCCAATTGCCGCTAAGCCCATCATCAGACCGGCTGCCAGATAAAGCATGGTTGCATCCATTTTTTTTCTCCTAAAAAAACAAAACTATTCGTCGTCTTCGCTGGCCATTGACAGGTAAACAATCGTCAGCACCATGAAGATAAATGCCTGAAGGGTAACGATCAGGATGTGGAAAATCGCCCAAGGCACATTCAGCGTCCACTGAATCCACCACAAAGGCAGCAGCGCGATCAGGATAAAGATCATCTCGCCAGCGTACATATTCCCAAAGAGTCGCAAGCCCAGTGAAATCGGTTTGGAGAGCAGCGAAACGCCCTCGAGGACAAAGTTAACCGGGATGAAAGCCCAGTGGTTGAAAGGGTGCAGCGTCAGGCTCTTGATAAATCCCATGACTCCGATGTTCTTAAACGAGAAAGCGAAGATCAGCAGGAACACTGAGCACGACATGGCCATGGTGATGTTGACGTCAGCTGACGGCACCACGCGCAGGAACGGCACGCCTAAGAATTTTGCAGTTTCAGGCACGAGGTCTATAGGCAGCAGATCCATGAGGTTCATCATGAAAATCCACGCAAAGACTGTAAGGGAAAGCGGGGCTATCAAAGCGCTTTTGCGCTTGAAGATGCCGCTTGCCATATCCCTGACCATGCAAAAGATCATTTCCAGGAAGCACTGGAATTTGCCAGGGACGCCTGACTTGGTCTTTTTGGCCGCATATCTGAACAACAGCAGGAAGAACACACCCAAAATGACGGTAATTCCAAGGGAATCGAGATTGAGGGTGTAGGGATTGAAGATCGTTGACGATTTAGCTTCAGGCAGCACGCCGACGCATGTGCCGTGGCCCAGATCTGACAAATAGCACTTTTCAGTCTGCAGCTGCGCCATGCACTGGGCGTGTTCAGCGCCGCTTAACGCCTGGCACTTTTCAAAAGCGGCAGGATCGGCAGGCTTAACGCTGTCCACCACGGAAAAATCGCGCAAATCGATCTGAAGAAAGTGAAGGTGATGCGAAATGTATTCTTGAGAATTGCTCTCTGACGACATGGATCTGCACCTGTTTCTGAATTAGCCGATCGGCTGTGAGTATTGCTGAAATTAAGACTATTTCTTTTTGATGTCAATGAAAGAAAGCTGTTCAGATCTCTCAAAAATGAATTCTTTTGAAATAAGTCGCACGATCACCGAAAAAACGAAAACAATTATCAGAATTGGCGCATTCAAATGCAGAAAAATGAAACAAAATCCGAGGATCAGGATCAGCACCATGTATTTAAGCACCATGGCGTAGACGGCATCATATAAGGTTGAAGCCGCAGTTGCCTTAAGGCGGTCGTGGCGGTGAAGCGCCAGTTCAAAACACAGCTGCGGAATAAAGAAAGCGGCAAATCCGGCGCCTGCCGACAGAGCTGAATTGATCAGATCTTTGCCTGAGCACAGCGCCCACAGCAATGTCAAAACCACCGATACACTCAGCACCAGCGCATCGGTGATCAAAGAAAAGCGTTTCTCTTTAAGCATCGCTTGCAGGCAGCCCTAAAAGCTCCCGGATGCGCTTAAATTCTTCTTCTGATTTATAAGCCAAAACGAATTTACCGCGCTTGGTGTTGCTGCCTACCAGGCTGCATTTTATGCCTTCAAAGCGATTTGACAGTTCCTGCTGGACAATCTCAAGCTCATCAGGCAGTTTTTTGTCCTTGGAACCGCTGTTTTTTCCGGACGCGAGTTTCTTGACAAATTCCTCAGCCTGCCTGACGGAAAGGCCTTTTTTGGCGATGTACGCTGCAGCCTTGGACTGCAAATCGCGCTCAAGCGACATCACGACTTTGGCATGCCCGAGATCGATGCTGCGCTCAGCCAAAAGCTGCTTAACATCGTCTGCCAGCGCATTGATGCGCAGCAGGTTCGTTACAGTGCTGCGCGATTTGCCGATCGAGGACGCCAGCTCTTCCTGGGTCATATTGCACTGGCTGAGCATCTGATCCAAAGCGTAAGCCTGTTCAACCGGGTTTAAGTCTTCTCTTTGGATGTTCTCAATCAAGGCAACGGCGTAGCTTTTTTCAGGCACCAGATCCCTGACGACACACTGCACCTTATCCATTCCCAGGATCTTGCAGGCCCTGAAACGGCGTTCGCCGCAAATGATTTCGTACTTGTCGCCGCTGTCATTTTTCTTGACGATCAGCGGATCCAAAAGCCCGTTGGCTTTGATGGACTGCGCGAGTTCGGCTATGCCCTCATCATTGAAATCGCGGCGCGGCTGGTACACCGAAGGCTCGAGTTTTGACAGTTCTATATCGACAATCTGTCTTTCAGGATCGGCAGCGGAAACATTCTGAGGCAAGGCTGAGGCGCTGTTCTCAGACGCCTCTTCTTCTATGCGCTCTTCGCTGGCTTTTCTGCTTTGGCTGAGCATGGCGCCCAGGCCGCGCCCAAGCCTGCTTCTCTCGCTTTTTTCCATAATTTTTCCTTAATAATCCTTATATTCTGAGCTTAACCGGCGTTCTTTTTGTCACGCTCTGTAAGCTCGGCTGCCAGCGCAAGATAGGCTTTTGAACCTGATGACGACTTGTCATAGTACATCGCAGGTTTTCCAAAGCTCGGGGCTTCGGCCAGTCTGACATTGCGGGGAATTATGGTTTTATAAACCAGGCTGCCAAAATTCTTTTTAAGTTCTTCCGAGACATCCGAGGACAGGCGGTTGCGGTTGTCGAACATGGTCCTGAGGATGCCTTCGATCTTGAGCTTAGGGTTGACCGCATGCGCCAGCTGATCGACTGTGTCTATAAGCAGCGTCAGGCCCTCAAGGGCAAAGTATTCGCACTGCAGCGGCACGAGGATGGAATCAGCGGCGCACATGGCATTGACTGTCAGCAAATTAAGCGAAGGCGGGCAGTCGATAAAGACATAGTCGTAGTTGGACTCGATCTCTTTTAAGGCGTTGCGCAGACGGAATTCCCTTCCGAAATAGTCAAGCAGTTTGACCTCGGCGGCAGTCAGATCCTCATTTGCCGGGATCAGATGAAAAGCGCCGTTCGTCTCTTTTATCAGCACATTGGTGATGTCATAGTCATCAATAAGCACCTGGCAGATGGTTTTGCGCAGCTCAAATTTGTTGATGCCCGATGCCATGGTCGCGTTGCCCTGGGGATCGCAGTCCACCACAAGGATTTTCTTGCCCATGGCGGCAAGCGATGCTGCCAGGTTCACGCAGGTGGTGGTCTTGCCGACACCGCCTTTCTGATTTGATATTGCTATTTTCTTGACCATGTTAATTCTTTAATCCTTTGTAATTCTGAGGATAACTGCCGTTCTTTGAACATCAGTTCCCGGTATGGCTACGGGGATCTTTTTCTCAACCTTAATGTCAGGAGGCAGCTCCTGCACTTCTTCATCACTGAGCCGACCTTTCATCGCCAGGAAAATTCCATTCTCTGACACCAGTTCACGGCACAAAGACGTCATTTTTTTCAATGAGGCAAAAGCCCGGCTGACGATGCAGTCGAATTTTCTGCCTTTTATCTGCTCGCAGCGCTGATTCAGCACTTCCACGTTTTTAATCCCGATGACGCTTACGGCATTTCTGATAAACGATGCTTTCTTGGTTACTGATTCTATCAGCGTAAACTTTTTTTCAGGGTGCAAGATCGCCAGGATCATTCCCGGAAATCCGGCCCCGGTCCCGACATCGGCAATACAGCCGCCTCGCAAATAAGGCTCAATGCTAGCGCTGTCAGCGACATGCAGCCTGAATATGTCATCAGGATCTTTGATCGCAGTCAGGTTGAGCGCCTTGCTCCAGGTCAGCAAAAGCTGCACGTACTTTTCAGTCTGCACGTACATCTCATTTGAGATGCTGACGGTAAGCGGCAGTTTTTCAAGCAGGCGCAAAGAACCTGCAACTGAATTCAGGCTGTTAGCGTTCACCGTTTTCTCCGGTCATGACACTGACTTTTTTCCTAAAAGTCCAAGTTTTTTCATGTGAACCAAAAGAATCGAAATGGCAGCCGGGGTAACACCGGAGATCCTGGACGCCATGCCTATGGTCTCAGGATGATATTCGTTCAGCTTTTGGGCAACTTCAGTGGAAAGCGCCCGGATCTGACGATAATCAAAATCAGCGGGCAGGTATGTCATTTCATTATTCTTTTTCTTTTCGATCTCTTCAAGCTCTCTTTTTAAATATCCTTGATATTTAACTTGAATTTCCACCTGTTCCACCGACTGCTGAGTTGATGCCACCGCAGGCAGCTGCGCGCACTCAAGCAGGGTTTCAAGCTTCATCTCCGGCCTGCGCAGGATCTCCTCAAGGCTCTGTTCCTGGCTTAAAGGCGACTTCAATTTCTCATTGAGGCGTTTTGCCGTATCTGAAGACGGTTTTATCAAAGTGGCGCGCAGCCTGGCGCGCTCTTTTTCGATCTGTTTTTCTTTCTCTTCAAAAGCCTGCCAGCGTTCATCGGAAATAATCCCAAGTTCCCTGGCTTTAGGGGTAAGCCTTTCGTCGGCGTTGTCCTCGCGCAGGATCAGGCGGTACTCAGCCCTGGAGGTAAACATGCGGTACGGTTCTTTGGTGCCAAGCGTGCACAGATCATCCATCAGCACACCTATATAAGCCTGATCGCGGCGCGGGAACCACGGATCCTGTCCTTTGACATAAAGACCGGCGTTTATGCCGGCAAGCAGCCCCTGGGCTGCGGCTTCCTCATAGCCGGTGGTGCCGTTGATCTGACCGGCAAGGAAAAGCCCGGGAACTTTTTTGGACTGCATGGAAACGGAAAGCTCCCTCGGATCGTAAAAATCATATTCGATCGCATACCCGGGCCTGGCGATCACGGCGCTTTCCAGGCCTGCGATCGAGTGGATGAATTTTTCCTGAATGTCGTAAGGAAGCGAGGTGGAAATTCCGTTCGGGTACACCAAAGGCGATGTCAGCCCTTCAGGTTCCAAAAAGACATGGTGTGAATCGCGCTCCGGGTAACGCACCACCTTGTCCTCAATTGACGGGCAGTAGCGCGGTCCGACACTGTGGATCACCCCTGAATAAAGCGGGCTTCTGTCGAGGCCTGACCTGATGATCTCATGGGTTTCGGCATTGGTCCTCGTCACATAGCAGGGAACCTGGGACGGGTGCACCTTATCTGAATCCATGAAAGAAAAAACCGGCTGAGGGTACTCAGGATCCTGTTTTTGCAGCTTTGAATAATCAATGCTGGAGGCCAGCAGCCTGGCCGGAGTCCCCGTCTTCAGGCGTCCTTGCGGCAGCCCAAGTTCCTTAAGATTTTCAGCAAGGCGAATCGATGCAGGATCACCTGCTCTGCCGCCGCTGTAATGGTTAAGCCCCACATGAATCAGGCCGTTTAAAAAAGTTCCGGAGCAAATGATCACGGCTTTGGCATAAAAATCGATATCAGCGGCAGTGGATACCCCGCACACCGTGCCGTCTTTGAAGATGATTTTGGTGCAAGGCTGCTGAAAAATCGTGAGGTTTTTATAGCCAAACAGGGTCTGCCTGATCACCTGCTTGTAAAGGTGGCGGTCCGTCTGGGCTCTGGTTGCCCTTACGGCAGGACCTTTTGATGAATTTAAGGAGCGAAACTGGATCCCGGCGCGATCAATAGCAGAAGGGCACACGCCTCCCATGGCGTCAACTTCCCTTAGCAGATGCCCTTTTCCGATCCCGCCGAAAGCCGGATTGCATGACATTTCGCCTAAGGTCTCAAGATTGTGTGTCAGCAGCAAGGTATTGCAGTTCATTCTGGCGCTTGCTGACGCAGCTTCGATACCTGCGTGTCCTCCGCCGATGACGATGACATCAAAGTTTCTGCTATTGGTCATTTTACTTATTGATTTTTAAAATATATTTAAAATATAAAGCCGGGGTTATTTTACAGCAGGCGCACCGCATTTGGGGGATTGGCTGAGGATTGCACCGCGATCCGCTTTTCCACCGATCAAGATCGGGGTAAGAATATAGAAGGAAAAAGATCTTCTTTATATATTTTTTCTTACTACGGTAACTATTACAGGGTGGAAACTGTGGAGAAAAGCAAAAAAGCCTTTTTTCACAATATACTGAGCAAAAATTTAAGCCAATTTCACCTGTAAGAAAACGGTCGTAAAAAGTGGAAAATTTGCCTGTTTTAAACAGGATAAAAATTATACCTTAATTACCGAAAATTTGAACAACATTTTCCGACAGCTTTCCAACAGGTTTTACCGCCATGCTGCGGCAAAATGTAAACAGCCTGATAAAAAGTGTTTTATAAAAAATATTTTTATTTCAATAAATTATATTACAAATAAGTTTACAAAAGTTCGTGTGACAGCTTGATGACACGGAAGAATAAAGATCAAGTTTTCCTGGCAAACAGTCTGCGGCCTTGATAACAACAAAGTAAATGCCGGGATCATTGGGCCAAAATCTTCTGCAAATGCCTGCATCTGCGCCTGCCAGTTCTGTTATATTCCGATCGCTTTATCCCTTCGCGCAAGCTTTCTTGCCTTGGTTTACGGAGCCTCATTTATGAGAGTGAATCTTCCCGTATATGACAAAGAGGTCAGGTTCCCTGATGATCCCAATGCCAAGATCATCTCGGTTACCGATCCGCACGGAGTCATCATCGATGTAAATGACACATTTGTCGAAATGTGCGGATTTACACGGGATGAGCTGATCGGGCAGCCTCAGAACATCATCAGGCACCCTGATATGCCGCCTGAGGTGTTTGCTTATATGTGGAAGCAGCTTAAATCCGGCAAACCTTTCTTAGGGATCATCAAGAACCGCTGCAAAGACGGCTCTTACTACTGGGTTAACGCTTTTATCCTCCCCATTGTCAAAAACGGCGTGATCACCGGCTATGAATCGGTAAGAACCAGAGCTGCTCCGGAGATGATCGCAAGAGCAAAAGTGCTCTATGCAAAGATGCGTTCCGGCAGGAAAGTCACAGCCCCGGCAAAAGGCATGCTGAATGTCTTCATGGGATTGCTGACGCTCGCGCTGCTTGCAGCAGCGTTCATCGTGCCCGGATACCTGACTTTAGGGCTGCTGGGGATCTCGGTGATTGCGCAAATGCTGGTATCCCATGCGATTTCAAGAAGATTTTTCCTCTATGTCATTAACAGCTCTAACGCTCAAAGCGATGATCTGACGCTTAATGTCTACACCGGCCGCGGCGGCCTTGAGGGGCTGGCCATGATGGCTGAGCAGTGGAAATTCAAATATGTCGACACCCTGCTCACCCGCGTGAGGGAGGCTGCCGACAGATTGCATGCGGCTGCAGATTCAAGCCTGAATGACGCCAAAAACAACAGCGATGAGATGCTGCGCAAATCCGATCAGACCAAAGACGCCGCCAAGCGCATGAATGAAGTTGCCGACGGCATCAGCGCCATGATGGACGATCTTCTGCATAAGATCAGTAAAACCGCAGATGACGCAGAGAATGCCAAAAAACAGGCAGATGCCGGAAAAGAGTTTTCAGACCGCACGCTTGAGTCCATCAACGCCCTCGATGCCACCGCGAGCAAAGTCGCCAATGCTGTCGACAACCTTGCAGAGGAAGTAGGCAAAGTTTCTGAATCGGTTGAGTTCATTGATTCAGTGCAGTCGCAGACGGATCTGCTGGCGCTTAACGCTTCCATTGAAGCCGCGCGCGCCGGGGAAGCCGGCAAAGGCTTTGCCGTAGTCGCAGATGAAGTCAGGGCGCTGTCGATCCGCACCCAAAAAACCGCTGGCGATATCCATAAGCAGCTTGACGATTTCAAGGAGACTACCGCCCAGGCACATCAGCTGTCGATTGCCAGCCGCGATCACGCGCTGGCCGGAGTGCATGAGGTTGAGCAGAACAATGAAGTGCTCAGATCGCTGCATGACGCGGTAAAAGAGATTAAAAACGCTTCAGACAACATGCGCAACACCATCAATGAAAAAGCCCAGACCGCGCGTGCGGTGTCCGAGGAAGTCAGGCATTTGGTCAGGCTTTCAGATGACAGCGTTGATCTGTCAAACCGCTCCCGTGATGAAATGGTGAAGCTTAATGATGAGGCTGATGAACTCAGTGAAATGATCGACAGGTTTAACCAGGGGTTTAACGGCTGATCATGCTAAGCCAAAAAGGAAAAAACGCTGTTTGCATTGGGATCCTGTCCGCGCTAGTATCGTGTAACATTTGATATTTCGTTTTTGTGAGGTAAGATGAGATCCGCCATAATTGAAAGGGGGATCTCAGCATGGGAACACAGTACCGGGTAAC
>DKSD01000054.1 GCA_002473165.1 Succinatimonas sp. UBA7265
GATCACATGGCGATCACGCTGTAAGATCCTCATTACCCACTTTTAATGGCGAATAGCCCTATTTATGCGAAGGCAGGAGACTTCAGGGTGAAACAGACGCCCTGGCTGATAAAATGGAACTAAGATTTGAGGAGTTAAGACAAAAAATGCAAGGAACGGCTGTTCACGGAGGGCTTATGGTCGAGGGGCTTTTTGACAGGATCGACAAAGAGATCCTTGCGCACAATTCAAGACTCGAAGGCGAAGAAACAGGACTGGCAAAAGGAATAACACAAGGAATTAAACAAGGAATAGCAAAAGGGAAACTGCAAATACTCCGCAGCTATATCAAAAAGAGCGGAGCGTCAATTGAAAATGCCTTTGAAACCCTTGACATTCCTCAAGAAGAAAGAGCATTTTTGAAGAGTGAACTGCAAAAGACCGCAGTAATGTAATTTCAAAAATTCAAATCCAGGAACTGCGGCATTTAGGCCGCAGTTCTGCTAAACGGCATTTGGCTGAGGACACAACATGGTCGGTGGTTTTTTTTACCGGATCGACAAAGAGAGCCTTGTGCACAATTCGAAGCTTGAGGGCAAAGCTGAAGAGAAACTGAATAGCTTCGAATTTATATTAAAAATACCGGGATCTCATTTGATAATGCCTTTAATTTCTTTGAAGTTCCTCAGGCCGAAAGAGTTTTCTTGACAGCGGAACTTCAAAAATTGCAAAAGGAGCCGCTACCCTGATTTCTTTCAGCTGCCTTTGCTGTAACTCCAAAGCATTATCTGGCCTTAAAGGCGGCCGCTATTAAGGCGCGGACTCTGCGCTGGATCCCTGGGAACACCCGGCAGATTCACGTTTTTTGTGTTTTTTCCTTCAGCTCTCTGTATGATCAGCAGCAACTTCCGCCCTGTGCCGGAAAAACCGGACTAATTTTTACTGATGAAACTCTTCAGACCTCTGTGCGTGTCCATTGCCGAACGTTACATCTTCTCCGGGCAACGGCATCGTTTTGCCAGTTTCACGGCCGCGCTGTCAGTGTTGGGGATTGCCATCGGCACCGCAGCTCTCATCACCGTGTCGTCAGTGATGCAGGCGCTCCAGGGCAGGCTCAGCAATACGGTGCTTACCTATACGCCGCACATTACGGTCAAAGCTGATCCAGGTGCCATTCCCGAACTGCTAAAACTTGACCACGTAACCGCGGCCGGACCCTTTGCCAGCGCGCTGACCGTGGCGCAGACTCCCAAGGGGATTGGGCTGGTGACGCTGATGGGCATGGATCCTTCAGCCACGGTTTTAAAAAATACTGATTCTGATGCCAGGCTAAGCCTCGAAAATGTGCCGCCTGCAGGCAGTTACGCTTTCTGCCCTGACAGCACTTTCCTCTCGCGTTTTGACCTGCGGCCCGGCGACAAAGTGCGGCTTATCTCCACGGTAAACGCCCGCTACACTCCTGCAGGCCTCACCCCCGTAAAACGCAACTTCGTCATTTCAGGCTACCAGCCGTCCCTGCGCGATGCCACCGCGCTTAATGCCGCAGGCAGCCTCGAGGATGTGCGCAGGCTGTTCCGCTTTAAGCAGGAGGATCTGCGCGTCAGACTGTGGCTTGACGATCCTTTTGCCGCCGCGGAGACCGAAAAACAGCTCTCCTCGCTGGGATTTGCATATGAGGACTGGAAAAAGACCCAAGGCGAGTTTTTTTCCTCGGTGGCCACCGAAAGGCTGACCATGACGTTTATGCTCTTCCTCATCGTGATCGTCGCCGCGTTTAACATCCTCTCGGCCCTGGCGATGATCGTCAGCGCCCGCACCCGCGAGATCGCCGTGCTCAAGACCCTGGGCATGAGCTCAGGCGGAGTGCTGCGGATCTTCACCTCAGAGGGGCTGATGCTCGGGCTTTTGGGCACGATCGCGGGCACGGCAGGCGGCAGCCTTTTGGCTGCGCACTCCAATTTCCTTTTAAGGGCGCTGGGCGTCCCCGCCGGGCGCTCGCTTGAAGTAGGCGTGCAGACGTCAACCGTGCTTACAGTGGCGCTCGTAAGCATCGCGCTGTGCGTGCTCTGCACCGTCTACCCGGCCCTGCGCGCCGCGCGCACCGATCCGGTTTTAAGTTTGCAGCAGGAATAAGCTTATGGACAATGTGATCCTCAAGGCCGAAAACCTAATCCGCACATATAAAGAAGGCAAAGTCAGCACCCCGGTGCTGCGCGGAGCCTCGCTTGAGGTGCGCTCCGGCATGATGACCGCGGTCATCGGCCGCTCAGGCTCAGGCAAAAGCACGCTGCTGCACATTCTGGGGACGCTTGACACCCCGGACTCAGGAACAGTGATTTTTGAAGGCCAGGATCTGACGAAACTCAGCGAAAAACAAAAAGCCGCGTTCCGCGCCCGCAACCTCGGTTTTGTCTATCAGTTCCACCACCTGCTGCCGGATTTCAGCGCGCTTGAGAACGTGATGATGCCGCTGCTCATCGGCGGCCTGAAGGCCTCAGAGGCCAAAGAGCGCGCTTTGGAGTATTTAAAACTCGTGGGCCTTGAGGCGCGGCTTGCCAACCGTCCCGGCGAGATGTCAGGAGGCGAGAGGCAGCGCGCGGCCATCGCCCGCGCGCTGTGCGCGCACCCTAAGCTCGTACTCGCCGATGAGCCCACCGGCAACCTCGATGCCGCCAACGCCGCGCAGATCTTCAAACTGTTCAGGGAACTTACCTCAAAAGAAGACACCGCCGTCGTCATGGTCACCCATGACAACGCCCTGGCCTCAGAGTGCGATCGCGTGCTGACAATCACGGACGGGATGGTTGCAGATGTTTAAATGCTTGAGCCTGACCCTGGCCTGGCACTTTTTGCGTTCACGCCGCTACGGGCCTTTGGCGCGCTTTATGTCCGTGTCGTCGGCCGCCGGCATCGCGATCGGCACGGCGGCGCTTATCATCGGGCTGTCGGCCATGAATGGCTTTGAGCGCGAGCTCGAAGACCGGGTGCTCAGCGTCGTGCCCGCCGGCACCGTGCAGTCAGGCGCAGGCGGTTTTGCCAGCCTCGGTGACGATCTTAAAGCTTTAAGGGGCAGCCGCGGCATCACCTACGCCGAGCCGTGCGTCAGCACAGAAGGCGTGCTGCAATCAGGCGGGAATTTTGCCCCCGCGAAAATTCTCGGCATAGAAAACGGCTCGCGCGCCTTTGCGGCGCTGACGCGCTTTTCAGGGGTAGAAAGTCTGCCTGAGCAGGGGAACGTGATCGTACTCGGCCGCTCCATCGCACAGCGCCTGGAGCTTAGGATCGGCGATCGCGTCACCCTGATCGCAGGCGGCGCCGGGGCTGCGGGAAACCTGGAAAACGCCCGCACCCTTGAGTACGAGGTGGCGGGGATCTTCAACGCCGGCGGCCAGCTTGACGGCCTGCTGGCCTTCACGCCCCTTAAAAGCGCCCTTGAGGTCTCGGGGCTTAAAGCGCCCAACCTCATAGAGCTTGGGGTCACGCAGCTGCTGCAGGCTCCGCAGATCCTCTATGAGGCGGCTTTGGCCCTGCCCGAGCGCGGCGCCATGTCAAGCTGGATGGACACCCAGGGCAAACTCTACGGCGACATTCAGATGATCCGGGCGCTCATGTACCTGGCGATGATCCTGGTCATGGCCGTGGCCTGTTTTAACATCGTCTCCAACCTCGTGATGTCTGTTGCCGAAAAGAGCCCGGAGATCGCCGTGCTGCGCACCATGGGAGCCCCGCGCGCGCTCATCGTGAGGGTGTTTACGCTAATGGGGCTGTTGCAGGGGGCGCGCGGCGCGCTCATCGGCACGGCCTTTGGCTCAGTGATCGCGCTTGCGCTCACGCCGCTGATGCGCCAGGCCGAGGCGCTGTTTAATGTCAAATTCTTAAACCCGGACGTCTACTTCATAGACTTCATCCCCTCAAAGCTTGAACCCTGCGATGTGGCCGCCGTGCTGATCACAGCGCTCTTAATGTCGGCGCTCTCGGCGCTCTACCCGGCGCTCAAGGCCTCGAAAGTGCAGCCGGCACGCGAACTTAATTCATGATCTTAAAAAGTTTGTTTTGAGGTTCTGATTTTTTTGGATTTCTGCTTTTGCCGCTCTTTCTTTAAAAAAACATGAGGCTATAATGCGCCCTGTAAGTGCGTTTTTGCACCCAAAGGGGACAAAAGCGCGGATTATTACAGCAACTTCAAAGTCATCAAACTGTTTTGGAGCATTTACATCCGATGAAACAGGCATTGCTCATCTACGCCAACGGCAGCGAAGACATGGAAATCACCGCGGTGGCCGACGTGCTCTCCCGCGGCGGGCTCAATATCACGAAGGCCGCGGTGGCCCCGAACGGCGCGACCGAGGTCAAGCTCGCCCACGGCACCCGCGTCGTCTGCGATCGCAACCTTGAGGAGTGCGACGGCAAATACGATGTCGTGGTGATCCCGGGCGGTTTAAAGGGCGCCCAGGCCTGCGCTGCAAGCGCCAAACTCAAGGCCGTGCTTGAGGATCAACTCTCCCGCAGCCGCCTAATCGCCGCCATCTGCGCGGCGCCGGGCTTCGTGCTCGAGCATGACGGGATCATTAAAGGCCGGCGCGCCACGGGCTACCCCGGGTGCACTGACGGGATCAAAAACTGCACCGGCAAAGGCGTTGAGATCTCAGAGGACGGGCTGCTCATCACCGGTAAGGGGCCGGCCTACTCCATGCTCTTTGCCGTGGCGATCTTAAAAGCCCTTGAAGGCCCGGTAATCGCCCAGAAGGTGGCCGCGGGCATGCTGCTCGACGAACTCCCCGCCTGATTTTTTCCCCTCTGAAAACGACAAAACCTGTCTTAAGGCAGGTTTTGTTTTGCCGTATACAAGTCAGTTTTTCACGGCGCAGGCGCTCGGGCGCCATACCTGCACGTTATGGTGCCCCATTTCCTTGAGCTGCTTTGCCTGCATGGTGCTCATCACGCCCTGATCGCAGTAAAGCGCGTAGGTTTTGGCCATGTCGAGCGAGCCAAACTGTGCGGCCACTTTGTAAAAAGGCATGGAGATCACCTCATGCCCCGGAACGTTTAACGGCGCTTTGGCCTGATCATCAGGCGCGCGCACGTCGATCACGCAAACGCCTTCTGCGAGACTGCGCACCTCGGTCACCTCCTCGCGAATGCGCGCGATGTCTTCAGGCACGTCGCGGATGTCAACGGCGCGGGCGGAGCCGGCGGCTTCCTCAATCAGCCCGGCGTCCATTTTGGCCTCTTCCTCCTCGACAAAACTGCGGCGCGGGCACACGTTAGGGTGATCGGAGATCACGCCGCAGTACTCAGGCATGCGCTCGGCAAAGCCGGCGGTGCCGATGCGCCGCGCCGCGTCGATGATCTGCTGTTTGTCCATGGAAATGAGCGGCCTTAAGATCAGAAAAGGCGTGACGGAGTCGATGTGCGAGAGGTTCGTGAGCGTCTGCGAGGACACCTGCCCGAGGCTCTCGCCGGTCACGAGCGCCTCGGCATGGAAGCGGCGGCAGATGAGTTCGCCGGCGCGCATCATCATGCGCTTTAAGATCACGCCGCGCACACCGTGGTGGGTGCGCTCTAAGATCTGCCCCACGACTTTCTCAAAGGGCACGGTCACAAAACGCACCTTGTGGGAGGCGGCATAGCGGTCCCACAGGTAATAAGCTTCCTCTTTGACACCGAGCTCATGGGCCGTGCCGCCCAAGTTGAAGAACAGGAAGTTCACGCGGCAGCCGCGGTGCATGAGCAGGTAGGTGGAGACGCCCGAGTCAAAGCCCCCTGAGATCAGTGAGAAAACTTCGCCTTGCGTGCCCACGGGGAAGCCGCCCATGCCCTCATGGCGCTCGCCTGTGACATAGGCTTTTTGGTTTTCGATCTCGACATTTACCGTAACCTCGGGATCATCGAGGCACACGCCGCGGTTTTCATAGTCAGACCCTAACTTGCCGCCTAAGATGCGCTCGGCCTGCTGCGATGTGAAATTATGCTGCCCGCGCCGGCGCACCCGCATGGCGAATGTGTGCCCGACGATGCGCGGGCCGCACTCTTCCTTGATCTTTTCATAGAGATCGTCAAGCGTTTGAAACTCATGCTCGCGCACCTCCATAAAAGAGTGGATGCCCGGCAGCGACGCGAGCTCGGACTCCGCCTTTTGCCGCAGTTCCTCCTCGCTCTGCCCTGCCTCAGGGGAGCCGAAATCCGCGAGGATCTTGTCCCACTGGGCGATCGCGGCGACATGAATGCCGTGGCGCTCGCAGGCGTTGGCGAGGTTCTGGCGCACCTGGCGGATGAGCTTGGTGCGCACCGGTTTGCTCTTAACTGAGATCTCAGGGAAAAGGCGCACGATGAATTTCATGGTTCAGGCTTCCTGAAAGTTAAAAAAAGCGGCCTTAAGCCGCATCAGGGCAGGCGGCGGCGCCGCCTGCGACCAGGTTACTGATCTTCGTGGTGATGATGGTGGCAGCAGCACTCGTGATCGCCGTCTTCGTGATCATGGTGATGGCAGCATTCGTGCTCCTCGCCTTCGTGATCATGATGATGGCAGCATGCATGCTCCTCACCTTCATGATCATGGTGGTGGCAGCAGCAGTGCCCCTCATGCTCCTCTGAAGGGCAGTGACCGTTTGGATGGGCGTGGCCGTGTTTTTTCTCTTCCTCGGTGGCCTCGCGCACGTCGATCACCTCGACCAGGAAATTCAAGGTCTTGCCAGCCAGCGGATGGTTGCCGTCGACGACGACGGTTTTGTCCTTGATCTCCTTGACGACGACGGCGCGCGGGCCGTTGTCTGAATCGGCCTCAAACACGTTGCCCACCTCGATGGGGAAATCGCCGAACATCGAGCGGTCGATCTCCTGCACCAGGCTCTTGTCGAATTTGCCGTAGGAGTCCTCAGGGGTCAGGGTGACGGAAAACTCATCGCCCTTCTCATGCCCGTCGAGGGCTTTTTCAAGGCCCGGCACCAGGAAGTGGTAGCCGATGAGCGCGGTCACCGGCTCATCAGGCTGGGTGCGGCCCACGACCCGGCCGCTTTCATCGGTCACGGTAAAGCCCACGGTGGCCACGGTGTTGCGTGAAATCTTCATATGGATCCTCTTTAGATAAATCAGGAGCGGGGACCGGGCGCCGCAGCGGCGCCTGAGGCCGAAGCGACATCAGGGTTGTCCTCAGGCCAGCATCCGTCCGTCATTTTACCTTGACTGTCAAGGGCGCGGCGCGCCCCGGAGCTGTCAAGCTCCAGCACCTCGCAGCGCTCGCGATCGGGATTGCCCTCGCGCGCTTTGAGCGTCACGGCAAAGCCGTCATCGGCGGCCTGAGCGATTCCCTCGTAATAGCGGCTCACCTCATCGGAGAACGCAAAATTGCAGCCTGCAAAGCCCTTGTTGATGGAGCCGCAGTCCTCAAAAAACGCGGCGGCCTCGTCAAGCTCGGCAAATGCCAGGGCGCGCAGCTTAAGCGGTTCGGCTAAGGCGTGTTTTCCCGACTGGGGCTCCTCAGGCTTTTTTTGAGGCTGCGGAGCGGCGGCAGGCGCAACTGAGCGCGGCGCCTCAGGAACGGGCTTTTTATTGTGCAAAAGCTGCAGCACGCCTGCGGCGAGCAGGCACAGCGCGATGACCAGCAGGCAGACGACGCGGAAGGCGCAGACGCTGCCGTCGGGGTTGCGCAGAGCGGAGAACGAGCGCGTCACTTCGCGCCCTCCCCGCGTTTTTCAAGGCAGAGGCGGCGGTTTTTCAAAGGCGCGGCGTACATGGAGCGCACCTGCTCGCGCAGCTCCTCAGGGCAGGAGGACAGGCGCGACTCAAAGCGCGCGCGCTCTGCATCGCTCACGCCCTCATCCTCGCCTGCGGCGATCTTCGACGGCGGGAAAATCTCGTAATTTGACCATATGAAAGTGTCGATGATCGCGGCAAGCTCCTCCGGGGTCTCAAAACCGCCTGAGATCACCTCGCCGGCCCTGACGCAGATCCGGCCTTTTTCCCCGCGGATCCCGCGAGTGATGGTCTCGATGTCCTCGAACTCCTCTTTGTGGTACTCGCCGCCGTGGGCGGCGCGCTCGCACAGCTCGCGGGCCTTGGCCTCGTCGTTGGGATCGTACTCGTAGCTGATGGCCACGGGCACGATGTTCAGGCCTTTCATGTAATCGCCAAAGCTCTGGCGGCGCGTGCGGCCGTTTAAGCCTATCATCTTGAGCACCGCGTCCTCGGTGCGATCATTGCCGTCCTTGGCGCGGCCCTCGCGCTGCGCGATCCACACGGAATGCCCCTCGGCAACCGAAAGCCCGATGTACTCGGAGAGGTGTGTGAAGGCTTTGAGCTTCTCGCGCGGCGAGCTCAGAGAACGCCTGACGATAAAGCTCTTGTTCAATCGCATGAGCGACGTAGCCGCGGGGATGCGCAGCAGATTGTCGCCGATGGCGATGCGCACGGTGTCAAGGCCGTGCGTGAACAGCGCCATGTCGATGAACGCGGGGTCAAGCGAGATGTCGCGGTGGTTTGAGATAAAAAGGTAGCCTTTGCCCTTTTCAAGCTCATCAAAGCCTTCATAGGTCACGCCGTCGGTCGTCGCGGAGATCACATGCTCCATGAAGTCCGCCACCTGCTGCTGGAACTGCGCGATGGTGCGTACTGAGGCCTCTTTGCGCATGAGCAGCCGCTTTACGAGCGGCCCTAAGATCAAAGAGCACAGGCGGGATTTTGAGAGCAGCGGGTAGCGAAAGCGCAGGATGCTGCTGATGACGGTGCGATCGGAGATGATGCACTGCAGCTGCTCCTGCACGTCGCGATCGCGGCAGGGGCCGATGTCGTCAAAAGCCGGATCGTCGCTTGACTGGAGAGGTGCGGATTTTAAAGCCATGTTGTATTTTTGAGATGCCTAAACAATTGCGGCAATTCTAACAGATCCCGCGCACCGATATTTTTCCGGGCGCAGAAAGCCCAAAGCCCCCGCGCCGCGGCAGCAGCGGTGCGGGGGCTTTTTAATTAAGCCTTGATCAGTACGAAGGAATGAAAGGCGCGCGGTAGTTGTCAAAGTCCTCGAAAATCGCCGGCTCAGTCTTGCGCAGGTTCTCAAGCATCTGGCGCGTCACGAGCGTCACGCCGCCTTCTGAGCGGTAGAAGCGCCGGGCATCGACCTCGGCGTTCTCGCCGATGATCAGGCCGCGCGGCAGTTCGACGCCGCGATCGAGGATCACCTTCGTGAGGCGGCAGCCGCGGTGGATGATGCAGAAAGGCAGGATCACCGACTCGGAGATAAAGCAGTTGGAATGCAGCCTCACACAGTTGAACAGCAGCGACTGGTTTATGGATGAACCCGAGATGATGCACCCTGCCGAGCACACGGAGTTGCGCACGATCGACGAAGTGCCGTTGATATCCTGCACGTACTTCGCCGGCGGCTGCTGCACCGTGGCTGTCCAGATCGGCCAGTTGTTGTCGTAAACGTCCAACTGAGGCTGCACGGAAGCGATGTCCATGTTGGCCTCCCAGTAGGCGTCTATGGTTCCGACGTCGCGCCAGTAGACTATGGACTTGTTGCCGCGGTTGCGGATGCAGCTCTTGGAGAAATCATGGGCGTGGACGAGTTTCTCGCGCACGAGCGCAGGGATGATATCCATGCCGAAGTCGCGGTGCGAGCCTTCGGTCACGGCGTCTTTGTCGAGCACCTGATAGAGGAAGTCGGCGTCAAAGACATAGATGCCCATCGAGGCCAGCGACATGTTGGGGTTGCCCGGCATGGCCGCAGGATCTTTGGGTTTCTCGACGAACTCCGTGATGAGGTTGTCCTCGTTGATCTTCATGACGCCCAGCGCCGAGGCCTTGGAGCGCTCCACCGGGATGCAAGCCACGGTCACGGGGCTGCCCATGCGGATGTGATCGAGCACCAGCGCCGCGTAGTCCATCTTGTAGATGTGATCGCCGCAGAGCACCAGCACGTATTTGGGATGGTGATCCTTGATGATGTCGATGTTCTGGTAGACAGCGTCAGCCGTGCCCTGATACCAGTGCTCCTCGTCAACACGCTGCTGAGCCGGGAGCAGATCGATAAACTCGTTGAACTGGTTCCTTAAAAATGACCAGCCTGACTGCAGGTGACGCAGCAGCGAGTGGGATTTGTACTGGGTGACCACGCCGATGCGGTTGATGCCCGAGTTAACGCAGTTTGACAGCGCGAAATCGATAATGCGGTATTTGCCGCCGAAATAAACCGCGGGCTTGGCGCGGTTGTCGGTGAGCATCTTAAGTCTGCTGCCGCGTCCGCCGGCGAGCACCAGAGCCATGGTTTGCTTGGCTGCATCACGTGCGTTTTCCATGAACACCTCTCATAAATCCTTATGCCGGGATCCAAAATCCTTACGTTTGCGTTCCTGCGGATCCTCTCGTTTAACATTATGGAATTAAACTTTGCCGCGCCGCGCCGCTGATCCCATAATTGCGAGGATACGCAAACTATTTTGGGACCTTTGCGCAAAAATGTGCGTGACGCAACAAAAACCCGCGCGGCCGCAGCGGCGTGGGCGCTTTGCTATAATCACCGCACCAAAGTTTTCAGAGGACAGGCCAATGACCGTCGGCATAATCGGCGCGATGGAACCTGAGGTATCAGGGCTCATCGCCAAACTCGCGGATCACCGCTGCGAGCAGGTAGGCTTTACACAGTTCCATTTCGGCACGCTGGGATCACACGAGGTCGTCGTGGCTCAGTGCGGCATCGGCAAGGTCGCCGCGGGCGCCATCACGGCGCTCATGATCACCTGCGCCCATGCCTCCTGCATCATCAACACCGGCTGCGCCGGCGCCGTAAGTCCTTCGCTTAAGATAGGCGATATCGTCTTCTCCTCGTCGGCCGCCTACCATGACGCAGACTTGACGGCCTTTGGCTACCCCATGGGCCAGATGGCAGGCCAGGATCGGCTGTTCAACGCCGATCCGCTGCTCATGGCCAAAGCCGGCGTGGCCGCGGGCAACCTGCCCGAGCTCAAGGGCAAAGTGCGCCAGGGCCTCGTCGTCTCAGGCGATCAGTTCATCAACACCCGGGAAAAACGCGCGGCCATAGCCGCCATCTACCCTGAAGCCCTGGTGGCCGAGATGGAAGGCGCGGCCGTTGCCCAGGTGGCTGCGGCCTGCAAGGTGCCATTCCTCGTGATCCGCGCTGTCTCCGATGAAGCCTCCGAGGGCACGACCGCGAACTACGACGAGTTCATGCCCAAGGCCGCCGCGCTCTCCGAGCGCCTCGTGACCGGGCTTATAAACCTGCTGTAGGAGTTTCTGTGGACGGGGGCGCCGTGCTCGAGACCCTCCGCGGCTCGGGAGTGTTCAGCTGGGAGTTTTTCTCCTCGCTTTTAGACCGCCCTGCCGCGCTGCTCTTTGCCGCCGTGCTTTTGGAGCTGGCGATCCCCATCCCGCAAAAGTGCCGGCTTTCGGCGCTGCGTCCCATCTTCAGGGCCATGGCCTCCAAGGTCAACCGCGCGCAGAACACCCGCGCCCAAAGCTACTTTGCCGGCGTGATGCTCGCCGTGCTGATCTTAGGCGTGCTTTGGCTCGTGCTGCTGCTGTTGCAGGCCCTCACCTCTTTTGACCGGCTGCTGGCGCTGGCGGTGCTGCCGTTCCTGCTTGAGTCTTCGCCGGCGCTCTCCTGCGCCTCCCGCGTCTGCGCCCTGCTCAAAAAAGACGATCGCGCCGCGGCGCGCCGGGCACTGTCGCGCCATGTCGCCCGTGACTGCCAAAGCCTCTCGGCCATGGGGATCTCCAAGGCCTGCTGCGAGTACGCGGCGCTTGCCCCGGCCGCCTCGTGGCTGGGCGTCATGGTGTGGTATGAACTCGCAGGTCTGGAAGGCGCGGTCGCCATGCAGGTTTTTGCCGTGCTCTCGCGCACGTTCTCCCCAAAATACCCCGAGTGCGCGTCTTTTGGCCTGGGGATCTTCAGGCTCTACCAAGGCCTGCTCGCCGCCCCCGCCGCCGTGATCATGCTGTGCGCGATCCTGTCGCTGCACCCGCGCCGCGCTTTTAAAAAAGCCGTGCGCGGCGCGCTTGACTACCCGGCCGCGGTCTCAGGGCTGATCGCAGGCAGTCTGGGCGGACTTGCGGATCTCGCCATGGGCGGGCCGCGCTGCTACGGCGGCAGGATGCTGCGTTTCCCGCGCGTGGGCGGGTCCAGGCAGCCCGACGCCGGCGCGCCGCTTAAAATCCTCCGCCGCGTGCTCTTTGACGGCACGCTCTTTTGCACCTCGGCCCTCGTCATAAGCCTGATGTTCTTTTGAAAAAAGGCTTTTTTCCCCTGTGGTAAGATCTCTGCCATGAGTTCTCAGGATTTTTCAGCGCTGTTAAAGCAGGAGGCCGAGGAGGCCTCAAAAAGCGAGGATTTCACGGCCGCCGTCGGGCCGCTGCGCCGCATCGTCCAGGACAAGGTGCCCTCGAAGTCCGCTCCGCTTGACCGCGCCACCGCCAAAGTCCGCCAGCAGGCGGCGCAGAAACTGCCGCAAAAGGAGGCTGAATCGGCCTCCTCGGGTTTTGTGCAGATGGTCGGCCCCAACGAGGAACTCGAATTCCGCCGGCCCGGGGTGCAGCCTTACGTGCTGCGCAAGCTCCGCCAGGGCGAATACCGCGAAGCCGATTTCATAGATCTGCACGGGCTGACGCTTGAAAAAGCCTATGAGAAAGTTATGAATTTTATGGGCTTTGCGCAGGATCACGAGTTCCGCTGCGTGCTCATCGTCCACGGCAAAGGCGAGTACCGCAAGCAAAAAGCCCTTATAAAATCCTATGTAGCCCACTGGCTTAAGCAGCTGCCCGAAGTTTTGGCCTACCGCTCGGCGCCCGAGTGGAAAGGCGGCACGGGCGCGCTCATGATCGTGCTCAAAAAAGGCGAGAAAGCCTCTGCTTTAAATCGCGAGCTCCACGCGCGCCGCTGAGCGTTTTTCCATACATATTTTCTATCCGATAACTTTTTTCATAGCATAAAAGCATTTTTATGCAATAATGTCCGCGTTAAAAGACCTACAGCGGATCACAGCATGAAAACCATTTCCCGTCAGACTTTTGAACCCAAAAGTAGACAACAATGC
>DKSD01000038.1 GCA_002473165.1 Succinatimonas sp. UBA7265
CGATCCCCGTCCGTTCCGCCACTGCTAATTGACGCTGATATGGCTCAGTTGGTAGAGCGCACCCTTGGTAAGGGTGAGGTCCTGAGTTCGATTCTCAGTATCAGCACCATTTTTTGAAGGCGTTTCTTAGGAAACGCTTTTTTTATGCCCGCTTCCCGAGCAATAAATTTCCTTCAATAACATCGCGTTTCCTTGAAGATCATGGACAACGGCTGTTTTGGGCTGCATCTTCGCGGCGATCGGTGCAACGCGCTCGACGATCGCCAATTTATGCCGTTCTTCCTCTTTGCCTCCCTGCATGTTACTTGTGTTGGCTTAATTACGTAATTTACGTAATTAAGCCCTGAAAATCTGCTATTCTATCTGTTAATTCAGATTAAAAACGTTTTTTGCGTAATTAAGCAGGAGCAAGCGCATGAAGCTTTTGAGGATCACGGCTGAAGGACTGCCGCTTTTTAAAGATAAGCTCGATCTGTGTTTTTGTGCAAGCCAGAGGCTTGATGAAGAGAGCAAGGGCCAGCTGTATCATCTCTTCTCCAACATCTACCTCAATCCGATCACTGCTTTGGTCGGTGTCAATGCCTCAGGCAAGACTTCGGTACTGCGCTTGGTGCTCGCGGTACTGAGTTTGCTGTCCTGTGAACCTTTGAATCATCTTGAAACCAGGCGGATCTTTGGTTTCGATAACGACGTTAAACTCAACTCTTACTTGTTTTACGAACGCTCAGGGCTGCTGTGCCGCCTTGAAACTGTGATCGGCTGTACAGGCGGCAGCGTTCCTGCGCAGCGTTGTGCGATCGTCTCCGAGACTTTGTGGTGTAAAAAGGCAAGTGGCTCAATGCCGCGCAGCAGTCTGTTTGATTTTAAAAACTGCAGCCCGGTCCTGGAGAGGAACGGCAGCGAGGCTTTTCTCTCAGACGATGTAAGCGTGCTGATTTCACAAAACCGCAAGAACGGCGAAGCGCTTGCTTTTGAAAGCATGAATTCCTTTACCGGCGCGCAGAACCTGACTGATTGCGGAGATGCGTCAGAGGACGTGTTGGCGCTGCTCGATCCTGGCGTGGAAAGTTTAAAGTTCGAAGAACGCTCCGGCGGCCCTGTCATCAGGCTTAAGTTCAAAGGGCGTCCGGAGATCGCCATGAACTCGGCTGCGGAACTCGCAAATTATCTTTCGTCGGGGACCATCAAGGGGCTGGATGCTTTTTCCAAGGCGCGGCGCATCCTCAAGTCAGGCGGGTGCCTGGTGATCGATGAACTGGAAAATCATTTTAATCTGGGGATTGTGGCAGCGCTGATGCGTTTTTTTACCGACAGCAGAATCAACCCTCGCGGTGCGATCTTGATCTTTTCAAGCCATTGCCCGGAGCTACTGGATGAATTCAGCAGGGGAGACTGTATCTATGTCACCAGGAACCAAGGCGGGATCGCCGCAGCCAGGCTGTCTGAGCGCTTAAAACGCAATGATATAAAGAAGAGCGATGCCTATGCGAGCGATTATCTTGGCGGTACGGCGCCAGACTACGATGCCTATATGCGCCTAAAGCGGAATTTGGAGAGCATCTTTGATGCCGGCTGAGCACATTGCCTGCAGTTGCGAGGACGCCGCTGAACATGAGAGCTCGGACATCCTGTGCGAAATCCAAAGCACATGAGAGGTTCAGTCCAGAGATCCTTAGAGCTTAATTCTTCCTATCTTTGAATGCCTTTTCCGAGCTAACCTGGAGAACTGATCCGGATAACCTTAGAGGCGGGGGCCATTACACAGGGGGTTGGAGGCGATCTTTCGGGATCTGAGATTTTCATAAAAAGGGCCGCCCCTCCTGGCGGCCTTGTGTTAAGTGTTTTTTGCCGTTTTTTCAGGATCAGCCGGCGTTAGTCTCTGCCTCTTCCGGCTGTGAAGCCGGGATGAGCAGATCGTCTTTTCTGGCGCGGTACGATTCACCTGTCAGATGGATGTCGATCGCATGGCCGTGCAGCCGGTCGACAATGCTTTCTGACAGCTGCTCGCCGCCAAGCATCTTGCGCCAGCCTTCAAAGCGGATCTGCGACGAAATGATCGTCGACACGTTGCCGAATCTCCCTTCTACGATGTGAAACAGGGCCTCGCGGCTTTCAATGTTCACACTGCAGCTGAGAAAGTCGTCCAGGATCAGAACCTGCGTGCGGTCCAGCGTTTTCAGCATGCGGGACTGCCCTTTGGTGTCTTTGCTGAGGAATTCGGCAATCACCCTTGCCGTGCTGAAGTACCTGACAGAAATGCACTTGGAGCACAGCTAGCTGGCCAGGGCTGAAACCAGGCCGGTTTTGCCCGAGCCGCACGGGCCGTCTATCACGATGTTCGCCTTTCTGGCGATCCATTTGCCGCTCATAAGCAGCGTCACCGTCTCCTTGCTGAGGCCGCGCGCGGCGCTGATCTCCAGATCGTGCATCTGGATCCCGTCTTTGAGGCCGGCGTTTTTCAGCAGGCGCGCCACCTTCTTTTGCCTCTCGTAGTCCGACTGGGCCTGGATGCACAGGGCGAGCCTGTCGCTGAAATCCAGGCTGTCGTACTGCTGCGGGTTTTCGTAGATGCCTGCAAGCACCGAGGAGAACCCCTGGAAGCCCATGTCGTTGAGAGCCCTGATCTGATCTTCCTGTTTTAAAAATCCGGCGTTCATGTTACCTGCCTCCCTTGTTGCTGCCGTGATCCATTGAACCGCCCCTCAGGCACGCGTACTTAAGCGCGTCATCGCCGCTTTCGTCTTCGTCCTGCAGATCGATCCTTGTCTGGTGCTCAAACCGCCCGCCGTGGCTTTTGGCATAGGCTAATATGTCTTCGTAGACGGGCTCTATGCGGTATGAATTCCAGGAATCGAAAGGCGACAGCATGATCCTTGAGATCGCTTCTGCAAAAGCGCTCTTCTCAAGCTGCGTGCCTTTCCTTTTGTAAGTGTTTATTACGTAAATGCACAGGTGTCTGCCGCCCTCAAATCCTTTGTGCTGCATGACACCCGCTGTGAAATCATGCAGCGCGGAACAGAGGGAGCCCGCCTCGCTTACAAGCGATTCGGCGTCCGGATACTTAAGGCGCTTCTTTGCCACAGCCTGGTGAGCCGGGGGCATGAAGTCCAGGTTCTTTCGGACAGCCTCGTTCCTCTCGTCCTCGTCTTTTTCCGTAAGCCTCGGATATGCCGCGACTTCCTCAAGGCCGCTGTACACGGTCACCAGCCCTTCGCTGATCTCGGCGTCCACGAGGGTGCCGGCCAGGGTGTAGGGAACCATGTAATAATGGCGGTGTCCCTTGCTCTGGATGCAGACGCAGTAATCGCGCCCGACCCTGAGGCCCTTGAGGCGGGTGACGTACTGCGGGATGGTTTTGGGCAGAGGCAGCGCCCGGGGCTTTTCGTATTTCTCAAAAAGCGCGCTGCGGGGCGTTCCCGAGCCGCCGTGCCTGAAGCCGGCGCTGTTGATGTAACGGTCGATCAGCTCCTGCAGCTTCATGTTGTATTCGTCAAGGCTCATGGGCACGTTAAAGGGCATTCTCTTGAGGACGCGCTCCTCAATCAGACCCACGGATCGCTCAACGGCCTCCTTGCTTGAGGGGCTATAAGGATTGTTGGCGATGACGCCGGTTCCGAGCCTCTCTGCAAAGTTCTCAAACGAGCTGTTTAGCACGGCATCCCTGCCGGTCTGGTGTTTCACGACAAGGGCCTTGGCGTTGTCTATAACCAGAAAACGCGGCAGGCACCCGTAAGCCAGCAGCATCCTGCCCAGGCTGTTGCAGGTGGCCTCGGTCGTCATGCCGGAAATGAACTCCGCCCGCGTGTAATTGCTGGCCGCCCGGCAGGAGACAAATATGACGTATTCGACAGTCCTGCCTCCGAGCTCCAGCGCATAGCGCCCTCCGACATAGTCGAGCATCAGCTCGGAGCCGTAAGGGTGATCCTGCTTCATGTACACGTCGTATTTGGGCTCGGCTTTGAGCAGCGCCTCGCGCATGCGGTTGTAGAACGTGCTGCGCGACACCGGCGTTTTGTGCTGCGCTCCGGCCTCATCGAGGTAGTCCGTCCACAGCAGCTGGATCTGCAGCTTCCCGTCGAGAGCCTCTTTGGCAGGTGCCTTGTAGTCAGGGATCAGCGTTCTCCCGTCTTTGGGCGCCATGGTCCTGGCCACCAGCGCTCTGCCCGCGGCGCCGTCCTTTTCGGAGCATTTGTGATCTTTCACCGTGCCGCTGTAGCCCGGGTAGATCACCTTCATCAGATCATCGCCGCCCATGGCGTCCAGCTGCTTCGGGCTGTACATGCCGGCCTTTTGCAGCTGCGCCTTGTACCTTGAGAGAGTTGAGTCCCTAAGGCCGAATTTTGCGGCGATCTGAACGTGGGTGTAGTGCAGCAGCAGAAGCGAGCAGACGCTGCGCATCACTGATGCGGGGGGTATTTTTCCTTTCATAAATTTTCTCCTTATTAAACAGAAAGAAAACGCGGGCGCAGAATGCCCGCATCTCAATCGTATGCGATCTGCCGGCGCAGAAAAGGCGCAGGCTCACAAGGAGAAAAAAACAGGAGGCTCGGCGGCGAGAACGGCCGTCACTGGTGCAAAGCCCTGAGCTCTAAAGTTAGCCGGACTGAAAGCGCCACGTTAGCCGGATCTTTGATGTCAGGTTTGGCCTGATTGGATTTGAGATTCAAGGTTAGCCGGATTTAGGCTCTAAGGTTGGCAGGATTGAAGAACGCAGGTTGTTTGGACTGAAGCTCGCAGGTTAGGCCGGATCTGTCCCTTCAGGTTATTTGGATCGGATCTGTCAACCACGTTGGATTTCTCAATCCTGCTTCGGTGAATTATTGATCTTCGATTGCAGCGGTCTGTGCGATCGCGAAGTGTGGTGCCTGGTCACGTTCACGACGCTTATTGATCCAGGGATCCGATCGCAGCGCCGCAGGCCTGACCAAACTTTGAGACCTTGGTCAGTACTGTCCAAGCAAACATAGAATAAAAACTTAATTCAAAAACAAATCGATAATGGGGAGTTTAAAACAAAAGGTCAATATTCTACACAATCTTGTCCACTATCTTATCTACCTCTTGGTCAGGTAGATAAGCTTGTATACCAATAAATAATTTAATATTCAATTGAATAATTTATACGTAAATTTTTTATTGGTGGATAAGATCGGCTTTTCTTCGAGTTTGTCTACTGTGGATAAGGTCAAGGGTTTAAGTGGATAAGGTCGATATTTTATTTGACTTATCAATGTTATTGACCTTAAATTTATGAAAGCCTGTCCCCTGATTTTATTCATGGCCGAATGCATCGTTAAAAGGCAACTGAGCTAATTATTATTTATTTTTTAAAGATATTTAAAAATGTTAGCCAAAAATATACCCGTTAGTGCTCTCTATTTTTTTCCTGTCATCACTTCCCAGCGGCCGCGCTGCCGGTTTCCGCTTCTGCGGATTTCTTGAGCATCTGAAAGTTTTTTAACGTAGTACTTAACGGTGGAGAGTTTCATGCCCAGTTTCTCTGACAGATGTTTGAGCGTTATTTCAGGATCAGAGCGCATCAGCGCCATGATCGCTGTTGTTTTGTCTGTAGCAGGTGCTGCCGTATTGTCATCGGGCAGGACTACCCCGGCATCATCAAATTCCTGGGGTTTGCGATACAGCGATACGCGCAGTGATGAAGTACGATTTTCTATTTCAGGGGGCTTTAGCCCGTAGGATTGGGCGTCTCTGAAGAGACGCGGAATTCCTGAACCCCAGCTTTCGATGATATGCATGTAGATGAAAGTAGCGCCCAAGGCCTTGTTACGCAGGAAAGGGCTGCCTTTAATGATCTCACTAATAGAAAGGGTATCAGACAGGCGGCCTGGTGAGGTTACTTCAAGGCGATCTGAGTAAACTGCCAGCTGGATGGCGCCTGAACGCACATAAGAGCGGTGGCAGACGGCATTGGCTATCATTTCGCGTATGCCCAATGCCGGAAGTTCATATGCATCGCTGCGAAAGACGCCGTCGATCCTTGAACCCATTGAGATGAAGTTCAACACATAGTTGGTTGCGGCATCCACCTGTTCATCAATCGGGCCGCGGATCTCTTTGCGATCGACAAACTGGCTTCTCGTGGTGTCCTTAAACACGGCACACTGGATATACGCATTGGAGAAACTGGCATCGCCGTTTTCCAGCAGCAGGTAGCCGTTGGTCGGAAAATACTTGCCGCTTTCCTTAATTAGCAGCCGCCATGATACTAACTGACTTACTGTGAGCTTCCTTAACCGCTCTCCAAGGTCAAGCCTCGCAATGTTTTCCTTAGCATGTCGGTACATTCTGTTGCAGAGTTTGGCGATCCTGCCCTCGCTCAGCGCTTCCCTGGAAGCAGGCTGCACATCAAAGCCTCCAAGGCTGCTTTGCAGCATGAGCTCTTTGACCGTTTCCGGATCGGCTTTGCGGGTGGTAGCGCCGATACGCACATAACAGCCTTCTTGAAGCCCCTGCTTTTTAATGAAATAAGGCTTATCAGATCCAGGAGAAATTGTGGCGGTGATGACGAGTTTGCCATTGATGTCCAGCACTTCCACCGCAGGTACGATTTTTGGGGAGCAGGCATCAAAGATGCTGGAGGAGATTGCATCCATTTTTTGGAAGATCTCGTCCTTAGGAAAACCGATTGGCTTCCAGGTGTCGTTTTTTACGCCAAAGACAATGGTACCGCCATTGCCGTTGGCAAATGCAACTGCGGTTTTTATGTACTTTTCTTTTTCAGAAGGCAGGTCTGCCTTGAATTCAAGCATGTCGCTCTCGCCTTTTTGAATATCATCAAGCGTCATCTTTGTCTCCAAGTTCAGTTACGCAGCCTCATCAGGCTATAAAACAAGGGATATCACATTGTAAAACAATGCAGTAAATAAAAATACTGCCAGATACACAATTCCGGTATTTGAGGCTGGCGCCATCTGCCGTTTACCGCCGAATGATCCGGTGAAGGTTATAGGATCACCGCAAAAATACCGAATTAAATACCGCAAAAATGCCGATAATAATTGCGCAAAAATACCGAACGATTTGGGTAAAATATCATCTAACATCATTCAATTGCATGATTAAAGTTAGGCATCTCTGAGGTTGTCAATGGCGCTTGCGCATAAGGAATACAGCCAGAGGATCGCTGACGTTCAGCTGAGGGAGTATCTTGAGGCCTTTGGTGCAGTCCTGATTGAAGGTCCCAGAGGCTGCGGCAAGACCGCGACAGCTCGCAAGGCGGCTCGCAGCGCCATCAGCCTGCGGGATCCTAAAAAGCGCGATGAGTATCTGGCAACGGCCTCAGTCAATCCTTCTTTGCTGCTTAAGGGGGACGCCCCGAGGCTGATCGCAGAATGGGGGGGATGCCCCGGTGCTCCGGGAGGCGGTGCGCGCACAGCTTGAGGAACGACGGCTGCCTGGCCGTTTTATCCTCACCGGCTCACATACCGTCGATCGCCCGAAAATCCGCCATTCCGGCACCGGCAGGATCGCATCAATGAGCATGCTGCCCATGAGCCTTTGGGAGTCGCATGAATCCACAGGCGAGATCTCGTTGCGCAGGCTCTTTGACGATCCGGCCTGCGACATAGAAGGCAAAATCTCCAAAATGGCGATCGAGGATCTGATCTTCGCAGCAGCCCGCGGCGGCTGGCCGGCTGCGCTGTCCTGCCGCACGCCTGCCGGTCAGCTGCGCTATGCAAAGAGTTATATTCGCGCCGTGTGCGGCGAAGATATTTCCCGCATTGACGGCAGGCGCAGGAACGGGGATCTGGCATCCTCGATCCTGCGCGCTTATGCGCATCATGTTTCGTCCTTTGTAAAAAACACCGAACTTCTTGAAGAGCTCGCGGCCTCAGGCAGGGTGAGATGTTCTGCTGACACGTTAGATGGCTATCTGAACGCCCTGCGCGGGCTTTTTGTGATTGCCGATCTCGATGCCTGGTGCCCTGCGATCCGCAGCAAGACGGCGATCCGCAGCGCCGTAAAACGCGGGTTTTGTGATCCCTCCATTGCGGTCGCCGCTTTGGGGCTTGCTCCTGAGGAACTTCAGGTACAGCTTAAAACTTTTGGGTTTATCTTTGAGCAGATGTGCATCCGCGATCTCAAAGCCTATACCGCCGCTGCCCGCAGCCATTTGTCTTATTACCGCGATCGGCACGGCCTTAAAGCGGATATCGTCCTGCACCTCAATGACGGCAGGTATGCGCTCATCGAATGCGTGCTCGGCAGCCGGGAAATAGAGGAAGGGGCAAGGCAGCTGCTTAAGCTTAAGCGCCTTATTGCAGAGCATAACCTCAAGGAAAAACGGCAGGTGCTCCGCGAGCCGGATCTGCTCATGATCTTAACTGGCGGAGAGATCGCTTACACGCGTAAGGACGGCGTGAAAATCATCCCGCTTGCCTGTCTTAAGGACTGACGCAAAGGGCGCAGTGAGGCGAACCACACTGCGCCCTTGCCGTCACTCGTAGCGCTTTACGAACTTCTTTTGCGGATCGTCGAATTCTTTTTTGAAGAGGTGCGGGTAGGGAGGCGCTTTGGGGGCGGGCGAGTCCTCGTGATCCCAGCCGACCTTGCCGTCCATGAAGTGATAATGATCGCCTAAAACGTAATCGGGCACAAAGGCGTACATCCTGCGGGCATCCTGCATGAAGTATTTGTACAGTTTTAGGATCTTTAAACCCTCATCCACAGCCTTTCCGTCATCCTGCACATGCATCAGGGCGTAGAGCGCTTCCATGAAGTAGCCCATGATGCTGCCGTGCAGGCAGTAGGCGATGCCGATGGTGCTCGGGTGTCTCGTGAGCAGGCTGATGACCTCGGAGCTTTGCATCATCATCCTGACAAACTCAAGCCTTGTAGCAGGCTTTTTTGAGACGAGCTTTTCCAGCCGGTCCAGCGTTTCGTAAAAGATCTCCCGCTCCATGAGCACCGGCACATCGCTTTCCTTGATCTCAGGCTTGAACGTGAGCTCGTTTTCTATGTAATCCATGAGCTCCTGCTTGTTAAGCTCAGGCCTTCTGCCGAACCTGAGATCCTCAGAGTGCGCCGGGATCGTGCCTTCGATACGTGCTCCGTCAGAGCAGTTATGGATCTTAAAGTGCACGTCCCTGAAATAGCGGTGCTCTGAGATCACGGTCTCCATCTGCTGGTTGGCGAGCCGAAAGAGCGGGTTGCTCTCAACCAGGCCGCCGAAATTGCCCGGCAGGCGGTTTTTTCCGACGCTGTACTGCCCGAAGACGCCGGCTGCGCCGTAGATGGAGCTGTACTGCGAGTGCATGGCGGCGCTGCCGTCTTCGCGGATCTTGCGGCCGTTGTCTACGCCGAAAAGATAGGACTCCTTAAACCCGAACCCGAAGATCGCCGCTATGCCGAGGTTGCCCACCAAGGGGTTCATCATGTCGATCTCGCGGGTGCGCGGCATCTTCTCATGATGGCCGGCGATAAACCAGTAAAAAGGCTCGTCAGGTTTGCCGAAGATCGCCGTGTGCTTAAAGCGCATCGAGGTCTTGGGATGGATGACGTCGCCTGCCACCAGCGTCAGGCTGTCTTTGAATTCCTGATCTGGGATCGCGTCTATGGTTTCCGAGATCTCTGGGGTGCGCTCGGTTGCGGCATAGAAATCAGGTTTAATGCCGGCGTGGTAGAGCGTGTCGAGCGCCGTGCCGCAGGCGATGATCATCGCCTTGTCCTGGTTTTTGCGCAAAAACGGGATGTCGTGATCAAGCGACGGGCCGTTGGCCACCACAAACAGCGGGTATTCGCGGAATTTCTGCGGCAGCTGGGCGCTGCGGCGCACAAAGTGCTTGCCCATGAGCATGGAGCGGAAACCGTGCGACGCCCCGAAGAGGTGATCGTCGTAAAAGCCCTTGGCCGCGCGGATGCGGTAATAGTCCTTGGCGATCACCTCCGCGCAGGCCGCGATCTCCTTTGAGTCATAATGCACGTATGACCAGGCCTGCGCGGAGAGGAACTCGCCGTGCTCGGTGTAATAGTCATAGAGCGCCTCATAAAGCTGCGCGGGCGTCTGACCCACGATGAGCTTAAAGCCGGTGTCGCTCTCTTTGATGTATTGGAGCAGCGAGGCCCAGTCAAAGGCGTGCAGCGAGGCGTAAAAGATGTCCGGATCCGGCTCGATGGCGATGAGATTGGCGATCTCGGCCTTGCTGTAGATGATCCCCAAAGGATAGCCAAGCCCGAGCCCCATGAGCAGCGCGTTGGGCAGAAAGCCCAGCTCTTTGGCGCTGTAGTCGGCCTTAGGCTGGGCCTTGATGAGTTCCTGGCAGCGCCTTACGGCCTCGTTGATGTAGCGAAAATGGATCTGCCCGTAGGGATCGTGCTCTATGCCGTATGCGCTGCCGGTTAAAGGATGGGCTAGCAGATCATCTATCTCGCGCTCGGTGGTCTCCCACGGGTTGTCGCAGTTGTAAAAGAAGCGCCCGTGCTCGTCTGGGAACATCAGGTTGGGCACGCCGTTTTCCGTGCAGAAAAACTGCAGCGTCTTTTTGGGGCGGTAGTTCGAAAACGCCGCCGTGACATCGGGCAGGAACTCCGAGAATGCCTCAAGATTTGCCTTAAAGCGCTGCTTAAGATCGTCTGCAAGCTGCAATTGCAGCGCCGCCAGCTCCTGATCGCTCAGATGCCGCGGCGCGCCGCTCTGTGCGCTCTTATCCTGATCCAGGCTCCCGCTCATGATGCCCTCCGTAAGCTCCGGTGCTTTCGCTTCTTATATCTTGTGAAAATATAACAGAAAGCGCCGCGCTCTTGGTGAGCGCAGCGCCACAGGAAAACGACAGCACGCGTTTAAACGCGCGGTGTTTACTCTTTTAAGGTGTCGGTGATGTCATAGCCGAACCACTTGTAGCTGATGCGGGAGAACTCGCCGTTCTCGTGCAACAGCTTCAGGCCGCGGTTCATCTCTTTTAACATCTCAGGGTGGTTCTTGCTGACGGCGATGCCGTAGTACTCTTTGTCCACGTCGCGATCGATGTGCAGCGAGACAAAGCCTGAATCCTTGTGCGAGGTCAGGAAGAAGTCGTTGACCGGCATGTCGTTGATGACGGCGCTGCAGCCGCCGTTGCCCAGCTCCATGTAGGTGTCAGGAGGGGAGTTGAACTGCTTGATCTTTGAGTTCTTCAGATGCTTTTGGGCAAAGAGGGCGCCGGTCGTGCCGATCTGCACGCAGATGTCCTTGCCGTCAAGCTTCGTGAAGTCAGGGTATTTGTCCTTGTCCGCCTTGGGCACGAGATAGGTCAGGCCGCAGAGATAGTAAGGATCCGAGAAGTCGACTTTCTTGGCGCGCTCCGGGGAGATGGTAAAGCCTGAGATGATGACGTCGATGCTGTCTGACATCAAAGCCGGGATGATGCCGTCAAAGGGCATGGGCTTGATGGTGACTTTGTAACCGAGGTTTTTGCCGATGGCGTTGATGATGTCGACGTCAAAGCCGATCAGCTTGCCGCTGTCATCGATGTAGGTGAACGGCGCGAAAGCGCCGTCAACTCCGACGAGGATGGATTTGTCGCTGACTGTCGCCTGCGACGTGGAAGCGGTGCCGAGCAATGCCAAGGCCACCGCGCATCCTAAGATGCTGGATTTAAGAGTTTTCATAAAGTGGCAGCTCCGTTTAACTGTTGGGGGATATTTTAGCTCACAAGGCGCATGCTCAGGGAAGAGGCGCAAATTTCATCCTCGCAGTGCAGCATGTCCAACGACGGCATCGCGTTAACGCAGACCGTAGAAGGCGCCATGGACGAGATGACCACCATGCTGCAGCGCATCCGTACTTTGTCAGTTCAGGCTGCCAACGGCACGAACACCTCGTCAGACCGCACTTCCATCCAGGCCGAGGTCACGGCGCTGTCTCAGGAAATCACCCGCATCGCGGCTATTCGCCATTAAAAGTGG
>DKSD01000006.1 GCA_002473165.1 Succinatimonas sp. UBA7265
TCTAATGTTACATTGTACTAGATTTTTAGAGTACCCAGACCAGCACCTTTCCAAGTTTTTCTCCAAAACCTTTTGAAACTGAGCCCGAACAGGAAAAGATTGAAGCACCAGTCCAATGGTTGCGAGAGTTAAAAAAGCCTTTGTTATCCAAAAAGAAGGGCGGCCGCAGCCGCCCATCTGGGTAAAGGTCAGTCTGTCAGGCAGCGGCGCGTCCTGCCTTGATGCGGCTCCTGACAAAGCCGAGCACCGGCGGGAGCAGCCACATGGCGATCGTCACGATGCCCAGGCCGCAGGCGATCGGGCGGCTGAAGAAGGAGAACGGGTCCCACTCTGACTTGATCATGGACTGCATGAAGGTGTTCTCCAGCATGTGGCCTAACACCAGACCCAGCACCGCCGGAGCGACCGGAATGTTGTGGGCCAGCATGATGTAAGCGACCAGGCCGAAGCCCAGCATGCAGGTGATGTCAAAGTTGTCATTGTTGATGGCGTAGGCGCCGACCATGCAGAATCCCAAAATGATCGGGTTGAGGATCTTCGGGGAGACCTTCATGACCTTGGTGGCAAGGCGGATGATCAGGTATCCCAGCGGGATGAGCAGGATGTTGGCAAGTATGAACACCGTGTAAATGGCAAAGAGGAAATCGCCGTGGTTGGCAAAAAGCGACGGCCCCGGCTCCAGCCCCTTCATGAACAGCACGCCGATGATGATGGCCGTCAGCGAGTCACCCGGAATGCCGAACACCAGCGCCGGAATGAAGGCGCCGGAAATGGCGGCGTTGTTGGCGGTGGTGGCGTTGGCGATGCCTTCGATGCAGCCCTTGCCGTATTCGTCAGGCGTCTTGGAGAAACGCTTGCCGACACCGTAACAGATCCAGGCGGCAATGTCGCCGCCGGCGCCCGGGAGGATGCCCACGATGGTGCCGATGATCTGCGAGCGCAAAAGCTGGAACTTGAACTTGCGGATGATCCCGAGCATGCCCTTGAAGATGTCTGTCGAGTATTTGACAAACGTGCCCTGGGCGCCTTCACTCTGCGACACATTCTTAAAGACCTCGGCCAGGCCGAACATGCCGATCATGGCCGGGATGAAGGAGAAGCCTTCAAGCAGCGACATGTTGTCAAAGGTAAAGCGCGGGAAACCCAGCGTGATGTCAGAGCCCACGCAGGTAAGCAGCAGGCCGATGAGCAGCGAGATCATGCCGCGCAGGGGCGAACTTCCTGAGATCAGCACGGCGCAGGACAGACCAAGCACCGCCAGCCAGAAGAACTCGTAGGACGAGAACTGCAGCGCGACCTCGGCCAAAGCCGGCGCGGCGCAGGTGAGCACGATGGAGCCAAACAGGCCGCCTAAGGCCGACAGCACCAGATCGCAGCCGAGCACCACCGAGGCTTTGCCCTTTTTGGCCAGGGCGTAGGAATCATCGCAGTAGGCCGCCGATGACGGCGTGCCCGGAATGTGCAGCAGCGTTCCCGGCAGATCTCCAGCGAAAATTGCCATGGCCGACATGGTGATGATCGAGGCCAAAGCCGGAACCGGCTCCATATAAAAGGTGATGGGCACCAAAAGCGCCACCGCCATGGTGGCCGTAAGCCCCGGCATGGCGCCGATGAACAGGCCGTAGAGGCCTGAGCACAGCACCACGATGATCACGAAGGGATCCATGACCAGGGAGATGCCCTGGGAGAGCAAATCAAACGAAAACACTCAGGGCCTCCTTCAGAATGAGAACAGACCTTCGGCAAGCGGCACCAAAAGCACCTTGGCGAAGATCAGGTAAATGGCGACTGTGGCCAAAGGAGCTGAAACCAGTGCCACCCACAGCTTGTTGCCGAGCATCATAAGCATCAGGAACATCACGATGAACATGGTGATGATGAATCCGAGGTACTCTGAACACTCGATGTAGAAAATAATAAAAGCGCAGACTGCCAGGATCTTAAAGAAGCCTTGCAATGTAAGGCCGGGGATCAGGGTGACAAGCGGGCGTTCCTTAAAATGCAGGGCGCCTTTGATCATCAGGCCGATGCCGCACAGTCCGAACAGGATGGAAAGCGCGCAGGGGAACAGCCAGGCGCCAGGCTTGCCGTCGTTCTGGTCAGGGAAGGTGACGGCCACGGAATAAATGATCACGGCCGAAATTAAGATCACCAGTCCCAAAAGCAAATCATGTAACCGCATGAGCTTTTGCCACTTCTAAAAATTTTTAGGGATAGAAAAAAAATCAGGGCCGCCCTGAGGCGGCCCTGCGAGCCTCGTTATTTAGCCAGGCCCAGATCTTTGAGCGTTGCGCCGAGATCAGCATCGGACTTTGCCATGTAGTCTTCAAAGTACTTGCCCTCTAGCACCTTCATGCCAAAGCCGCGGTCTTCCATGAACTTCTTGTAAGCAGGATCGTCCATGGCTTTCTTAATGGCCTTGACCAGGATGTCGCGGCGCTCGGCAGGAACCCCCTTCGGGAGGCCTAAGCCGCGCCAGGTGCCGACCTGGACGTCAGCGCCCAGTTCTTTGGCAGTCGGGATGTCCGGGAACTTCGGATCGCGCTTGTCGGACATAACCGCCAGGCCAATGGCCTTGCCACTCTTGTACATGGTCGATGACTCAGGCACGGAAGTGAAGCAGGAGTCGATGCCGCCTGCGGCCATTTCCTTGTAGGACTCGGCTGATCCTGAGGTCGGGATGTAGGTGATGGTGGTAACCGGCAGGCCGATCGCCTTGAGCCACATGCCCATGGCAGCGTGCCAGATGCCGCCCACGGAAGTGGCGGCGCCGCGGACTTTGCCCGGGTTCTCTTTCAAGTACTTGACGAACTCGTCATAGGTCTTGTAAGGAGCAGTGGCGCTGATGGTCACCGTGGCCGGATCCTCGTTCATCAGGCACAGCGGATCAAAGTCCTTATAGGTAACCGTGACTGAAGGGGTGACCCAGTGATCCATGGCAAGCTCTGCAGTCAGCTGGCCCATGGTGTACCCGTCAGGCTTGGAGCGCGCCAGCGCCGACCAGCCAACAGCGCCGCCGCCGCCGGTCTTGTTCACGACCTTAATCGGCTGGCCGAGATCCTTCTCCATGAGGCCTGCGAGGAAACGGACCTGAGCGTCAGAGCCGCCGCCTGCGCCCCAAGGGCAGATCAGGGTGATGGCGTGGGTAGGGAACTTGTCAGCGGCCTGAGCGGGCAGGCTTACGCAGACAGCCAGAGCGGCAGCGCAGGCTGCAGCCAGGATCTTTTTCATATAAAACACTCCTATGTATTGTTTTGCAGGCATCATGTCCGCAGCCTCCAAAAAAGACTGCAAACGTATGCGCCGCATTTATCTTAGAAAGAAAAAAATTACTCATACTTGACGCGTGCGACATTTTTAATAAGTTGTATCCAAGATTTTGCGATTATCCCGGACAGGCACACAAAATTGCGCACGGGAGCACACTTTGCGGCTTTTTTGAATGACCTTTGTTTTTTTACAAAAAAACGGAGATCTTTGCGGATCTCCGTTTGCGTTTTCAGAAAAAATCGTCAGGCTTTGGCCTCTTCGGACACAGCTTCATTTTTTTCGGCATCCGGATCGTTTAAGTTGTTGAAGATGGTAGCGACGATCGGACCTGAGATGTTATGCCACACAGAAAATACGGCTGAAGGGACAGCGGACAGCGGGTTGAAATGCGCCATGGCCAAAGCCACGCCGAGGCCCGAGTTCTGCATGCCGATCTCGATGGACAGCGTCTTCTCTTTGTGCAAGTTCAGCTTGAAAGCTTTCCCCAGCAGGAAGCCGAAGAGGTAGCCCAGACAGTTGTGCAGGATCACGACGACAAACACAATAGCGCCGACATCGGCGAGTTTGTCACGGCTGACGGCCACGACGGCGCAGACGATCGCCACGATTGAAACGACGGATACGATGGGCAGCGCCACCACGACCTTGCGCACCTGGCGGCGGAACAGCACGTTGAGGATGACGCCCAGGCCGATGGGCACGAGCACGATCTTCACGATGGACATGAACATGGACAGGATCGACACCTCAATCCACTGGCTGGCAAAGAGATAGATCAAAGCCGGGGTAACGAACGGGGCCAGGAGCGTCGTGCAGGCGGTGATGGTGACCGAGAGCGCGACGTCGCCGCGGGCTAAATAGGTCATGACGTTTGACGAAGTGCCGCCCGGGCAGCAGCCCACCAGGATCACGCCGACGGCGATCTCAGGGGGCAGGCTCAAAAGCATGCACAGCACCCAGGCGAGCACCGGCATGATCACAAACTGGCCGACGATGCCGATGAGCACTTCCTTAGGCCGGGTAAAGACCTCGGAGAAGTCTTTTGGAGTCAGCGTCAGGCCCATGCCGAACATGACGATGCCTAACAGGATGGCGATGTAGCCTGCCAGCGGTTTGAACGCTGCAGGATAAAAATAAGCGATGATCGCAAGCAGGATCACCCACAGTGCGAAGGTTTTGCCCAGAAAAGCGGAAATTCTGGCAAGCACGCTGATTACTTTGCTCATATAAAACCTGTGGTTATTCAACAAAAACGCAAAGCTGCAGCCGCACGTGACAGAGCCTGGCGGCAGCCTGCAATCGCAACCATTTTAGCTTTTTTGGGGCAAAAGGATTTTTTTGGGGCATTTGTCACAAAAACGGGGCATAAGACCGGGTTCGCGATCGGCGATGCGCTCTTCAGGTCTTCCGGCGCGTTTGGAGCAGCCCCGCGAGGGCGGTATAATCGCACAGTATTTTTAAACTCCGGGAGCTTAAGCGCCTTTTATCCGGGGCTTCCGGCCATGTTGGAGGCGGCCTGCGCGCAGGCTGTAACATGCTGTATGAACAGGATCGCTGTCTTTGGATGCGCCGCGGCCGCGCTGTTTTGCGCCGCCTGCTCCTCGCTGCCGGACGGTTCGAAAAAACCGCAGCTGACGGCAGACCGCGTCGCGGTTGCCGATCAGAACGGCCTGCGCGGCTTTAACGTCAGGTTCACCCTGCACCACAATTCGCTCGAACCCCTCGAAATTAAGAAAATCGCCGCCAAAGTCGGCGTCAACCGCACTTTGATGTGCTCAGCTGAAATCGAAGAGGACGACACCCCGGTGGCGCCGCGGCGCGACGTGACTTTAACGCGCTTCTTCCCGGCAAACCTCACCCGCCCCGTATCGCTCAAGACGCTGTCCTCCCCGATGCTGCACGCTGAAGGCGAGGTGCAGCTGCAGGTGTTCTTTACCGGCGATGACGAGGATCCTTTCAACCCTTCGGCTACCTATAAAGGCATGATCGAAAATGACAGTCAGCAGTGAAACCTTAAACCGCCGCCGCAATTCCTTTGAGCCGCGTATGGGCACGGCCCAGCTCGTTTTCGGGATCATCTACGCCTTTATCGCCGGCATCGGCATCGTGCTGGCCATCTACACCTGGATCAACTCCGGCCACCAGCACCCGTGGACGCAGTATTTCTTTGTGGCGCTCTTTCTCTTTTTGGCCGGCAAGAGCTTTTACCTTTACGCCAAGGTGCGCATCCTCTTCCAGAACGGCACGCACACCACAGCTCGCGTCGAGACGATTGCCAAAGATCGCGGGCTTACCGTGGTCACGGGCTTTGTGCAGCTCAACGGCAATGAAGAGTTCGAAATAGAATCGCGCTACGCCGGTGAGAGCGTGGCCGCGGAGCTTGACCGGTTTTTAAAAGACGAACATACGAAGCTGCTGCCGGCGCTGGTCGTCGGGCTTGACGGCAAACACCCGCGCGGCATGTTCCTGATAAAAACGCACGCGGGTCATATCGATCCTCAATACAAAATTCAGCTAAAAACAGACAGGAAAAAATAAGCAATGAGCATTTCCAGCGTCAAAGACCTCCTCTCAGGCAAAGTCGCCGCCGGGCAGAACGTGACCGTCGCCGGCTGGGTCAAAACCCGCCGCGATTCCAAGGCAGGATTTTCTTTCATCTCCGTTTCAGACGGTTCCTGCTTTGCCGGCATCCAGGTGGTTGCTGAATCCAAGCTTGAGAACTATGAGAGCGAAATCTTAAAGCTCACGACAGGCTGCTCTGTTGTTGTGGACGGCGAACTCCAGGCCTCCCTGGGCAAAGGCCAGAGCGTGGAGCTGCACGCACAGACCGTCAAAGTCATGGGATTTGTCGAAGATCCTGACACCTACCCGATGAGCGCCAAGCGCCACAGCGTCGAGTATCTGCGCGAATACGCCCACCTGCGCCCGCGCACCAATCTCATCGGCGCCGTCATGCGCATCCGCAACGCCGCCGCTTTCGCCATCCATTCGTTCTTCCAAAGCCGCGGCTTCATGTGGGTGTCCACTCCGCTCATCACCGCCTCCGACGCCGAGGGCGCCGGCGAGATGTTCACCGTGACGAACTTCGATCTCAACAGCCTGCCCAAAGACGGCCAGGGCAAGGTCGATTTCTCTCAGGATTTCTTCGGGCGCCACTCCTACCTGACCGTTTCAGGTCAGCTTGAGGCTGAGACCTACGCCTGCGCGTTCTCCAAGGTCTACACTTTTGGGCCGACGTTCCGCGCCGAGAACTCGAACACGACCCGTCACTTAGCCGAATTCTGGATGGTGGAGCCTGAGATGGCTTTTACCGATCTTGACGGCTGCGCGCAAACCGCAGGCGACATGCTCAAGGCCATTTTCAGCTACGTGCTCGAACACTGCCGCGATGATCTGGAATTTATCGTCCAGCGCGTGGACAAAGAGGCGATCACCCGCTTGGAGAACTTCGTGAAATCCGATTTCGCCCAGGTGGAGTACACCGAGGCCATAGAGATCCTCAAGAAAGCGAAGAAGCAGTTCCAGTACCCGGTCGAATGGGGCATTGATCTGCAATCAGAGCACGAGCGCTACCTGGCCGAAGAGCACTTCCACTCGCCGGTAGTCGTGCGCGACTACCCTAAGGACATCAAAGCCTTCTACATGCGCGCCAATGAAGACGGCAAGACCGTGGCCGCCATGGATGTGCTGGCCCCGGGCATCGGCGAGATCATCGGCGGCTCCCAGCGCGAGGAGCGCATCGAGCTGCTCGACAAACGCATGGAAGAGCTGCACATGAACAAAGAAAACTACTGGTGGTACCGCGATCTGCGCCGCTACGGCTCAGTGGTGCACTCAGGCTTTGGCCTGGGCTTTGAGCGCATAGTCGACTACATCACCGGTGTCGGCAACCTGCGCGACTGCATCCCGTTCCCGCGCACGCCGCAGCACGCGGAGTTCTAAACTTTCCGCATTTAGGAAAAGCGGGCTGCGGCCCGCTTTTTTTCGCCCGCCCGCTTTTTTCTCTCGCGTCACATTTCAGGCAAGTCATCCCGGCTCTAAAATTATCAATAGTTTGATTTACAAATAAAATTATTTTTAGCCAAAAATATTTTATTTAAAGTAAATATTTGTTTTATAAAGTTTAATATTGTTTTCTAGTATCCAAGTATACAAGCATCTCAGTTTTGCGAGTCAGCACACAGTTTTCCGCCATACCACCAACCTATAATTTCGGCATAGACAGAGGCGGGACGGTAAAAGCAACATCTCCGAATCACCCTCTCGCCTGAGTCTATAGGTTTACACACTACATAAGGAATCGGCGAATTCGCCAAGGACTCATAATGAAGATCAAGAAACTCTTAGGTGCTGCTCTTGCAATGGCCGTGCTGGCCGCCGTCTCTGCCTCCCCTTCAATGGCAAAGACCACCGTCAGGATCTCTCACACCCAGATTGAAACCCACCCTGACCACATCGGCTTCGTGGCTTTCAAAGATTACGTTGAGCAGAAAGCCGGCGACAAATACGACGTGCAGATCTTCCCGAACAGCACCTTAGGCGCCAACGAGAAGGTGCTCGAGCTCGTCAAGCAGGGCGTCGTGCAGTTCCTCTCCGTCTCCACCGCCAACATCGAGTCTTTCGACAAGATCTACGGCGTGTTCTCCGTTCCGTACCTCTTCACCTCCGAGAAGGCCTATGAAGGTTTCGTCACGCAGCCTGAGATCATGGAAAAGCTCTCAGTCAACGCTGACAAGGACGGCTTTGTGGCTTTAGGCGCATTCACCGCCGGCACCCGCAACTTCTACTCCAAGACCCCGATCAAGTCGGTTGCCGACTTAAGCGGCAAGAAGTTCCGCGTGCAGTCCGGCCCTACTAACGTGGCCATGATGAACGCCTTTGGCGCTGCCGCCACCCCGATGTCATTCGGCGAAGTCTATTCCGCTCTGCAGCAGGGCGTGATCGACGGCGCTGAGAACAACGAACTGGCTCTGACCGATCAGAAACACGGCGAAGTCTGCAAGTACTTCACCTATGACGGCCACCAGATGTGCCCGGATCTGATCGTCGGCTCCACCAAGTTCTTAAAGAGCATCCCTGAGGCTGATCAGAAGATCTTCCGCGAGGCTGCCCAGGTTGCCCAGAAAGCTGAGTTCGAAGCCTGGCACAAGCGCATCGCCGAGGCTAAAGAGCAGGCCAAGAAGATGGGCGTCCAGTTCTTCAACGTCGACACCGCTGAGTTCCGCAACAAGGTCCTCCCGCTGCACGAGCAGCTCTTAAAAGAGAACCCTGCCATGAAGGCTCTCTATGACGAGGCCTCCGCTTACAACGAAGCTCACAAATAATCAAAACTGTAAAGCCCCCGCGGGCGCGGGGGCTCTTTTTTTGCAAAAAAACCGGAGCATAACATGCAAAGCCTGAGGAAATTACTCGACGGTGCTGTGATGTTTGTGTGCGTGGTGCTGTTCATCGAAATGACGATCATCGGCACGTACCAAATCGTCACCCGCTATTTCTTCAACTCGCCGTCGACGGTGTCAGAGGAGATAGTGACCTATAGCTTTACCTGGCTGTCGGTCCTTGCCGCAGCTTACGTTTTCGGCAAACGCGGCCATCTCGCCATGACCTTTCTCTCGGCCAAATTCACCGGAAAACCCCGCATTTTCCTGGATATGTTCTCCGAGATCCTGGTAATTCTCACCGCAGTGGCGCTGCTGCTTTACGGCGGCTATGTCATGGTGACTGAGAACATGGACCAGGTAACGAATTCCCTGACCATCTCCATGGGACTGGTCTACGCCATCCTCCCGCTGAGCGGCGCCATCATCCTGCTTTACGGCATCATGAACATCCTCGACATGTTCAAGGCGCTCGGATCGCCGGATGTCGACAAATACGGCGCACAGCAGGCTGACTGAAAGGAGAGCTTAAAATGACCTTTACCGTAGGAATGATCCTCGCAATAGGCATGGTTGCCCTGCTCGTTTTGGGCGTGCCTATCTGCATTGCAATTGCGATTTCATCGGTTGTAGCAGGCGGCGTCGCCCTCGACTTCAACATGATGTTAACCACCGGCGCCCAGCGCACGTTCACCGGCATCTCGGTGTTCACGCTGATCGCCATCCCGTTCTTTATCCTCGCAGGCAACATCATGAACCACGGCGGCATCGCCTTAAGGCTCATGGACTTCGCCCGCCTGCTCGTAGGCAAGCTCCCCGGCTGCTACGCCCACACGAACGCCATGGCCAACATGCTCTTTGGCGCCATTTCAGGCTCCGGCGTTGCCGCGGCCTCCGCCATGGGCACCATCATCGGGCCGATCGCCACGAAAGAAGGCTATGACAAGGACTACATGGCGACCGTCAACATCGCCACCGCCCCTACCGGCCTGTTGATCCCGCCGTCAAACGTGCTCATCACTTACGCCCTGGTTTCAGGCGGCACCTCGGTTGCGGCGCTGTTTCTGGCAGGCTACATCCCGGGCATCCTCTGGGGCATCGCCTGCATGACCGTCGCCGGCATCATCGCCAAGAAAAAAGGCTACCGCGCCGACTCCCGCAAGCTCTCCATGGCCCAGGTCATGAAGATCACCTTTGACGCCGTGCCATCGCTGCTGCTCATCGTGATCGTCATCGGCGGTATCATCGCCGGCGCGTTCACCGCCACTGAGGGCGCCATCGTCGCCGTGGTCTACTCGCTGATCCTCTCTTTGTGCTACCGCACCGTGAACTGGTCGAACCTTATAAAGATTTATAAGGACTCCGCGGAGATGACCGGCATCATCATCCTGCTCATCGGTGTGTCCTCCATCATGTCCTGGGTGATCTCTTTCGTGCAGATCCCTGACGCCGTGGGCAACATGCTCAAGGGCATCTCCGACAGCAAGATCGTGATCATGCTGATCATCAACATCTTCCTGCTGTTCATCGGCACGTTCCTCGACACAACCCCGGCCGTGCTGATCTTCACCCCGATCTTCCTGCCGGTGGTCATAAGCTGCGGCTTAAGCCCGGTTGAGTTCGGTATCATCATCACCTTCAACCTCTGCATCGGCCTGATCACGCCTCCGGTGGGCAACATCCTGTTCGTGGGCGTTAAGGTCGGCCAGACGACCATCGAACGCGTCATGACCAAGATCCTGCCTTACTACGCCGTGATCTTCATCGTGCTGATGGCCATCACCTACCTGCCGTTCCTGTGCAGCTATCTGCCAAACGCCTTCGGCTACGACGGCTCCATGGGCGCAACTGCCAAGGCCATGCTCGGGTATTAGCCTCACAGCCTTGCTGATTAACCGGGGCGGCGGCGCCGCCCCTTTCAAAGATTTATCTGCTTTTTAAAGGAATAAGCCATGAAAAAATTTATGGACAGGGATTTTCTGCTCGAAAATGACACCGCCAGGGCGCTCTTCCACGATCACGCCGAGAAGATGCCGATCATCGATTACCACTGCCACATCAACCCCAGACAGATCGCCGAGGATTACCGCTTCAAGTCGATCACCGACGCGTGGCTCTCAGGCGATCATTACAAATGGCGCATGATCAGATCCTGCGGCGTCCCCGAGGATAAGATCACAGGCGACAAGAGCACGGACTACGAGAAGTTCCAGATGTTCGCCAAATGCCTGCCCCGCGCCATCGGCAACCCGCTGTACCACTGGACCCACCTCGAGCTGCAGCGCTATTTCGGCATCACAAAGACCTTAAGCGAGAAGACCTGCGATGAGATCTGGAATGAGTGCAACGAGAAACTCAAAGCCCCGGATATGAGCGTGCGCGGCATCATCGCCAAATCCAATGTCCGCTGCATCTGCACGACTGACGATCCTGCAGACTCGCTTGAGTGGCACAAGAAACTCGCCGCCGACAAAAACGCGCCCTGCAAAGTGCTGCCTGCCTGGCGCCCTGACTTTGCCATGAAGATCGAAAAGCCCGGCTTCAAGGCTTATGTGGAGAAAGTCGCGAAGCTCACCGGCCGCGAGATCCGCACCTGCGCCGATTTCTTTGACGCCATCGACCAGCGCATGGAGTTCTTCAACTCTATGGGCTGCCGCGCCGCCGATCACGGCATAGATTACGTGTACTGCAACCGCGTCAGCGATCAGAAACTTGAGGAAATCTTCCAAAAAGGCCTGAGCGGCAAAGCGCTCTCCCCTGAGGAGGTCGAGCAGTACAAGAGCATGATCCTCGTGCGCCTGGCGCACGGCTACGCCAGGTACGGCTGGGTCATGCAGATGCACTTTGGCGCCGTGCGCGATCCCAACAGCGCCATGTATAAACGCCTGGGCGCCGACACCGGCTTTGACTACATGGGCGATCACGACTGCGCTCTGGCCATCGGACAGCTCATGAACGCGCTTTCCGAGGAGAACGCGCTGCCCAAGATGATCTGGTACTCCTTAAACCCGGCCGACAACCCGGTGATTGCCACGGCCATCGGCGCCTTCCAAGGTCCTGAGGCCCGCGGCAAGATCCAGCAGGGCGCCGCCTGGTGGTTCAACGACACCATGACCGGCATGCTCGATCAGATGACGAACTTCGCCAATCTCTCCGTGCTGGGCAACTTCCTGGGCATGCTCACCGATTCGCGCTCCTTCCTCTCCTACACCCGCCACGAGTACTTCCGCAGGATCCTCTGCAACCTGCTGGGCACCTGGGTGGAGAAAGGCTGGTACCCCGATGATCTCGCCTATCTAGGTCAGCTGGTGGAGGACATCTCCTTCAACAACACCAATACCTACTTCGGATTCAACGTCTGATTTTGTTTCATCTGTCTGTGTGTTTTAAAGCCGCCTCGCGCGGCTTTTTTTGTCGCCCTGCCCTGCAAAGTTACGCATGCGCGCTCGCGCTTTGCCGCTATACTTAAGGCATCAGTCTTTGTTTTGGAGGCACTCATGCTTCGCCGGGGCATACTCTATCTTTTAACCATGCTGGGCGTGATGATCGTCATCGGCGTGGTCGTCAACATCCTGTGCGCGCTTTTGGGCATCAATCTCTCCTCATCAGGGATTGGCGGCATCCTCGCGATCTCAGCCGTCATGGGCTTTGCGGGATCGATCATCAGCCTGCTGCTCTCCAAGAGCCTCGTGAAATCCTCGATGCATGTGCAGGTGATCGGCACCCCGCGCGATGCGGACGAGAAATGGCTTGTTGACGAGGTGAAATACCTTGCAGAGCGCAAAGGCGTGGCCATGCCGGAGGTAGGCATCTACCCTGCCGACGAGATGAACGCCTTTGCCACCGGCTGGAACCGCGACGCGGCTTTGGTCGCCGTAAGCTCGGGGATCTTGCAGCGCATGGACCGCGACAGCCTTTCGGCGGTGCTCGGGCATGAGATGAGCCATGTGCAAAACGGCGACATGGTAACCATGAGCCTGATGCAGGGCGTGGTCAACACCTTCGTCTACGCGCTCTCCTACATTATCGCCGGCGCCGCCGCAGGTTTTTTGGGCGGCGGGCGCGACCGCCGCGGCGGCAGCATGATGATCTACTACCTCGTGCAAAACCTGCTGCAAGTGCTCTTTGGCTTTTTGGGCACGCTGGCGGTGCTGTGGTTCTCGCGCCACCGCGAGTACGCCGCCGATGCCGGCTCCGCGCAGGTGCTGGGCAAAAGCCGCATGATCAACGCGCTCGAGGCTTTGGGCAGGCAGCCTAAGCTGCAGTCCAAGACCGCCACCATGTCGGCGCTGTGCATCGTCGCAGGCAGCACGCCCTCTGAGCTCTTTATGACCCACCCCACCATAGAAAACCGCATCGCCGCGCTGCAAAGGCTGCAGCTGTGAGCCGCTCCCCCCGCGTCCGTGCGGGGGAAATTTTGCCTGCTTAATTTCCATGAAGAACAAACATCTGCTTCTGCGCGCTCTCGCCGCCGTCTTTTTGCTGCTCATCCTCATCTCCCTTGTCCTCACGGCGCTGGCGCTGTGGTACTCAAAAGAGCCTGACAAGGCCGCGAGGGCGCGGCTGCCCGAGGCGGTCTCAGAGCTTGAATCAGGCGATCTCGTGCTGCGCATGGGCACGGTGACCGACAGCTATGTCATCGCCTGTGTAAGCCATTCTGACTACTCGCACCTGGGGATGATCGTGAAAACCTCGCCTGAGATCCTCGTGGCCCACGCCACGACGAGCGATCACGAGGGAACGCCCGATCAGGCGCAGCTCTCGCCGCTTGAGGATTTCTGGGCGCCGCGCCTGGCCGCGCGCGCCCTGGCGCTGCGGCTTAATTTTTTAAGCACAGCGCAAAAAGAAGCGATCGCCGCAAGGCTCATCGCAGAGCAGGGTACGCCTTTTGTGCTCGCCCCAAAATCAGAGCCGCACTTTTACTGCTCAACCATGGTCGCCGATGCCATAAAAGCGGTAAAACCTGATTTTAAGCTGCGCTGGCAGGAGCTCGACTACCCGGGTTTTAAAGGGCTCTACCTCTTTCCGCAAAGCTTTTTGGAGCTCCGGGACACCCAGGTGCTCATGAGCTTCATCCCTGAGGGCGCGCACTGATCTTTTATGGTGCAAAAAACGGAATTTTTGCCCACAGACGCGCCGCAGGCTGACAGAGGCGGCGCAAACGCGCTAACATGATTTTCAGATTCAGAAAGAGGTATTCAGATGTCAGCACGTCTTAACGGTTCATGGTGGCTTCCTGCTTAACGCGGGAGACTTCCTCATGCTCATCTGAGACACAGCAAGAAACCCGCGAACGCGGGTTTTTCTGTTTCCGCCCGCGTCGCACAAAGAGATATTTCAGCATATGAAAGCGATCACTTTTGAGACCCGGTACTTAAAAGATCCCCATCTTTTCTACCGCCGCTACTGCCACCGCGACAACACCCTGCTTCTCGAGTCAGCCGAGATCGTCGACAAGACCGGCGTGCAAAGCCTCATCGGCACAGACTGCTGCTTAAAAGTCCAGTGCGACGATCTTAAGGTCACCGCGGCCGCGCTCAACGACAACGGCCGCTGCCTCTTAAGGCTGCTGGCTCAGAAGCTCAGGGTTAAGCTCACTGACGGCAAAATCGTTATGGAATACTCCCGCCCGCCAAAAGGCCTGGACGAGGAGACGCGGCTGAGCGCTCCGGGGCCGCTTGACGTAATTCGCGCGGTGCGCGAGCTTACCGCAAAATGCGACGACATTGTGATAGGCGGCAACATCTCCTTTGATTTTATAAACAACTTTGAGTACATCGGCGATGTGCCCAAGGGAGAGAACCCCTGCTCTGACTACACGTTCTGCGTCTACGACACGGCTGTGAGGGTCAACCACATCAACAAAACCGCACGCGTCGTCGCCTTTGCCTTTGGCAGCAAGGTCTATGAGGAAACGGCGCTAAGGGCTCTGAGGCTTCGCGATCTGGTAAACGGCTTTAAGGAAAAGGATGGGCTGGAGCTGAAGCTCGACACGCCGATCCGCGTGAACCCCGATCTCAGCGATGAAAAATTCGGCGCCATCGTCTCAAAGATCAAAGATCACATCATCTCCGGCGACGCCTTTCAGATCGTGCCTTCGCGCACGTTCTCCGAGGACTGCCCCGATCCTTTTTTGGCCTACTGCTATTTAAAGAAGCTCAACCCCTCGCCCTACATGTACTACATGAAAGATCCGCTGTTTACGATCTTCGGGGCGTCGCCGGAGTTTGCCGTGCGCTACAACGCCAAAACCCGCGAGGTGCGCATCAGCCCCATAGCCGGCACCCGCGCCCGCGGCTTAAACCCTGACGGCACGGTCAACCGCGAGCTCGACTCGCGCATCGAGCTTGAGCTGCGCACCGATCGCAAGGAAGTCGCCGAGCACCTGATGCTCGTGGATCTGGCCCGCAACGATCTGGCGCGCATCGCCGCCGCCGGCACCCGCTACGCCGACAACCTGCTGCACGTTGACAAATACCAGAGCGTCATGCACCTGGTATCCGACGTCCACGCCACGCTGCGCCCCGGGCTTGACGCTTTCCACGCCTACCTTGCCTGCATGAACATGGGCACGCTCTCGGGCGCGCCCAAGATCAAGGCCCACGAGCTCATCTACAAATACGAGGGCAAAAAACGCGGCTCCTACGGCGGCGTGATCGCGCTCATCGGCAACGACGGCTCCTTTGACTCCTGCATCACCATCCGTTCGGCCTTTGTAAAAGGGAAGAAAGCCTATGTACAGGCAGGCTGCGGCGTCGTGTACGACTCGGATGTCAAAGCCGAGTGCCAGGAGACCGTAAACAAAGCCCGCTCGGTGCTCACGGCGCTCTCCATGGCGCTGCATGATGAAAAACACCAGGGCTTAAAGGAGGCTTAACATGAAACGCCGGATCATTTTTATCGACAACTACGACTCCTTCTCCTACAACCTCACCGACGAGTTCCGGGTGCTGGGAAACGAGGTGACGGTCTACCGCAACGACGCGGATCCTTTGCAGATCATGACGTTGCTTGAGCAAGCCTCAAAAGCAGGGGAAAAACCGGTGCTGGTGCTCTCCCCGGGCCCTTCGGCCCCTGATGACGCCAACAACCTCGTGCCGATCATCAAAAAGGCGCTGGGCAAATTCCCGATGCTGGGGATCTGCCTGGGCCACCAGGCCTTAGGCCAGGTTTTAGGCGGGCGCGTGGTGAGAGCCTCTGAGATCATCCACGGCAAAAGCTCAGACATCACCCACTGCGGCAAGGGCGCCTTCACAGGCCTGCCCAATCCGCTCAAAGTCGCCCGCTACCACTCGCTCGTCGTCGAGGGCCTGCCTAAAAACGTTGAGGTTACGGCCACCTGCGGAAAGCTTGTGATGGCGCTTCGCGAGAGCAGACTGAATGTGACCGGCTTTCAGTTCCACCCCGAGTCGATCATGACAGCCTACGGCAGGCAGCTGCTCGCCCAGGCTTTGGACGAGCTTACAGCGTGAAACCACGGCGGCGAGATCGCTTTTTCGCACCGCTTTTAAAAAAAGCGGGGAAAAAGCATGCAGATTTTCCCCATTTTGCACCCTTTGGGGGCACAAAAAGGCGCGGATCCCGAAAAGCATTGCCGTAAAAGCCTTTCACAGGTATAAATAAAGCATCAGTTCACAAGAACAAGAGCAAATAAATGAACACGTCCGCTTTACGTTTTGGTTTTTCCTGGTGGCCTTGCACTTAGTGCGGGGTTCGGATCCTTATACGCAAAGCAAAGTTTCAAACCGAAGACCCGCACAAAATGCGGGTTTTTTTGTTTTCATAAGATTGTCAAAGAGGAAATATCATGAACGCTTCACTTGAAAAACTTTACAAAGGCGAAAACCTCAGCACCGCCGAGACCGCGGATTTCTTTAAAAAGATCTTCGCAGGCGAGGTCGATCCGGTGGTCTTAGGCTCGCTGCTTACCGCACTGAAGATGAACGGCTACACCGCAGATGAGATCGGCGGCGCCGCCACAGCCATGATCGACGCGGCCGTGCCGTTCAAGCGCGATCGTTCCATCGACGTGGGCGAGATCGTCGGCACCGGCGGCGACTGCCTGCACACCATCAACATCTCCACCATGGCCGCCATGGTCTGCGCCGCTTTGGGGCTGCACGTTGCCAAACACGGCAACACCGCCGTCTCCTCAAGCTCCGGCGCCTCGGATGTGCTCGCAGCTTTAGGCTATGACATCCGCTGCGATCAGGAAAAGACGCTCAAAAACCTCGAGCAAAACGGTTTTGCCTTCTTCTTTGCCCAGGTCTACCACAAGGGCATGAAGTTCGCAGGCCCGGTGAGAAAGGCTCTGGGCACCTCCACGATCTTCAACATCTTAGGACCGCTGACGAACCCCGCCCGCGTCAACTACGAACTCTTAGGCTGCTACGATCCTAAGATGCTCAAAACCCTGGCCCAGGCCTTAAAGCTCACCGGCGTCGAGCGCGGCATGGTCATCAACGGCAGCGGCATGGATGAGATCGCGATCTTTGGCGTAACCAAGGTCGCCGAGCTGCACAGAGACGGCAGCATCACGGAATATGAGCTGACGAACAAAGACTTCGGCATCGAGGGCAGCTTCACCCAGGACGAGCTCACCGGCGGCGACGCGCAGCAGAACGCAAAGGTCGCAACCGAAGTGCTGCAAGGCCGCGGCACACCGGCCCAGAAGGCCGTCGTGGCCGCCAACGCCGCGGCCATGCTCTATCTTGCAGGCAAGGCCAAAGACTTCCGCGAAGGCTATACCATGGCCCGTCAGTGCCTGGCATCCGGCAAGCCTTATGAGAAGCTGCAGCAGGTCGTCGCTGTTTCCCAGGGCAAGGCCGCCTGAGGATCGGATCATGCTGCAACCCCAGAGACTTACCGCCAAAGCCCGGGAGTACCCCGGGCTGAGGATCGACAGCATTGAAGGCACGGTGCTCGCCACGATCATCAACCCCAAAGTCGAGGATGTGGAGCACCTGAAAACCTCCGCAAAGCGCCGCACCCCGTTCCGCTCGCTGGAAAAAGCGCTAAAGCATGGCCACGGCCGAAGCTTTATCCTCGAGTGCAAAAAGTCCTCCCCCACTTTGGGCGACTTTGCCAAAGACTTCAGCCTCGATCGCCTGCTCTCGTGCTACGAAAGCCGCGCCAGTGCGATCTCCGTGCTCTGCGAGGAGCACTTTTTCAAAGGCTCTTATGAGTATTTAAAGTACGTGCGCGAGCGCACCGCGCTGCCGGTGCTGTGCAAGGACTTCATTATCTGCGAGGCTCAGCTTGAGGCCGCTGTCGCCGCAGGCGCCGACGCCGTGCTCTTAATGCTCAGCCTGCTCACCCCTGAAAGGTTTTTGGAGCTTTACACCAAAGCCCGCGAGATGGGCCTTGAGGTTTTAGCCGAGGTCGACACCAGAGAGGATGCGCTGTTCGCCGCCTCCCGCCATCTGCCGGTGGTCGGGATCAACAACCGCAACCTCAGGACGCTTAAAGTTGACCTGCAAAAAGCCCGCGAGCTCGCGCCGCTGTTTTCAAAGGAAACGGCCGTCGTGTCAGAATCGGGGATCAATGAGCATGAGGATCTTTGCAGGCTGCCGCAGCTGCGCGCTTTTTTGATAGGCTCGGCGCTCTCAGGCTCAGATGACGTGTTTTATAAAGCCAACACCATGCTCTACGGCCTAAACAAGCTCTGCGGGATCACCGACATGGCGGCGCTTGATGCCGCAATCAAGGGACATGCCACCATCTGCGGGCTGATCTTTGCGCCCAAATCCCCGCGCTGCGTCAGCATGGATTTTGCGCGCAGCGCCGTAAAGCGCGGCCATCCGCAGACCCGCTTTGCCGCGGTCTTTGTCGACGCGGCGCCTGAAGAGATCATAAACACGGTCAAAGAAACCGGCGCTGATTACGTACAGCTGCACGGGCATGAGGATGCGGCGTATATTGAGAAGATCCGCAAGGCGCTGCCCGGCACCGGGATCATTAAAGCTGTCGCCTGCACGGACGCTAAAAGCGCCGCGGCTGTCAGGGATTACCTTAAGCTTTGCGATCTGGTGCTCTGCGACTCCCAAGCCCCGGGCTCGGGGCGCAGCTTTGACTGGAGCATCATCCCCGCTGACGCTGACAAAAAGCGCATCCTGCTCTCAGGCGGGATCGGGATCGCCAATTTAAAAGAGGCGCTCGCGCAGGGCTTTGCCGGCGTCGACATGAATTCAGCCTTAGAAAAGGTAAAAGGCGCCAAAGATCCGGAGCTTGTCGAAGAGGCTTTTGGGATCATCAAAGATTTTATTTAGAGGAAACAAACATGACCATCCTGAATCCGTTTTTCGGAAAATACGGCGGGCAGTATGTCCCTGAAGTGCTCATCCCGGCTTTAAACCAGCTTGAGGAGACCTTCGTGGAGGCGCGCCATGATCCCTCATTCCGCCGCGAGCTCAACGATCTTTTGCACAAGTACGCCGGCCGACCCACGCCGCTGACGCTGTGCCAGAACATCACGAAAGGCACGAAGACCCGCATTTACTTAAAGCGTGAGGATCTCGTGCACGGCGGCGCCCACAAGACGAACCAGGTCATCGGCCAGGCGCTGTTGGCCAAACGCATGGGCAAGACGCGCATCATCGCCGAGACCGGCGCCGGCCAGCACGGCGTGGCCACGGCGCTCATCTGCGCGCGCATGGGCTTTAAGTGCCGCATCTACATGGGCATCACCGACACGGAGAGGCAGAAGCCCAACGTATTCCGCATGCGCCTCATGGGAGCCGAAGTGCGCGAGATCAGCGTCGGCGCCGGCACGCTCAAGGAAGCCTGCAACGAGGCGCTGCGCGATTACGCCGCCAACTTCGAGAACACCCACTACATCATCGGCACCGCCGCCGGCCCGCACCCCTTCCCCACGATCGTGCGCGAGTTCCAGAAGATCATCGGCGAGGAGATCCGCTATCAGATAGAGCTGGAGGAAGGCAGGCTGCCGGATGCCTGTTTTGCCTGCGTGGGCGGCGGCTCGAACGCCATCGGCATGTTCGCCGACTTCCTCGACACTGACGTGCCGCTGTACGGCGTCGAGCCGGGCGGCAAGGGCCTTGAGACCGGCATGCACGGCGCCACCATTGAAAAAGGCGTCGACGGCATCTTCTTCGGGGCGCTGTCGAAGAATTTGCAGACCGAGGACGGCATGATCAACGAGTCCAACACCATCTCCGCCGGCCTCGACTTCCCCTCCGTGGGACCGCAGCACGCCTACCTCGACTCCATCGGCCGCGTCAAATACGTCAACGCCACGAACAAAGAGGCGCTTGAGGCCTTCGTGCTGCTCTCAGAGCAGGAAGGCATCATCCCGGCGCTCGAGTCCTCGCACGCCATGGCTTACGCCATCAAGATGATGAGGGAGCACCCGGACAAAGAACAGGTCTTCGTCGTCAACCTCTCAGGCCGCGGCGACAAGGACATCTTCAGCGTCTCCAAATACCTTGAAGACTTAGGCTGCATCCGCGCTGACGGCTCCATCGACACCGCACCGCTTCGCAAGTGACAGGAGGAAAACATGGAAAAGCGTTTTGAAAAGAGATTTGCCGCCCTTGCGGCAAAACACGAAGGCGGCTTCGTGCCCTTCGTCACCCTCTGCGATCCGGATTTTGAGACTTCAATTAAGATCCTGCACTGCCTGAGGGAAAACGGCGCCGACGCTTTGGAGCTGGGCTTTCCCTTCTCCGATCCCTGCGCTGACGGCCCGGTGATCCAGCACGCCGACAAGCGCGCCTTAAAATCCGGGGCGAGGACCAAAGATTTCTTTGCCTGCATCCGCGCCGTGCGCGATGCCGATCCCGAGATCCCGATGTCGATCCTTGTGTACGCCAACGTCGTCTATGCCCACGGTATCGACAATTTCTTTAAGATGGCTGCCGACTCCGGCCTTGACGCCGTGCTGGTGCCGGATGTGCCCTCGGGGATGCTCACCACAAAGAGCGGCGATTTTGCCAAGGCCGCAGCTGATCACGGCATCGACACCGTGCTCATCGCCCCGCCCAACGCCGACGACGCCACCTTGCAGCAGATCGCCAAGATCACCACGGGCTACACCTATGTGCTCTCCCGCTTTGGCATCACCGGCACCGAAACCGCTTTCGGCAAGCCGGTAAAAGTCATAAAACGCCTCAAAGAGCTCAAGGCCCCGGTGCCGATCTTAGGCTTTGGCATTTCCACTCCGGAGCACGTAAAGCAGGCGCTTGAGACCGGCGCCGTCGGCGCGATCGCCGGCTCCGGGTGCGTCAAGATCATCGAAAAACACTTGGGCGACGTTCCGGCCTTGTTAAAAGAGCTCGGCGCGTACGTCAGCGCGATGAAAGCGGCGACCCGCGGCTGATTTTATAAGCCTTGACAAAAAATGCCGGCTTAAGCCGGCATTTTTGCGCCCGCCTTACGCAAACGATTACGTAATTTACGGCGGGTTTTCGCCCTGTCAGATGTCTGATCAAAAAGCAGCGGCACCTGAGGCGCAAGGCCTGCCGTTTGCATGCGCCTGCCAGGATTTTTAACATATATACAAGTCAGACCAAGAGAAAATGCTTAATCAGAACTTGTCAGACATTTTTCGCGCGGCTTAACAGATCTGATCTTTTCCCCGCTTTTATTCGCCGGATCGTCTCATTTCATCTCAAAAATTTGAGTTCATGCACAAAAGCACACTCTTAGTATCCCTAGAATTGAAATGTCACTGAGAGTGACAGCACAGACAGACTAGAGGAACAAAAAACATGAAATTAGCTAAACGCTTAATCGCCGGTGCAGTTTTCGCAGCCGCAGCGGCTTTCTCCGCCAACGCCATGGCAGCCGATTCCGTTACATTTAAATTAGGCTTCGTCGATCCGGCCAACTCCAGCTACGCCTTAGGCGGCAAGAAGTTTGCAGAAGAGCTCGACAAGCTCACCGGCGGCAAGGTCAAAGTCCAGGTGGTCGCAGGCGGCACCTTAGGCGGCGAGCGTGAAATGTACGAGGGCGCCCAGATGGGCACCATGGACATGATCTCCGTGGTTAACACCGTGCTCTCCCAGTTTATTCCGGAACTCGTGCTGCTCGATCAGCCGTTCCTCTTTGACAACGACGAGCAGGCTCACGCCGCTGTCGACGGCAAGTTAGGCCAGCTCATTGCCAAGAAGGCCGAGGCTCAGGGCGTGCACATCATCGGCGCTTTGGAGTCAGGCTTCCGCGATACGTTCTCCAAGAACCCGATCAAGACCGCCGATGACTACAAAGGCATGAAGATCCGCACCATGGAGAACAAGATGCAGATCGCCGCCTTCAACGCCTTAGGCGCCATCGCCACCCCGATGCCGGCCACCGAGCAGTACACCGCTCTGCAGCAGGGCACCATTGACGGCTGCGAGAACGCTGTCGGCAACATGCTGATCAACCGTTACTACGAAGTCATCAAGAACGTCACGAACTCCCACCACCAGTTCACCTACATCTTCATCGGTGTGTCTGACCGCGCCTGGAAGAAGATCCCTGACGAGTTCAAGCCCAAGGTCTATGAGGCCATGAAGGCCGCTGTGGCCTGGCAGCGCCAGAACCTCAAAGAGATCAACGAGAACGCCGTCAAAGAGCTCAAAGCCAAAGGCGTGCAGTTCTACGACATCGACCGCGAGGCTATGAAGGCCAAGGTCCTGCCGGCTGTTGAGAAGCTCCGCGCCAACGTGCCGCAGGAGTGGATCGACGCTTACAAGGAAGCCGTCGCCGCCAAATAAACCATCCAAACTTTCAGGGGGCACACGGTGCCCCCTTTGTGTCTGAGGTTTGCTCATGAATTCAAACTTTATCAAGAACCTCCAGCGCCTCGAAAACCTCTGCATCGCCGTGTGCTTCGTGGTGATGTGCTTAGCCGAGTTCGCCCAGGTGGTAAACCGCAACCTCATTGGCGCGGGCATCTCCTGGTTCGACGAACTGGCGCGCTACAACATGGTTTACCTGACGCTTTTGGCAACCGAAGCCGGCCTGCGCGACGGCTCGCAGATCGCCGTCACCGCTGTCACGGACAAATGCCCGCCTCCGGTGAAGAAATTCCTGCGCCTCGTCGTCAAGCTCATCGTCATCGGCTTTGCGATCCTGATCTTCAGGACCTCCATAGATCTCGTGAACATGCAGTTTAGCAACGGCCAGGTTTCCGCAGGCCTGGGGATCCCGATGTGGCTGCCCTACCTCTCGCTGCCCATTTCCTTTGGTTTCATCACCGTGGTGCAGATCGTCGCGTTCTTTATGCTCTTAAAGGCCCCTGCTGATCAGGACGGGCCCAAGGGCGAGGGCAAGGAGGCTTAAACCATGACCGCATTGATTCTCTTCGGCGGCTTCGCCCTGATGCTCATCATCGGCGTGCCGATCGCCCTGGCTCTGGGCGTGGCCACCGCCGTCACCCTCTACTACATCGACATGCCTTTAGGCGTCGTCGGGCAGCGCATCTTTACGGCCCTTGACTCCTCAGGCATCATGGCCATTCCTTTCTTCGTGCTCGCCGGCAACCTCATGACCCGCGGCGGCATCTCGCGCCGCATCGTCGATTTAGCCTCGGCCGTCGTCGGCGGAGTGCGCGGCGGCCTGTTCTACGTCATGATCCTCTCGTGCGCGTTCTTCGCCGCCCTATCAGGATCCGCCCCGGCCACCGTGATCGCCATCGGCGCCATGCTCTACCCTGAAATGATCAAGCGCGGCTATCCCAAAGAGCGCTCGGCAGGCCTCTTGGCGGTGTCAGGCGGTTTGGGCCCGATCATCCCGCCTTCCATCATCATGGTGGTGTACGGCACGATCACTTCAAGCTCCATCGGCGATCTTTTCAAAAGCGGCCTCGTTGCCGGCGTCATGATCGCCATCGTGCTGGCCATCGTCTGCGTCATGCTCTCGCGCTCTGAGAACTGGCCCAAGTCTGACAAGAAGCTCTCGCTGGGCGAATTCTTTAAAGCCTTTAAGGACTCGATCCTCGCGGTGCTGCTGCCGGTCATCGTCTTAGGCGGCATCTACTCAGGCATCCTCACCCCGACGGAGTCGGCTGCAGTTGCCGTGATGTACGCCTTCGTCGTGGGCGTCTTTATCTACAAAGAGATGCCTTACGGCGAGCTCTTTAAGGTGATCGTCGACTCCGGCAAGGGCTCGGCCATGGTGCTCTTTATCATCGCCACCTCCACAGCGTTCTCCTGGCTGTTCACCTACGCCGGCATCTCGCAGCTGCTCATCGACACCATCAACGGCTGGAACCTCTCGGCCACGCTGTACTGCCTGATCGTCGCCTGCGTGCTGCTGGTGTTCGGCACGTTCCTCGAGGGCATCGCAACCTGCGTGCTGCTCGTGCCGCTGCTCTGGCCGGTGGCTGAGTCGCTGGGTATCAACGTGATCCACTTCGGCATGATCGTGTCGATCTCCAACGTGATCGGCACCATGACGCCGCCGGTGGCCGTAAACCTCTTTGCCGCCTCGTCGGTCACCCACCTGAAGATGGGCCAGATCGCCAAGGGCGAGCTGCCGTTCTTTATCGGCTACACCGCGGTGTTCTTCCTCATCGTGCTGGTCCCGTGGTTCAGCACCGTGCTGCTGTAAGCTCTCAGCTCGTACTCAAAAACGCCGGCTTATGCCGGCGTTTTTTATAACTGCCTTAAAGCCATGATTCGCCACGTGTGCAAGCAAAGAATACGAGCTGCGCAGTAAAGGCTCAATAGAGGGGTCAGCGGTTAAATTTGGCAAGATCTGTTTATATCTAGCTGAACAGTGTAGTATGATACTTATATCAGCTATTTATAAAAGTTTTATAGGTTATATTTAGCTGAAATAAGTTTGTATGCCAAAGTAGCGCAAAAGGATGTACCACATGAAAATCATCGGCAGAAAAAGAGAGCAAAAGATCCTTGAAGGCTGTCTCCGTTCAGGCAGGCCGGAATTTATTGCAGTTTACGGCAGGCGAAGAGTCGGTAAGACTTATCTTGTCAGGGAATACTTCAATAATAACTTCGCCTTTTATACATCCGGTGCATCTGATCTGAACATGAAGGGACAGTTGCGACTGTTTTACGAGAGCCTGCTCAAATACGGATGGAAAGAAAAGAAAATACCAAAAGACTGGTTTGAAGCTTTCAGAATGCTGCAAAAGCTGCTGGAATCTTCTGTAGCACATCGCGATCCGGCAACCGGCCGGCTTGTGGTTTTCCTCGATGAACTGCCGTGGATGGACACCCGCCGTTCAAATTTCAAAAGCGCTTTGGATTTTTTCTGGAATACTTGGGGATCGGCACGTGAAGATCTCGCGCTCATCGTCTGCGGATCAGCAACATCCTGGATCATTGACAACCTTTTGGAAAGCACCGGCGGGCTTTACAAGCGGGTCACGAGGCAGATCCGCCTGAACCCGTTTACACTTTACGAATGCGAGCAACTGTTTGCGACCAACGAGATCGCGCTGACGCGGCAGCAGATCATCCAAAGTTACATGGTCTTTGGTGGCATACCTTATTATCTTAATTACTTCGATCGACGGCTGAGTCTTGCCCAAAACATTGATGTCATCTGTTTTCAGGATAACGGACCGCTCAAGTATGAATTCAGCAATCTCTATGCTTCGCTTTTTCGAAATTCAAAAAAACATATGAGCATCATTAAAAAACTGGCCTCTCTGAACCGAGGTTTGACGCGCACTGAACTTACGTGTCAACAGGACATCAGTGATGGCGAAGGGTTGACAGATGCATTAAGTGAACTTGAACAATGCGGATTTATACGCAAATACCATGATGTGACAAAAAACAACACCGCATGGCGGTATCAGGTCATTGACCCGTTTACCTTGTTTTACCTTCGTTTTCTCGAACCGGGGAAAATCCTCTCTTGGATTGCACATGTTGGGACCCCTGCCTTTTATTCCTGGTGCGGGCATGCCTTTGAACTCGTCTGCCTGATACACATTCCACAACTGAAAGAGGCTTTAGGGATCTCTGGTGTAGAAACTGAAGAATACAGCTGGTGCAATAACAAAAGCCAAGGAGCCCAGATTGATCTCGTGATCGATCGCAAAGACGGTGTTGCCAATCTCTGCGAAATGAAATTCTCCGCTCAACCGTATCAGATTGATGCGGCATATGAAAAACAGCTTTTGGCAAAAATTGAAGCATTCAGAACCCAGACAGGTTCAAAAAAGGCTTTACACCTGACCTTGGTATCAGCAAGCGGGCTTATCCGCAATGCACGCGCCAACTGCGTGATCTCGGAGATCGACGGCGACGATCTGTTTGCACCGTGAGCACAGTAACTTCAAAACGTCACCAAACGGTAAAACGGTATAAACGAAGATCAAAGTTGTTTGCGCTCTGGAGAAACGAGGGCTGCGATTCCAGCTCTCAAGGGATCGATCGCGCTAACCTGCCATAAAGAAACCAAATCCTTGCGAGATTGTAACGATCGCGGCGATCGCCTCGAAGATCGCACCTCTCATCTGCAAGCGCAGACAAAAAAAGCGATCCGGCTTACAGGTGCCAGATCGCTTAAAAGCTTCACAAGGCCGCAGGACGCGGCCTTAACAGATCAGAACTCATAGCGCGCGTTCAGACTGACGCGGCTGTTGTTGGAGTTCGAGGAGCCCAGGTACTCGCAGGCAAGGCCTAAGCCGAAGCTCTGACCGTACTGCGCGTCAAGGCCCACTCTGGCGCCAAAGGACACAGTGTCGGTGACATCGGAGTCAGCTGAACCCACAGGGCCGCCGAAGTCAAAGGCCGAGGAGACGTCTTTGTCCCCTGCGGCAAAGATGACGCGGACATCGCCTGCGGGGCTTACCGTCCAGTCGCCTGCCTTAACCTCGGAGCTTACGGCGACACCCAGAGGGAACGTCACCTGGTTTGCGTCAAAGCTGTGAGCCTTGAGGCGCTCGTCATTGAACTTCACGTTTGAGGAGTCAACCTCATACCTTGAGTAACGCACCCCGGCGTGAGGAGCCACAATGGCATCTCCAAGGGAGAATGCGTACTTGGCCTGAACGCCCAGAGTCCACGCGTCCGTGTCGGCATCGCCTGAGAGTTTCCCGACGCTGGTGTACTGGCCGGCGTCGCCGTTTACTCTCGTAAAGCCCGCGTCCGCCATCAGGGTGAAGGCGTCATAGTTCAGGGAGCCGTAAATGCTCGCGCCAAAGAAGTCATAATCGTTCTTCGTGTAAGCGTAATGGCCCTCCGAATGGGAGTCGCCGCTGCCTGCGGACAGCGCCGCGCCGGCAACGAAGTGCTCGGCGAACTTCACGTCAGAGCCCAGCACGATGCCCCTGAGATTTGATGACACCCCCAGGCCGCCGCTCTTTCCTGCGTCAAAGCCGTCGGAGTCATGGTGCATGTACACAGGCTGCACCCAGATGCCGGCCGAAGTGCCGTCAATCTGCCCCTGGCGGGTCAGAGACGCCGTGCCAAAGCCCAGGCGCTCCTCCACGCTGTCATAGGAGGCGCGCTGCGCCATCTGGGCGTTCTGCACCGCGCCTGAGAGCACCAGGAAGCGGGCGGCGGAGTTCATCACCGTGGCGCAGTCGGAGGCGCCTATGGACTGAGACAGGAAGGTGCCTTTCTTTACCTTGTTGCCAGACTTGATCCAGGCATTAACCGGATTCCGAATGGAATCATCAACATTCTCATCCTGAATGCCGTTGAAAGAAGCAATCAAGCTGCCTGGATTGTCCGGATCCAGGGTCAGGGTGAAGGCGCCGCTTAACATCGTATAAGTGCCGCCCAGGCTGTCGGTGTTGTCCTTGACCGTGCCGTTCTCCGAGGCGAAGACCTCAAGGCTCTCACCGTCTGAAACATCGGCGTCGGTGATCTCGATGGTGCCTGCGTTGTTCACGGTGCCGTCGTTTTCAAAGGTCACGGCGGCGCCTGAGGACAGGGCGTTTTTGGAGATGGTCAGTTTGGAGTTCTTGGCAACCGTCACGGTGTCGGCAGTGCCCGAAGCGCTTGAGGCAGAGGTGAGCGAGCCGTCGACGGTGATGCCGTAGCCTGACTTAATGGTTATAGCCTTGTCGATAAAGCCCAGAGCGGTCACGCCGTTTTCATTCAGCTCATCCTTATCGGATTCGTCTTTGAAGAGCTCCGTGCCGCCATCGGTGTCGCCGATGTAGAACGCCGAGTTCTGGCCCGCAATCAGGAAGCCGTTTAAGGTGTCCTCGTCAGTGCCCGAAGTAAGGCTGCCGGTAAGCTTCGAGGCGCCCTCGGTCCAGAGAGGATCCATGAACAGCGTGCTGCCTGACAGATCCGCGCTCTTGACGGACAGCGTGGTGCCGCCCAGCAGGGAGGTCGTGCCGGAGAGTTTCAGGCTCTCGGCGGTAACCGTGCCGCCGCCGGTCACGGTGCCGGCCGCGGTCAGATCTTTGACCGCGCCGCTGCCGGTAACAGACAGGGTGGATTTGTCTGAAAGCTCCAGGGAGCCTGTATTGCCGTCTTTGTCGGTGACGAGCGCGCCGCCGTCAGCCGCGGCAATGGACAGCTTCATGTCGCCGGTCTTGAGGGTGTCGCCGGAGGTCAGCTTAACCTCGGCAAGCTTAACCTCTTCGGAGGCGGAAACGCCGGCTGCGGTGAGCTGGGCTGCCAGATCCGAAGACGAAGTGTCAGCGTTCAGGGTCGGCAGCAGGCTGCGGTCTGTGGTGTTGTTGGCAAGGCCCGCATCGCTGGTCTCCTTAATGGTCTGAGCAAGCTGGGCAACCGTGGCGTCACCGCTCTGATCGAGCTCGACCTTAAGTTTGGCGCCGTCAGTAAGACCCAGCAGCGTCTTAATGCTCTTGGCGGCATCAACTTTCACCGCGCCCATGTTCAGGAGGCTGATGTACGAATTGCCGTCAACATTGATGGAGCCTGAGGCGATGTAGTCGTTTAACGCATTGTGATCGTTATTGAGCAGCACACGGTAGTCGGCTTCGATGCCGGCGCCGTTGGTGACGTTAACCACGCCGTTGGCTCCGACTCTTTCTTTGTATTCTTCCTTGCCCCACTCTAATGATTCGGTGATCGGCTTGTAATTATTATTGCCTTCATCATAGAACTTGCCCGAGGCGGTGATGAGTTTGGAGCCTGCGTCGAACTTGGCCACGCTGTTTGCTCCGTCAAGATTCAGGACGCCGCCGTTCTCCACGGTCACTACACCGGATCCGGCGTTAATGCCGCCGTTGAGCGTCGCCTTGCCGCCGGTTGAAGCTTTGAGCTTTCCGTCGTAGTCATCGTAATCCAAATAAACTTCGCCGACATTAAACGAGGCGTTGGCCCCGGTAAGGTTCACTGCGCCTTCGACGGTCAGATCGCCACCATTGGCCGTAGACGTGTTGACGCTTTCAATATTGAGAGCGCCTTTGATCGTGCCCTGCTGGTAGAAATTGATGTCCGCACCGCCTTTGACATTCACATTGCCGGTAACGGTAAAGCCATAATCGTCAAAGCTTACTTCTGAATTCTGACCGGAGACATTGATGGTGCCGAAAGTCGCAACACTGCGAGTCTCAAAATCAGTGCCATCGCCTGTGACATTAAGGGTGCCGATATTTACCTCAGCGTCTTTGCCGCTGTAGAAAGACTCGCCGCCTGAAACATTCAGGACGTCGACATTGCTAAGATCCGAAGTGATCCGGTATCTGACTTCGTCATCAATAGTCTGCTTCTCAACATTGGCGCTCGGCGTCACATCCAAAGCCTGAGCCGCGCCCGAGAAAGCGCCGGCAACGGTGAGCGCCCCGGCAAGGGCGGCAAACCTGGCGTGTTTTAAAATTCCTCGATAAGCGGAAATGAGGAACCCGATGGCTCCCTCGGTCTGTTTCATGAGATCTCTCCTAAAACTGTCCCTTAACAAAGTTCGTAGTTTCCAGAAAATAAAACGCAGCGTGCAGCTAGCGTTTTCTTTTTAGTCTGGAACGCTGACAGATTAGAAAAAAAAAAAGACGCGTCAAGATCATCAGACATACTTGACTGCAAGATCACAGTTTTTGAAGGGCAAAAGGAGAGATTTTTGAGAAAACTTTTTGAAAAAGCAAAAAAAAAAAAAAAACGAATAATTTTAGGACAGCTGCCGCCTTTGAATTTTCCGCATGTTGTAAGATATTTTTCCCGGAATCGGATTTTGCCAGTGGGTCGCTCCGCTTCAGATCAGGTTTTCCGGCTTCACCACACGCCTGAAGTTTTTAAGAACAGGGTTCACCGCGCTTTGAGGAGAGAATTTAGGAACGCCGGATGCGGCAGCGCAGCCATTTGCCGCTTAATTGGCGCTCTGCGGCACACCGTCCTGCCCCACTGTGGTGTTGTTAGGCGTGCCCTGCCCGGCGCCTGTCTGAGAAGGCGCTGTCTCTTGCGCGGCTTGAGCCTGATCCGCCGTGCCCTGTGAGTTTCCGCCTGCCGCGCTGCTCACCGGTTTTCCGTCAGGACCGATCTGCAGCGGGCCTGAAGCCGTGCCCAGCGCCGCGTCAGGATCGGTCTTGCCGTCCTGCACCACCGGCTTGCCGTCAGGGCCGATGCTCGCAGGCCCGCCGCCCGGCTCAAAGTACTGCACCTCGGGTTTCTCAGGCTGCTTGGGCTCCTCTTTGGGGGCAGGCTCCTCAGGCTTGTTCAGACCGTCGTTGGGAGCCTGAGGCTTGAGCGTCCAGTTATGCTTGGGCGCGTAACCGCCGGGCTCTTTGGTGACGTAATCAGGCAGGAACTTCGTCCTCACGCCCGCGCCCTGGTTTAAGCGCGCGCAGTCCTCCACGACTTTGTCGGAGAATTCCATAAAGCCAGTGAGCGGCACCTCAAAGACGCGCGGCGGGTTTTTCTCGCCCTCAAGCAGCGCCATGGAAAGCCTGCCGCCTTCGCGCAGCTGCAAAAAGATGTCGGAGATCGCCTTGTCCTGCGACTGCGTCAGCGGCGCGAACACTAGGCGCGCCGGCGGCAGGTACTCGCCGCGCAGCGAGTACTCCTTGCCGCCGTCCACTAAAAAGCGCACGAAGGCGTAGCCGTTGAACTGATCGGAAATGCGCACGTCCAGCGGCTGGACATCGAGCTCAAAGGCCGGGGTCTTGGACTGAAAGACGCAGCCCACTTTAAAAGAGAAGGTGTTCACCAGTCCCTTGCGCAGCATATAGCGCGCCTGGGTGTTAGAGATGATCTGATCGGCCCTCACCATGCGCGCGGGAGAGCCTTTGGAGAAGGCGTAGTCCGCGTCCTCGGAGATCCGCCACATGCCGGCAGGAGCGATGCTCCAGCCGGAAACCTCGGCGGCGATAGCGCTGTGCGCGCAAAGCGCCGCCGCGATGACAAGGGCTGCGGCGGATTTTTTCATGATCATGACTTCATTCTAATGCACCGGCGGCAGCGAAAAAAACCGGTGCGCTCAGAAAAAGCTTAAAAAAACGCCCTCCCCCAGGTTTGCCTGGCAGGAGGGCGGGGTTTTAGACGATGCTTAATAGAGCACACGGCATTTCACCGTGCCCGGCACCGCTTTTAACAGCGGCATCACCTCGCTGAGATCGTGAGTGTGCGCGTCCATGACGACGTAGCCGATGTCGGGGTTCGTCTCGAGGTACTGCGAGGCGACGTTGATATTGAACTTGGCGTAGATCTCGTTGATCGCGCGCATCACGCCCGGCACGTTCTTGTGGATGTGGAGGATGCGGGAGACGTCCTCGCGCAGCGCCGGCAACGAGACTTCAGGGAAGTTCACCGAGGTCAGCGTCGTGCCGTTGTCGGAATAGAGCGCCAGCTTCTCGGCCACTTCGGTGCCGATGTTGCGCTGCGCCTCCTCCGTGCCCGCGCCGATGTGCGGGGTGAGGATGACGTTGTCAAATTCGCGCAGTTCGGAGACGAACTCATCGCCCTTGCCCTTAGGCTCTTTGGGATAGACGTCGCAGGCGGCGCCGGCGACCTTGCCGGATTTTAAGGCAGCGCACAGCGCGGGAATGTCGACGACAGTGCCGCGGGAGGCGTTTAAGAAGCGCACGCCGTCTTTCATCTTCGAGAAAGCGCCGGCGTTGATCATGTTCTTCGTCTGAGGCGTCTCAGGCACGTGCATGGTGATGATGTCAGCCTGGGAGAAAAGCTCGTCTATGGTGTCGACCTGTCTGGCGTTGCCCAAAGCAAGTTTGCGCTCGATGTCATAGAAGATCACCTTCAGGCCCAGGGATTCGGCGATGATGCCGACCTGGGTGCCGATGTGGCCGTAGCCTACGATGCCCAGGGTGCGGCCGCGGGCCTCATGGTTGCCGCCTGCGGTCTTATCCCAGCCGCCGCGGTGCAGCAGCGCGTTGCGGCGCGGGATGTCGCGCAGCAGCATTAAATACTCGCCGGTGACGAGTTCGGCCACCGAGCGGGTGTTCGAGTACGGGGCGTTGAACACCGGGATGCCCATTTGGGCGGCAGCGGGGAGATCGACCTGGTTCGTGCCGATGCAGAAGCAGCCCACGCCGATGAGCTTTTTGGCGTGCTCAAAGACCTCGCGGGTCAGGTGGGTGCGCGAGCGGATGCCGATGAAGTGGACGTTCTCTATGGCATCGAGCAGTTCCTGGCCCTCGAGGGCCTTCTTGAGCAGGGTGACGGAGGTATAGCCGGAGCGGTTTAAAGCGGTGACAGCGCTCGGATCGATGCCTTCAAGCAGCAGGATCTTGATCTTGCTTTTTTCAAGGGATAATGAAGGATGCATTTTTACCTCTGTAAAAATAAAGAGTTGTTTAAGTAAATCCGGATTTTTCTGGAAAAAAAGCCCGGCAAAAGCCGGGCGCTTCTTTCAGGAATTGCGGCGCTTGCGGCGGGCGAGCACGGCGTCGTTGAGCTGCTCGAGCACCATTTCGGTGTCATCGAAGCTGATGCAGGCGTCAGTGATCGACTGACCGTAAACGAGCTTTGAGAGATCTTTGGGCAGATCCTGGCGGCCTTCGACGATATTGCTCTCGAGCATGAGCCCGAAGATGCGCTCGTCGCCTGCGGCGATCTGCGAGGCCACGTCGCCTGCGACCTCTATTTGGCGCTTGTACTCTTTGTGGGAATTGGAGTGCGAAGCGTCGATCATGACCATCGGCTTAAGCCCGGCCTTCGAGAGCACCTGGCAGGCCTTCTCGACATGCTCGTGGCTGTAGTTGGGCTCTTTGCCGCCGCGCAGGATGATGTGGCAGTCGTCGTTGCCGCGCGTGTGCACGATCGCGACATGGCCCATCTTGGTGACGGACATGAAAGTGTGCTCATGAGCCGCGGCGATGGCCGCGTCCACGGCGATCTTCACGCTGCCGTCCGTGGCGTTCTTAAAGCCCACCGGGCAGGAGAGGCCCGAGGCCAGCTGGCGGTGCAGCTGCGACTCCGTGGTCCGCGCGCCGACGGCGCCCCAGGAGATGAACTCGTCGATGTACTGCACGGTGATCGGATCGAGGAACTCGGTGGCAGCCGGCATGCCCATGGAATTGATGTCACGCAAAAGCTTGCGCGCGATGCGCAGGCCGCGGTTGATGTCGTGGGAGTCATCGAGCCCCGGATCGTTTATGAGGCCCTTCCAGCCCACCGTGGTGCGCGGCTTTTCAAAGTAGACGCGCATGATCACGAGCAGCTGCTTCTCGTACTTGCGGCGCTGCCTTAAAAGGCGCGTGGCGTAGTCGATGGCGGCCACAGGATCGTGGATGGAGCACGGGCCGGTGATCACGATGAGGCGGTCATCTTTGCCGTTGAAGATGTTATGGATGTCGCTGCGGGTTCCGGAGACTAACTGCTCCGTGAACTCCGTCGTCGGGTATTTTTCGGTCAAAGCGACCGGAGGGAGGACCTGATACATTTCGCTGATTCTCGTATCAACGATCCCGCCGCACGCTTCATTGGGAGGCGGCGGAATCATGTGTTTGTTCTGGTTCATAAAACCGCCTTAATCAATATGCAGAGTGAAATCGCCAATAAGAATAGGAAAAGACCACGCCGGAAGTTAAAGCTGAGCGCATCTGTTTGCAGCCTGTGACTGCAGACAATTCTTTTCTTGATTTCTGCAATGCTGATTTCACTTTATTCACCTGAAAAAGGATCCCTCATTTGGGGATCCGCCTCTGTTTAAAAAAGGAGCCGAAGCTCCGTAACCGTGAATCCTATTATGCTGTGAGTTTTCAAAACTTACAAGCCGCGGCGCACGGTGAGTCAAAAAAGCGCTGCGGCCTTGCGCAGGCTGACGCTTAAAACCTGAGCGTCAGCCCTATGGGACAGTGATCAGAGCCGGTCACCCCGCTTTCAATGCAGGCATCGGCGATATTCCCTTCAAGTTCGTCTGAGACAAAGAAATAATCTATCCTCCACCCCACGTTCTTCTCGCGGGCGCGCATGCGGTAGGACCACCAGCTGTACTGACCCTCGATGTCCCCGTGCACTTTGCGGAAGGTGTCGATGTAGCCTGATTGCATAAAGCGGTCTAAGAAAGCGCGCTCCTCGGGCAGAAAGCCGGTGTTGTGCTCGTTAAGCTTGGGACGGGCCAGATCTATGGGCTCGTGGGCGATGTTGAAATCGCCGCAGACCACCACAGGCTTGCTCTTGCGCAGCTTTTGCGCATATTCAAAGAAGCTTTCAAAAAAGCCCATCTTGTAAGGCACGCGCTTGAATTTGCCCGTGGGTTTGCCCGCGTCATCTAAGATCTCGGCCCCGCCGTTTGGGAAGTAGCCGTTGAAGAAATGGAACTGCTCAAACTCGAGGTGCACGATGCGCCCCTCGCCCTGGAATTTAGGATCAGGAAGCTCGATCTCGGTTTTAAGCGGCTTGATTTTGCTGTAGACCGCCGTGCCCGAATAGCCCTTTTTCACGGTTGAGGAGGCAAACCAGGACTCATAGCCCGGTTTACGGATCAGGCTTTCAGGCAGCTGCGAGGGATCGGCCTTCGTTTCCTGAAAACCGATGACGTCAAAACTGTCGTCTGCAAACCACTGTTTAAATCCGTCCTTGCCTGAGGCGGCGCGGATGCCGTTGACATTCCATGAGGCCAGCCTGATATCCATGCTCTGTGTCCTTGTATGTTTTTGTTATTCAGTAAGTTCCGGGTGTTCCTGCGCCGCGGCCTGCGCGGTGTCGCCGCCTGCTGCGGCCATGAGCGCCATCTGCGCATCCAAAAGATCGCGGCGGTATTGGAGCACGGCGCTCTCGGCGCTGCGCAGGCTGTCTGAAGCGTCGAGCAGATCGGAGAGCTGCTCAAGCCCGGCGCTGTATCGGTCAAAATAGCGGCTGTAATTCTCGCGCGCAAGCCTAAGCTGGCGCTCAGCGTTGTCAAGTCCCTGTTTTGCAAGCGTGATATCGCTGATGCCGTCAAAGACTTCCTGCACGGCGTTTATATAGGTCGACACGAAATCAAGTTTGGCCAGATCCTCATCGCGCAACGCGCTCTCCTGTTCAAGCGAGAGCTCGTGGAAGTTTAAAAACGGCAGCGTCACGGCTGCGCCCAAAGCGGCCACCGGGTTTACAAAGAAACTGGCAAACGTCGTGGTGGCGCCGGAGCTGATCCCGGCGCTTAAAGTGACATCGGGGAAGAACGCCAGGCGCGCGCTGTCATAATCGGCAAGCGCCTTGCGCAATTTTGCCTCGCTCTCCATGAGATCAGGGCGGCGCGAGAGCAGCTTTAACGGCACCTCAAGACCGAACTGCGGCAGTTTTGCCTTTTCCAGATCGGCGGTCTCCACCTCGTGATCGGCGGTCTGCCCTAAGAGGGTGTTGAGCGCGGTGCGGGCTTTTTCAAACTGGTTTTGCGCGCTGATGACCTCGGATTCGATCTTCAGGTTGTTGATGCGCGCGGTATCCGCCTCCACGAGATCGGCAGCTCCAGCCTGGTAGCGATCGGTGATGAGCTTAAGCCGGCGCTCGGAGTCCTTTTGATCCTGCTTTTTGAGCGCGAGGATCTGCCTGGCGTACGCATACTGCCAGTAGGCCTGCGCCGTTTGGCTGATCACGGTAAGTCTCATGGCGTAATAGTCATAGGCGCTGGCGCGGTAATTCTCATCGGCGCTGCGCACGGCCGCGCTCACCTTGCCGAACACATCGGCCTCATAGGAGATCTTAAAGCTGCCTGACGAGCTCTTATGCGTTTTGTCATGGTAGTCGATGGCGCGCCGGGCATCGGAACCAAGCGAGGCTGAGGCCGTCGGATGGCGCTGTGTGCCCGCGATCTCGCTTTGCAGCTGCGCTTTCTCAAGCGTCACCGCCGCGCTCTTAAGGCTCAGGTTGTGCGAGAGCGCCAGTTCGACCGCCTGGTTTAACCGCGGATCGGAGAACCCCTCCCAAAAACGCTGCGCAATCTGCGGCCCGAGGTAATCCTCAGCGCCTTTAAATGAGGCGACCTCGGGCAGATCAGGCCTTGTATAGTCTGAGAGCATCAGCGTGCAGCCTGAAAGGCACAGCGCCGTTAAAGCCGCGGCAAGGGGTCTTAGGATCATCACAGTTCTCCTCTTAAGGTCTCCTCAAGATAGTCATGCCAGTCAGGCAGGCTGATCCCGAAGACCTTCTGGATCTTCTCTGAGGCAAGACGCGAGTCGGAGGGACGTTTGGCCTTTACCGGATATTCAGCCGAGGTGATTTTGATCACCGGCACGTCACGCCCGAGCAGCCCGCATTTGCGCGCGCACGCGAGCACGGCGCAGGCAAAGTCATACCAGCTTACAGAAGGCAGCCCCGGGAAATGGTAGATCCCCCACCCGTCAAACTGCTCTGTCAGCGAGGATTGCAGCATGCGCACCAAAGCTTCGGCCAGCGCCCGCGCCGGCGCCGGCGTCAGGCGCTGATCGCCCACGACGCGCAATTGCGGATCTTTGAGCGCGTGGCGCAGCATGACCTTGGGGAAATTGTTGCCGTAGCGCCCGAAAAGCCCGCCTGCCCTGACGATTAAATAATGGCAGTCAGCTTTGGCGGCGATCAGGCGCTCGCCCTCAAGCTTGGTGCGCCCGTATGCGCAGCCCGCGCGCGGCGGCTCATCCTCCTTGTGCGGGGCGTTAAGCGGCGAATCAAAGACATAATCCGTGGACACGTGCAACAGCGGCACGCCGGCCCTGGCGCAGCACTCAGCAAGGTTCCCAGGCCCGGCGGCGTTGGCGGCCAGAGCCTTTTCTTCCTCATCTTCTGCCAAATCTACCTTGGTGTAAGCCGCGCAGTTGATGACGGCGTCAGGCTTTGCGGCCTCAAAGGCGCTCTCGACGGCCTGCAATGAGGTGATGTCCAGGCTTTGGTGATCAGCTGCGATCACCGCAAACCCTGCGCGCAGCAGCGCCTCGTCGCACTCGCGCCCCAGCTGGCCCTTGGCGCCTGTAAGCAGAATTCTTCTCATTAACGCTCCCCGGCGCAGATCTCAATTAACGCTTTCACCGCATCGTGGCACCGGTGCAGCGATTTTACCGGCAGGCACTCGTAAGGCCCGTGGGCGCACAGCCCGCCGGTGAAGAAATTCGGGCAGGGAAGGCCGCGGCCTGAGAGGTTGGAGCCGTCGGTTCCGCCGCGCACGGCGCACTCGCGCACCAAAACCCCCGCAGCCTCATAGGCTTTGCGGCAGCGCTCGAGCACCTCCGGGTGCTGTTTTAGCACCTCGCCCATGTTCGCGTACTGGTGTTTGTGCTCAACGCTCACGCACGCGTACCCCGCCTCGCGGTTTAAAAGCTCTGCGATCATCTCAAGCTGCTCTACCCGCTGTAAAAGCTTATCCTTGTCAAAATCGCGGATGATCATGCGGATCTTGGCAGAGGCCGTTGACGCCTCGACGTTGTGCACGTGGAAGAAGCCTTCAGTGCCCCGGGTGTTCTCGGGTTTTTCATCGCGAGGCAGCAGTTGCATGAAGCGCGCGGCCATTTCGCAGGCGTTGACCATGGTCTTGTAGGCGACGGCCGTGTGCACGCTGCGGCCTGTGATCTTTACCGTGGCGCCCTCGGCGCTGAAAGTAGCGGTGTCCAGCTCGCCGGCCTCGCCCCCGTCTACCGTGATCCCAAAAGCGCAGCCGAGCTTTTTGACATCTATATAATCAGCCGAGCGCCCGATCTCCTCGTCAACGGAAAAGACGGCGCGGATCTCCGGATGCTTAAAGGAGGGATCCTGCGAGAGTTCGCGCAAAATCTCCAGGATCACCGCCACGCCGGCCTTGTCGTCGGCGCCCAAAAGCGTCACGCCGTCCGTAACGATGATGTCATCGCCTTTATGGGAGGGCAGCTGCGGGCAGATCTGATTGTCAATGACGAGCCCGCTGTCAAGCTCGATGCTCCCGCCGTCGTAGTTTTTGACAAGGCGCGGCTCCACGCCCTCGCCCGGCGCATCCGGCGCCGTGTCAAGGTGCGCGATGAGCGCGATGCGCTCACAGCCCTCGCATCCTGGCGAGGCGCTCACGCAGGCCGTGACGACGCCCTTCTCATCCTGCTCTGCCTTAAAGCCCATGCCGCCGATGAGCGAGGCAAGCTGCGCGCCCAGGCGCAGCTGCCCCACGGTCGAAGGGATGTTCTTGGAGCTGTCGTCTGACTGCGTACCCGCGCGCGCAAGTTCCCTGAACGTGCGCGCCAGCGGATCGACGCCGCAGAGATCTTCCATGTCCCGAAGGCTGCCTTTCATGCTCTTTGTCCTTGTGTCATGCGGCGCTGCGCCGCCTGTAAATCCCCTAAATTATAGCCGATGGCCTGAGGCTTACTCGCGGGCCAGCGCCTCTATGGGATCGAGCCTTGCGGCATTGCGCGCCGGCATGAACCCGAAGATCATGCCGATGGCCGACGAAGTCAGCACCGCCACGATGATCGAGGCAGCCGAGAACGACAAAGGCACCGAGGGCATAAAAGCCGTGATGATCCTGCCGGTTACGACCGAGAGGATCACGCCTGCCAGGCCGCCGATGATGCACACGGTCACGGATTCGATCAAAAACTGCGTCATGATGTCGCTCTGCCTGGCGCCCACGGCCATGCGGATGCCGATCTCGCGCGTGCGCTCAGTGACGGAGACAAGCATGATGTTCATGACGCCGATGCCGCCTACCACGAGCGAGATCACCGCGATGGCCGAGATCAAAAGCGTAAACGTCGACGTCGCCTGGTTTATGGACTTCATGATGGTGTCAGAGGACTGGATGAAGAAGTCCTTGCGCCCGTGGCGGGCCTTGAGAAAGCCCGTGAGGCTCGCCTCGGCCACCGGCGTGGAAAAGCCCGAGGCGATGCGCACGATGAGCGTTGAGAGGTAATCCTGGTTTGACAGCTTGTGCATGAGTGTCGAGTACGGGGCGTAGACATAGAGCGCATCCTGCGGCCTGAAGGCCACTTCTTTGTCAGTAAGCACGCCGATCACCATCATGGGCACATCGCCCACGAGGAGTTTGCGCCCCACCGGCGAGCTTACGCCCGGGAACATGTTGCGCGCCGTGTTGACGTCGATGACGCAGATCTGCGGATTTTCGCCGGCCTCTTTTTCCGAAAACATGCGCCCTTTGCCGATCTCCATGCCGTAGACGCGGAAGTACTCCGAGCTCACGCCGTAGACCGTGGCGTTGTTCTCGATGTTGCCGCTGCGCAGCAGCACGGATTTCTGCACGACCGGCGACACGGAGTCGACAAAGGGCTGGCCTTGCAGCGCTTTCATGTCCGAGACTTTGAGCGTGCGCACTCTGCCTGAGCGCACGTCGCCCATGCGCTCGCCGGGCATGACCGAAATGGTGTTCGTGCCCATGGACGAGATGTTGGAAATGATGTTGTCCGAGGCTCCGCGCGCCAGCGCCACCACCATGACGACCGCCATGATGCCGATGATGATGCCCAGCATGGTCAAAAGCGTGCGCAGGCGGTTTGAGACCATGGCGCGCAGCGCCATGGCCCCGGCCTCGGAGAAACGATCGGCATAGGCGCGCAGCGACGTCGCCCAGCCCGGGCGCAGCGTGAATTCCGCGCCTTCCTCAGCCTCAGGCTGCGAGTGCGCGCTTTCATCCTCTGAATCAGGATAGACCTCAGGCTCGTGCTCCTCGTCTGAGACGATGGCGCCGTCCTGGATGGTGATCACGCGGCGGGCGTGCGCGGCGATGCGCGGATCGTGCGTCACCAAGATCACCGTGTGCCCCTGGGCGTTCAGCGAGGTGAGGATGCGCATGACCTCGACGCCGGATTTCGTGTCCAAAGCGCCCGTGGGCTCGTCTGCCAGGATGATCTGCCCGCCGTTCATCAAAGCGCGGGCGATGGACACGCGCTGCTGCTGCCCGCCTGAGAGCTGCGAGGGCGCGTGCAGCGCCTTGTCTCCAAGGCCCAGCCTTTTTAGGAGCGCAAAGGCGCGGGAGCGGCGTTTGTCTTTTTTAAAGCCGGAGTAGACGGAGGGCACCTCGGTGTTCTCCAGCGCGTTTAAATGCGAGAGCAGGTGGTAGCGCTGGAAAATGAACCCGAAGAAATCGCGGCGCAGCGCCGCCAGCTCGTCAGGGCTCATGCCTGAGGTATCGCGGCCTGAGACCTTGTAGCTGCCCGAGGTGGGCTTGTCGAGGCAGCCGATGATGTTCATGAGCGTCGACTTGCCCGATCCCGAGGGGCCGATGATGGCCACGAGCTCGCCTTTTTTGATCGTGAGGCTGATCCCGTGGAGCACTTCCGCAGGCTCGGCGCCCGTGGCGTACGATCTGCGGATCTCCTTTAACTCCAAAAGCGGTGCGTCACTCATCAGAACGGCCCTCTCCTGCGGCGATCGTTTTTCAGGGCGGCCGATTCGGCCGTGCTCACGTCATCGCCGATGACGACGCGATCGTTTTTATCAAGCCCGGAGAGCACCTGCACGTACTGATCGTCGCGGATCCCCGCCCCGATGCTGCGGCTGTGCACGAGGCCGTCCTCGCCTAAAACGTAAATTTCGGCTTTGTCGCCCTGATCATCGCGCAGCGCCGTAAGCGGCACGGCCAGCACCTGCTTTGCCGAGGCCACGTTCACCGTGACGTCGGCCGTCATGTCGATGCGCAGCAGCCCGTCGGGGTTTTTGACATTGATGTCGGCGTTGTAATAGATGGCGCTTGTCGAGCTTGACGATGAAGAAGACGACGAGGAGGAAGACGTCGAGGAGCTTGAGCTCTCATAGGATGACGGCGCCGGGGCGATGCGGCCTAACACGCCTTTGAACGTGCGGTGCGGCGCGCCCAGGATCGTGAACGTGCACTCCTGGCCGCTCTTGACGTTCACGACATCGGCCTCGGAGATCTCGGTCTTGACCGTGACCTCCGAGAGATCGGCAAGTCTTAAGATCGTAGGCGTCGTCTGTGAGGCGTTCACGGTCTGGCCCTCATCGACCACCGTGGCGTACACCGTGCCGTCCATGGGCGCCGTGATATGGGTGTAGCCTAAATTCGTCCTGGCCGTGTCCACGGAAGTCTTGTTCTGCTCAAGCGTCGCGTTCAAAGATCTGAGCTCGGCCTGCGCCACTTCAAGCGCCGACACCGCCGACTCGTAATCCTGCTGCGCCGTGGCCTGGTTCTTTATAAGGCGCGACTGGCGGTCGGCCTCGGCCTTGAGCTTTTTGATCTCGGATTTTTTGGCGGTGATGTTGGCCTCGGTGATCTCCAGCTGCGACTGCGCGCTCTTGAGCGCGTTCTCCTGGGTCTTGGGATCGATCTCGCACAGCGGATCGCCCTTTTTCACCTCATCGCCGGTCTGCACATAGAGCTTTAAGATCTGCCCTGAGGCCTGCGCGCCCACATCCACCTGGGTTTTGCCCTCGACGGTGCCAGTGGCGTAAACCTGCCTGACGATGTCGCGCACCTGCGGCTGCACCGTCATATATGAAGGCGGTTCGACATGGAAAGCCCGGTAAAGGAAAAAAGCGGCGATCGCAGCGATAATTGCCAAAAATATCAGGATCTTTATAATTTTCCTGGAAGATGCAGCCATAGTATCTCCTCATACCCGTGCTGTCTGTGCAGCTTAACTTTAAGCCTTAATGCTTAGCGGAAAATTAGCCGCGGCCGATGCAGGCAATTTTATCAGCGCGGCGCCGCACAGCAGTTAAAATAGCCGCTGAGTTTTAAAAACGCACTAAAAGCTTACGGACGCCTTATGAAAAAACGCCTTCTGCTCATCGGGGATCTGCCGTGCTACGGCAGGATCGCCGTCAACGCCATGCTGCCGATCCTCACGCACACAGGCTTTGACGTCTCGGTGCTGCCCACGGCTTTGGTGTCCAACAACTTCGCCTACGGCAAATTCGATGTGCTCGACACCACAGAGTTCATGCGCAAGACGCTGGGCTACTGGAAAGAGCTGGGCTTTTCCTTTGACGCCGTGTACACCGGCTATCTCTCATCGAGGGCGCAGACGGATCTTGTCGCCTCCTGCCTCAGTGAGTTCCGCGCTCGCGGGATCCCGGTGTTTACCGATCCGATCATGGGCGATCACGGCTCGCTCTACAACGGCGTCACCGAGGAGAACGTCCAAAACATGCGGCGCATCGTCTCGCTTGCCGACTTCATCGTGCCCAACCTTACCGAGGCCTGCTACCTCTCAAAATTCCGCTGCCGCGCAGAGGGCTTTTCCAAAGAGGAGACGGATGCGCTCGTAAACGCGCTGCGCGCCCTCACCCCCGGCACTGTCATCATCACGAGCGCCGTCTGCGAAGGCAGGCGTTGCGTGTGCGGCTATGACGCTCAAAACCACGGCAATTTCTCCCTTCCCTACACCGAGATCGACCGCGAGTTCCACGGCACCGGCGATGTCTTCGCGGCGCTGTTTATCAGCCTCATGCTCAAATCCGGGGATGCCGTGTCCGCAACCCAGGGCGCCATGGACGGCGTGAGCGCGATGATCAGGCGCAACCGCGGCAACACCGATGTCTTTGACGGTCTGAACATCGAAAGCTGCCTCGATCTCATTTAGTTCCGCGGCACCGTTTTCCTGCGAGGCGTTTGCTTTTCTTCGCTCTGAATTTTTTCGCGCTGCGCTGCCACGCTGTCAAAAATTTAGCCGTATGCTTGACATTCCCGCTCTGATGGCTCAAAGTAAGCGCTTTCAAAATTTGTACAAGGAATGATGCTTACATGCTCAAAACCCGCGAGCAGCAAGAGGAAGAGATGCTGCGCAATCTCAGTTCCTCCAACATCTCCGTGCTCAACGACGTCTTCTTCAAATTCGTCTTCGGCAGCGAGAA
>DKSD01000079.1 GCA_002473165.1 Succinatimonas sp. UBA7265
GCCTCGGATGACGTCTTGGCGGGGGATGACGATGAGCCGGAGACGGTAGAGGACCTCCTGCATGACAGTGAGATCCTATGACTCGCACAATTTGGGCTTGCACGATAAGCTTTAGTCAGATCACTTGTCGGAGATCTGGTAGTCCTTAAGTTTCCAGATCCTGTCGGCGTACTCCGCGATGGAGCGGTCTGAGGAGAATTTGCCCATGGAGGCGGAGTTCACGATAGCGGCGTGAGCCCAGCGCTTCTTGTTGGCAAACATCTTCTCAACGCGCTGATGGGCTTCCTGATAGGAGGCGAAATCAGCGAGCACCAGGAACGGATCGCCGCCGTCCAGGAGCGAACGCTTGATGGACGAGAGCTCGCCCGGACGGCCCGGAGTGAAGTAGTCGCTGTCAAACCAGTCGAGCACGGCCTTGAGCTCAGCGTTGCCGTTGTAGTAGTCCCAAGGGTTGTAGTGCTTCTTGAGCTCGATGACCTCATCGACGGACAGGCCGAAGATGAAGTTGTTGTCCTCGCCGGCCTCGGCGACGATCTCGATGTTGGCGCCGTCCATCGTGCCGATGGTGAGCGCGCCGTTCATTGAGAACTTCATGTTCGAGGTGCCGGAGGCCTCATAGCCTGCCGTGGAGATCTGCTCGGAGACATCGGCGGCCGGGATGATCTTCTCGGCAAGCGATACCCTGTAGTTGGGCAGGAACACCACCTTGAGCATGTCCTTGACGCGGCGATCGCTGTTGATGCGCGCGCCGACGGCGTTGATGGCGTAAATGATGTCCTTGGCCAGCGTGTAGGCCGGGGCGGCCTTGGCGCCGAAAATGAACACCTGCGGGACGATCTTGAGATTAGGGTTCTCGATGATCCTGCGGTAAAGCGACATGATGTACAGCAGGTTTAAGTGCTGGCGCTTGTACTCGTGCAGGCGCTTGACCTGGACGTCGAAGATCGCGTCCGGGGAGACCTCGACGCCGGTGAGCTTCTTGATCTCGGCCGTCAGGCGCACCTTGTTGTCGCGTTTGATGTCCATGAAGCGCTTCTGCATCTTCGGATCATCGGCAAAGTCGCGCAGCTTGCGGCAGTTGTCCAGGTGCAGCGGCCAGTCGTCGCCGACGGTGTCGGTGTAGAGCTGGGCCAGGCCCGGGTTGCAGGCAAGCAGCCAGCGGCGCGGAGTCACGCCGTTGGTGACGTTGCAGAACTTGTCCGGCCACAGGCTGCTGTACTCGGGGAAGAGCTCCTCGCGCACGAGCTTGGAGTGCACCTCAGCCACGCCGTTGACACGGCTGGAGGCGATCACGCAGAGGTTGGCCATGCGCACTTTGCGCTCGGCGCCTTCCTCGATGATCGACAGGCGGCGCTTGACGTCGTTGTCGCCCGGCCAGGTCTTCTCGACGATGCCGTTTAAGAAGCGGTAGTTGATGTAGTAGATGATCTCGAGGTGGCGCGGCAGCAGCTTCTCGAAGATGCGCACCGGCCATTTCTCCAGGGCCTCAGGCAGCAGCGTGTGGTTAGTGTAGTTGAACGTCCTCGAAGTGATGTCCCAGGCGGTGCTGTAATCGAGGCCTTCCTCATCGATGAACAGGCGCATGAGCTCGGCCACGGCGATCGCCGGATGGGTGTCGTTGAGCTGAATGACGATCTTGTCGGCAAACTCGCTGTAATCGTGGTGGTGCGTGCGGTTGTAGCGGCGCAGGATGTCGCGCAGCGAGCAGGCGGAGAAGAAGTACTGCTGCGTCAGGCGCAGCTCTTTGCCGGCCTCGGTGGAGTCATTGGGGTAGAGCACCTTGGAAATGGTCTCGGCCGCGGCTTTCTCCTGCTGGGCGTCAAGGTAACCGCCGGAGTTGAACACATCCCAGTTGAAAGCCTCAGTGGCGCGGGATTCCCACAAACGCAGGATGGCCACGGAGGAATTGCGGAATCCCACTACCGGGATGTCCCAAGGCACGCCTTTGATAAGGTGGGCCGGGTGCCAGACGCGGCGCTCGCTGCCGTCAGGGGCTCTCTGGGTCTCGACATAGCCGCCGATGGGGATGTTCTGCACAGACTCAGGACGGCAGCGCTCCCACGGGCAGCCGTACTCGCGCCATGAATCAGGGCGCTCGACCTGGCGGCCGCCGCGGATCTCCTGGCGGAACAGGCCGTTCTCATAGTGCAGGCCGTAGCCGACGCAGGGGTAATCGAGCGTGGCCAGCGAATCCATGTAGCAGGCGGCAAGACGCCCGAGGCCGCCGTTGCCCAGAGCCATGTCCGGCTCTTCCTCGCAGATGTCCGAGATGTCCTGGCCGCAGCGCTTTAACGCTTCCCTGGCCACGTTGTAGATCTCAAGGCTGCACAGGTTGTTGACGGTCAGGCGGCCCATGAGGAACTCGGCTGACAGGTAGTGCACCGCGCGGGTATCCTTGACTGAATGGGTGTGCTGGGTCTGGGTGAGACGCTCGAAGATCTTCTCGTTCACCGCAGCCACGAGCGCCTCCCACCAGGCCAGTTTGCTGGCCTTCTGTTCGGAAGTGCCGATGGTGCACAGCAGGTGGTGCACGATCATCTCGCGCATCTTTTCCACATTCTGCTCAAAATCAGCTTTATTGGCCGCCGGAGCGGTTTTCACCGCGGCTGCCGGTTTTCTGGTTTTATTTCTGGTCGCCATGAGTTTCTCTGTCCTCCCCGAAACGGGGTTTCGTTAATTCAGGTGCTTTGGATTTAAGACCCGATTTATTCGGATTATACAGCCTGAGACTTGAATGCCAAAAGCACGCATTTGACCTGCACAAATCCCATGCGCCGTTTTTCCGCCTGTGTCCGCGACCCTCCGCAACGATACCAGTTCCCACAGTTGCGGCATTTCCGGATCACGGGGCAATAAATGTGATCTTAATCAAAATTGTACACTTTTCGGCCGCTTTAAAAGCGCAGTTCTTCCGGTATGGGCAGATCCTCGCTGAGATCGCGCGGTCTCACCTTGCTCTTGCCTTCCTTGAAGGCTTTCATGCCCATGACCCAGGCGAGCACCTGGGCCACGGCCTTGAACAGCCCGCGCGGGATCTCGCGGTCGAGATCGGTCGTGTAGTAAAGCGAGCGGGCCAAAGGCGGGATCGGGATCACCGGCACATTCGTCTCGCGGGCGATGTGCTTGATGATCTCGGCGATGTCATCTACGCCTTTGGCCACGACGACCGGCGCCAGCGTGCCTTTAGGATCGTAGCTTAGCGCCACGGCGTAATGCGTCGGGTTCGTGACGACAACGTCGGCTTTCGGGACTTTCTCCATCATGCGCCGCGAGGCCATCTGGAACTGCATGGACTTGATCTTGTTCTTGACCTGCGGGTTGCCTTCCTGCTCCTTGAACTCGTCCTTGACCTCCTGCTTCGTCATGCGCAGCTGGCGGATGTAGTTCCACTTCTGGTAAGGCACGTCGATGAGCACGATGGGGATCATGGCGCAGACGATGAGCAGCATGGTGTGGAAGAGCATGCGGATGGCCTTGCCGATCCCGGTGAGCGGATCGATGTAGGATAGCTTTAAGATCTGCCCCGCCATGCCCGAGAGCACGAAGTAGCAGAACGAGCCGATGAACGCGACCTTGGCTATGCCCTTTATAAGCTCGATGACGGAGTTGAGGCTGAAGATGCGCTTGATGCCCGAGAGCGGCGAGAGCTTGGAGAACTTCGGGGCCATGGCCTCGGTCGAGAAGTTGAACCCTCCGATAAAGATATTGCCAAAGAGCGCGCACACCAAAACTATGAGCGCCAGCGCCAGCACCGGCAGCGCGATGTCCCCGAGATCCTGCACGAAGATGCGCCGCATCTCGTCTACGGTAAAGATCTGATCGCGCGTAAGCGAGAAGGAGTTCACCATGATCTCCTTCATGCCCCGCCCGAGGAACGACGACACGGCCCACAGCGCCAGGACGCCTGACATGAGCACAAAGAACGTGCCGGCCTCGCGCGAGCGCGGCAGCTGGCCGCGCTTGCGGGCATCTGACAGGCGCTTGCCCGTGGGTTGTTCGGTTTTGTCGCCGTCGTCCGCCACTTAAATTCCCTCAGTCCAGGATCTCGGCCTTGTCGCCGTTCTTCTCCAGCCAGTCGCGCCGATCGGCGGCGCGCTTTTTGGACAAGAGCATGTCCATAAGCCCCAGAGTTTCATCGGAGCTCTCGGAGGTGAGCGTCAGCTGCATGAGCTTGCGCGTGTCCGGGGAGAGCGTCGTCTCGCGCAGCTGCTCGGGATTCATCTCGCCCAAGCCTTTAAAGCGCTGGATCCTGATGTTCTCGCGCTTGTAGCCTTTGCGCACGAGCTCTTTTTGCCGCAGCGCCAGCTCATCGTCGTCTATGGCGTATTCCTTGATCTTCGCGCCGCAGTCTATGCGGTACAGCGGCGGGCAGGCTACAAAGACGTGGCCCTCGCGCACGAGCGCCGTAAAGTGCTTCACAAAGAGCGCGCACAAAAGCGTGCCGATGTGCAGGCCGTCGGAGTCGGCGTCGGCGAGGATGCAGATCTTGCTGTAGCGCAGCCCCTCAAGCGATCCGGAATCGGGCTCCAGGCCCATGGCCACCGAGATTGCGCGGATCTCCTCGGAATCGAGCGCATGCGCCCCTGAGACCTCCCAGGTGTTGAGGATCTTGCCGCGCAAAGGCAGGATGGCCTGGAAGCTCGCATCGCGGGCCTGGCGGGCGCTGCCGCCTGCCGAATCGCCCTCGACGATAAAGAGTTCGCCGCGCTGCGGATCAGTCGAGGTGCAGTCCACGAGCTTGCCCGGCAACTGCGGGCCGCGCACGATCTTTTTGCGGGTGACGGATTTGGCCGCGCTCTCGCGCTCGCGCGCCGCCGCGATGATCTGCGCGGCGATCGCCTTGCCGGAGTTCACATCGGAATTGAGGTAGAGCGAGAAACGGTCCCGGATGAGGCCCTCGATGAGCGAGGCCACCTGGCGCGAGGAGAGCTTCTCTTTAGTCTGCCCGGCAAACTGCGGATCGCGCATCATCACGGCAAGCACATAGGTACAGCCGCGCCACACGTCCTCAGGCGTGATCTTAAGGCCGCGCGGCAGCAGGTTTTGCAGTTCGCAAAACTCGCGCACAGCCAGGGTAAGCCCCGAACGGAAGCCGTTGACATGGGTTCCGCCCTCGACGGTGGGGATGAGGTTTACAAAAGATTCCGAAAGCTGCGACTGCCCGCTCTCGCTCTCCCAGCACACCGCCCACTCAAGGCGAAAATCCTCCTGCTCGATGACGCCTGCAAAAGGCGGCGCGGGCACGGTGATGCGATCCTGCGTCTGCGAGGCCAGGTAGGCTTTGAGATCGCCTGAGTAGCTCCAGCTCTCGCTCTGCCCTGTGGCCTCATCGAGGAAGTTCACGGTCAGGCCCTTGCAGAGCACGGCCTTGGCTTTAAGCTGGTGCTTTAAGGCCTTAAGATCAAAAACCGGGCTGTCAAAGTAGTCCTGCTCGGGCCAAAAGCGCACGGTCGTGCCCGTGTCCTTTTTCGGGCAGGTGCCGATTTGCGTAAGCTCCTGCGTCTTTTTGCCGCGGGCGTAGCTGATCTCCCACACCACCCCGTCGCGCTTTACCGTCGCGGTAAGCTTTTCCGAGAGCGCGTTGACCACGCTCACGCCCACGCCGTGCAGGCCGCCTGAGAATTTGTAGAGCTTGTCGTTGAATTTGCCGCCGGCGTGCAGCCTTGAGAGTATGAGTTCTATGGCCGGGACTTTTTCCACCGGGTGCATGCCCACCGGCATGCCGCGGCCGTTGTCTGAGACCTCAAGCGAGGCGTCAGTGTGCGCTACCACGCCTATGACGGTGGCAAAGCCCGCCACAGCCTCGTCGACGCTGTTGTCTATGACCTCCATGCCCAGGTGGTTGGGATTCTGGGTGTCGGTGTACATGCCCGGACGCAGCCTTACCGGCTCCAGGCCTTTGAGCACCTCGATGGAGGAGCCGTCGTATTTGTTCTTGTCTGTCATGGCGCCATTTTACCAAATCAGGATCATGCCACCTGCCAAAGACCGGTTCAGCTGCGGCGCGGATCCAAAGCCAGAGGCCTGAGCGCGCACGGGCCGCGCACACCTTGATCTTCGTTGACATACTGCCAGAAAACCTGGTGCAGCACGTCAACGCAGCTGAGAGCGCCTTCCTCTGCAAAGGCCGCGGTGTCCGTCATGATGATGCAGCCGCGGAGGATCCGCGGCTCCAGCTTTCCGCCCTCAAGCATGGCCTCAGGCACATAAATTATCGGCGTGTGCCCGACGGTTACCGTGACCTGCTCTCCGTCCAGCGTTCCTTTGTAGCCAAAGAGGAAGTCATCGCGGATCCACACGAGGTCATCCTCGCTTTGCGAGGCGAAGTCTTTTTTCGGATCGATACCGGCGTGCGCAAAGAGGAAATTCCGGCCCCCAGTCTCAAGGCGGTAATACAGCGGGCGATTGCGCAGGAATTCAAGGTAGTTTTGAATAAACCCCGGCTCAAAATAACGCTCGTGCCTGGCAAAGGCCCGGCGCGTCTCGCGCCCGCCGTTAAAGCCCCAGAGATCGTTCGGGCCGGCCCCCTGCGGGTACGGCCATTTTGCGTAGCTCTCAAGGCACATGGCGTCATGGTTGCCGCGCAGGCAGACCACCTGCGGGCGGGAGGCCAGATCCATTACAAATTTCACGGCATCGATCGGCTCTTTGCCCCGATCGGTGTAATCGCCCATGAGAATGAGCAGATCCTGCGTTTCATCAAAGGCCACAGTCTCAAGCAGGGATTCAAGCTGCATGCAGCAGCTGTGAATGTCGCCCACGGCTAGGACGCGACGGTATGCTTCGCGGTCGGTTGTCATTCCTTTATCCATGTAAACGCCTGCGTTTTTCGGTAAATGTTCTGCTTGAGCTGCTTCGGTTAAAAAATTTTGATCCCGCTATGCATGCTCGGGAAATCTTAATAATCCAGGATCCGTGTCTGTGCTTTTACATGCAGGAAGCGCAATCTCTCCGGCCCTGTCACTTCATTTGTTTTATTGACATACTGCCAGTAAGCGCCGCTGATCACATCAACGCAACTCAGCCGTCCCTGAGGGGCAAAAGCTTCCGTGTCTGTCATGATGATGCAGCCGCGGACCAGGCAGGGTTCAAAGCCCTTCCGGCGTCCAAAGCTTCCGGAACACAGGCAACCGGAGTATGTCCGGCCACAACCGTAACTTTTTCATCATCCAAAATTCCCTGATAACGGCAAATAAACTCATCGCGGATCGCGGTAAAACTGTCACAGGACTGAAGCGCAAAGTTTTTTTCCGGATCGATTCCGGCGTGCGCAAAAAGAAATTTTCCTCTGCTGTTATCCAACCTCAGGCACAGCGGGCACCCCGCAAGGAAAGCCAGATAGTTTCGGATAAACCCCGGCTCGAAGCGTTCCTGACCGGCAAAAGCCTGGCGCGTTGGCAGGCCTCCGTTCGACATCCACGGATCACCGGGATCACAGCTTTTCGGATCCGGGATTATTCTGTAACTCTCAAGACACATGACGTCATGGTTGCCGCGCAGGCAGACCACATGCGGATGTGAGGCCAGTTCCATGACAAATTTTACGGTCGAAACGGCATCGCCGCCATTGTCAGTGTAATCGCCCATGAGGACGAGCAGATCCTGCGCCTCATCAAAGCCCACAGCCTCAAGCAGCACTTCAAGCTGCGTGCAGCATCCGTGAATGTCACCCACGGCGAGGACGCGGCGGTAAGTTTTACGATCGATTGCACAGGTGTCCGTCATGTCTTCTCCTCCGCCTTTCCTAATTCCTCAGCGTACATGTCATCGAGGGAGACAAGCGTATAAGTTTTAGGATCTATGCCGGCAAAGCCCGTGCGTGAGAAAAAAACCAGGCGGTAAAAAGACAGTCCGAGTTCAGAGACCTGCCGCACTCTATCCCTGACCGCGCTCAGGTCAAGCAGCGCTTTGCCGTATTGGCACTCATAGGCTGTCAAACCGCGTTCATCCTCTGTGACCACCGCGAATTCTCCTTTTTTGTGGTGCGCCTTGTCCTTAAAGGCGAAGCGTCCGATCCGGTAAAACGAAGGATCCATCATGCCGCGCCGGTTTTTGCGGATAGCGTATTCGGGATCTCCAGGGGGCAGCGCAACAGGTGCGCCAGCATTTTCTTTTAGGCCAAATTGCCGAATAAAATTCGGCCAAGTTGCCGGACGAAAAAGCCATTTAACCTAAAACAGGCATTTTGTTAAATATTCAATATGTTAATAAGCAGAAAATTTAAGTTCAGAGTAGAACGCTTAACGGATTTTTCCCCGGCTCTTTTGAAGTTCAGAAATTGAGCAAATCTGCAAATGGCATTGCCCGCCAGGCTCGCGTAAAGCCTTACATGCATACAGCGTCATAACCAGGCGGTGTCAAAGAAAGAACGCGATCCTTGTGCAGACTTTTCAGTTACCCCCTGAGGATAATCGAGGCTTCAAGGCCGTGCGGTTTGCGGTTTTTAAACTCCACGCGCGCCCCCATGTTGTCGGCGCACTGCCTGACGATAGCAAGCCCCAGGCCCGTGCCCTGGATCTTCGCCGTATCCCCGCCCACGCGATAGAAGGGTTCGAAGACCTTTTTAAGCTCAGCCTCCGGGATGCCGGGCCCGGTGTCGGCGACGGTGAGCACGACGCTTTCGGGGACGCGCTTTGAGATGAGATCGATCTGCCCGCCCTCAGGCGTGTACTTGACCGCGTTGGCGCACAGATTCATGAGCACGGTCTTAAGCTCCTGGCGCGGCGCGGAGAGTTCCTCCACCTCAAGTTCCTCGATCCCGAGGTCCAAATCATGCGCGTCGGCAAGATCGCCCAGGCTCTCGATGATCTCCACAAACAGCTCTTTGACGTTCACCCGCTCGGGGGCCTCAGGGGCGCGGCTTTGCGAGCGCGCCAGCGTCAGCAGGCCTTCCGTGAGCTCCTGCTGTTTCTTTATGGCCGTCTTCAGCCCTTCAAGCTTTTGGCTTTGGGACTCACTGAGCCCCCGGGTGTCAAAATTCTGCGCTTTAAGCGACAGCGCGGTCAGCGGCGTGCGCATCTCGTGGGCGGCGTCGGCGATAAAGCGCCGCTCGTTCTGGATACTCTCGAAGGTGCGTTTGAACAGCCGGTTTAGCGATCCGATGAGGGGATCGAGCTCTGAGGGCACCGGGCCCGTGAGCGGGCTTAAGTCACTCTCGCGGCGCGAGTAGATCTGTTTTGCCAGGCGCCGCACCCCGGAAAAAGTCAGCGTGCTGACAAACACCGCCACCGGGACGAAGAGCAGGATAAAGAAGGCGAATTCCAAAAATTCTGAGACGAGCGCACGGCGGGCCATGTCCTCGAACAGCCCCACGGGCCTTGCCACCACGAAGCGCGTGCCGTTGCGGGCTGTGGCCACATAGGCCCGCACGCGCTCGTCATGGATGAGCAGCGTGTAAAATCCGTCCTCGGCGTCAGGCGGCAAAAAGAACTGGGCGTCCGGGCCTGAGAGCAGCGGGGCGATCATGATCTTCTGATGGCGCGTAAAGAGATCGGCAAGCGAAGGCACCGGCCCGAAAGAGCCGCTGTCGCGCATGCCGCGGCGCGGCATCAGCGACGGGTGCTTGGGCATGCCCAGGCGCATCTGCCCTTGCAGGCGGCCGGGATTTAAGAAACGGTAGTCGACGATCACCGAGGCGATCTGCGAGAGCTCCGCATCCATGTAAGTGCCGGCTGCAGACAGCGAGCTGTAATAAGAGCGCAGGCACATCACACCCGTGAAGATCACGCCGGTGGCGCACAGGAACAGGCAGAGTTTGAAACGCAGCGAGCGGATCAGGGAGCCTTTGCGACCTTCCATCCCACACCCCTGACGTTCTTGATAAGCGAGGACGATCCGAGTTTCTTCCTCAGGTTATAGATAAAGAACTCGATAGCGTTGCTCTCGATCTCCTCGCCAAAAGCATAGATGCGCTCCTCAAGCTGCTCGCGCGAGAGCACGGCGCCGGGACGGCGCAGCAGCGCCTCCAAAAGCGCGTACTCGCGGGAGGTGAGGCAGACGCTCGCCTCGCTGCCGTCCTCGCGGCGCACCAGTGCCTCGCGGGTAAGCTGGTTTAACGTGAGCACGCCGTTTGACAGCCCGCGCGGATCATCGCTGCGGCTGCTGCGGCGCACCACGGCGCGGATGCGAGCCTCAAGTTCCGTGAGTTCAAAAGGTTTTACGAGGTAATCGTCGGCTCCGCCGTCCAGGCCTTTGATGCGATCGTTCAGTCCGTCGCGGGCCGTGATGATAATGATCGGCGCCTTGACGCGCGCGTTGCGCCAGGATTTGAGCAGCGCCGAGCCGTCAAGTCCGGGCAGGCCCAGATCGAGCAGGATGCAGTCATATTCGCAGTCGCGCGGGGCGTCCACGGCGCTTTGCCCGTCATAGAGCGCGTCGACGGCCATGCCCTGGCGTTTTAAAGCCTCGGCCACTTCATCGGAAATCAGGCGATCGTCTTCAACCAGCAATATGCGCATACGCACCTCCGCTTGTTTAATAAGTCTAACGCGTGAGACTTAGAGATAAATTAGCATCAGCACCCGGCAAAGAAGGTGTAGATCTTCGGGAGGATCGCTGCAAAATTATCAAAGGCATGGCAGCCGCCTTCCTGCACCTCCGGGGCGCAGGCAGCGTAAAAAGCCAAGGATTTGCGGTAATCAAGCACTTCATCGCCCTTTTGCAAAAACACCCGCGTTTTTTGCGGATCGCGCCTGGCGCACTCACTATCGAGCGTGCGCAGCGTCTCGATCATCTCCGGGCGCAGCACAAAATCCGCGCCGGTGAAATCATTGTGCTGCGGGATGTCGCACAGCGCGGGGAAATAGTCCTGAGGATGCGTGCAGGGATTGACGAGCGCAATCTTAAAGCCGTAGCGGCATTGCAGCACCGTCGCCATGAAACCGCCCATGGAAGACCCCACGAGGCAGGGGTGCTCGCTTTGACGTTCTTTTGCCCAGGCATCGAGCGCAGCGATGGCCTCTGCGGGGATATCCGGGTAATCCGGAGCGTCAAAATCAGTTTCAGGGTGGTTTTCTTTAAGCCAGTTTTCCAGCACGCGGCGTTTGAGCGCCTGCGGGCCTGAAAGGAAGCCGTGCAGATAGGCTATGAGCATCAGTAACCCCGGGCGCTGTAATTTGGGGTGAAGCAGCCCTCAGGCAGGCGGCAGACCTCCGTGCGCACGCTGCCGTCCTGCGAAAGTTCCAGGCAGCGCCAGCCCGGGGCTTTAGTGTCGAGCTCGAACTCCTGGGAGCGCGGCGCGAACTGGATCGAGGTCGAAGGGCTGGCGATGCAGCGCACCTGCCCCATGAGCGTGTCCGCCTCCTGGTGGATGTGGCCGCTTAACACCAGGCGCACCGTGTCCATCCTTTTGACGAAGACCCGGAACTCGTCCTGATTGTGCAGCGTCTGGGTGTCAAGCCAGGCGCTTCCGGTCAAAAGCGGAAAATGGTGGATGCACACACAGGTCATGAGATCGCGCCGCTCCTCGACAGCCTGGCGCAGCATTTCCAGCTCGCTGCGCAGCACCCAGCCGTGGGCCTGGCTGTAAACCTCGGAATTTAAGAGCACGAACTGCCAGGCCCCGCAGATCACGCGCCTTGCCGTGCTGATCCCCAGTTCCCCGAAGATCCGGTACTCAAGCGGGCCGTCATCGTGGTTGCCCGGCAGGAAGAACACCGGGGCGCCGATCCCGGAGATCATGGAGGCAAAGCGGCGGTAGGAGGCCGCCGAGTAGTCCTGGGAGATGTCGCCCGTCACCAGCACGAGATCGCAGGGGTAGCCCTGCTCGCGCGCCGCGCCCAACACGGCCTTGAAGCTTTGCGCCGTGTTTACGCCCAACAGCTCGCCCGATTCGTCGGCAAAGAGATGGCAGTCAGATAACTGCAGCACCCTGACTTTGCCGTCGGTGCTCCGCGGCGTCAGCGTGCAGCTTTGCGTCCCGTCCATTTACCGCCATCTCCCCGCGCCTTTTTGGAGCGCGCACCAATTCCGCCTGCATTGAGGCCTTAGACAGAGATCTTAGGCAGGCGTTTAAAAAAACCTGTGGATTTTGACGCGTTTTGCGCGCTAAGACAGAGAATTTTGGCGGTTTTATGATCCGCGCCGCTTTTTTTCCGCATTTTGCACACGTTTGCATGCGGATCAAAACTGCCGTGCCCCGTTGCGGGGCACAGCATTTTAGATTTCACCTGCCCCGCGCTTGCAGGAATTCCTTTCTCAGTTCCGCATGGCAATTTTGCAGGTACAGCAGCGTGATCAGCGCCGCGGCGTTGTGGATGCGGCCGTTCACGCATTGCGCGAAGGCCTCGGCGGCGCTCACTTTGAAGACGCGGATGTCCTCGGATTCCGAGTCAAGGCCGCCGTGCTTTTCCAGGTGCGAGAGATCGGTGTTGGCGATGTAGAGCGTCGTGCGCTCGGAGCAGCCGCCCGGGGAGGGGTACTGCGCGGTCACCAGGCGCAGATCGCCCGGGTCTACCTTAAGCCCGGTCTCCTCGGCCATCTCGCGCACCGCCGCCTCAAGCGGGGTTTCACCGGTGTCGATCATGCCGGCCAGCACCTCGATGAGCCAGGGGGAATCGACATCGGAGAGGGCGCCGGGGCGGAACTGCTCTATAAGCTGCACCTCATCGGTGAGCGCGTCGTAAGGCAGCACGGCCACAGCGTCGTGATCGCGCTCGAAGATCTCGCGTTTTAAGACTTTAGGCGGCCGCCCGTCAAAACGCGGGTATCTGAGATCATACTGATCTATGGCAAAGAACCCCTGCCAGACCCGTTTTTTGGAGATAATTTCCACATCGCTTAAATGAAAGCGAGGTGCGAATAAATCGTGATTAGTGCCCATGAGCTGCCTTAACCGGTTACGATCCCTGCAAACGAGGGAGTGCAAATGAGAAAACTGCTGCTGAAGAACGCCGACATTTTCTGCGACGACCGTATTATACAAGGCGATCTCTTAACGGAGGATCGTTTCATCGCCCGCGTCGGAGGCTCGATCCCCGCTGACGCTCAGACCGAGGTCATAAACTGCGAGGGGCTGTTGGTGCTGCCCGGGCTCATAGACGAGCACGTGCACTTTCGCGATCCGGGCATGAGGCAGAAGGCGACGATCCGCTCGGAGTCGCGCGCCGCGCTCTTAGGCGGCGTGACCTCGTTTATGGACATGCCCAACACCAACCCGCCCACCGTCACACGAAAGGCGCTCTCAGACAAGCTTGGCACGGCCGCGCTCAACAGCGCCGCCAACTACGCCTTCTACATGGGAGCCTCGGGGGACAACCTCGAGGAGCTCAAAGCCGTCGATCCGCGCCTGATCGCCGGCATCAAGATCTACATGGGCGCCACAACCGGCTCGCTGCTCGTCACGGATGAAAAGCAGCTGGTGCAGGCCTTCAGCGCCCAAAACGTGCTCATCGCCGTTCACTGCGAAGACACGCCGCTTATAGACAAAAACACCCGCCGCGCCCGCGCAGATTACGGCGATGACATTCCCTTTGACGTCCATCCCGTGATCCGCAGCCGCGACGCCTGCATTAAATCATCGCAGCTGGCCGTCGCCGTGGCTTTGGCCACCGGGGCGCGGCTGCACATCCTGCATGTTTCCACCAGAGAAGAAGTGCAGATGCTGCGCGCCTATATGTTCGGCAATGCCAAAACCCGCCAGATCTCAGGCGAGGCCGCCCTGCCCCACCTCATGTTCTCCGACTGCGACTACCAGCGCCTGGGAGGCTTTTTAAAATGCAACCCCGCCGTCAAAACCGAGCTGGACCGCCGCGCCATCGTGCAGGGGCTTGAAGATGGCGTGCTCACGACCGCCGGCACCGATCACGCCCCGCATGAGCTCCCGGCCAAGGCCGGCAATTACGCGCACTGCGCCTCAGGCTGCACCGGAGTACAGTACCTGCTGTCCGCACTTATGGAGCTTGCCCGCCGCGGCGAGCTGTCTCTTGAGAGCGCCGTGCGCGCGGCGACGGCCAATGTCGCCGACCGTTACCGCATCATAAAGCGCGGCCGCATTCAGGAAGGCTTTTACGCCGATCTGGCAATCGTCGATCCGATTAGGCCTCATCAGGTGACAGCATCTGACATTGCATCAAAGTGCGGCTGGTCGCCTTTTTTGGGTCACACCTTCCCTTCCTCAGTCGTGCACACTGTGGTAAACGGGAATTTAGCCGTAAAAAACGGCGCGCTTGTGCCAGGCGAGCTACACGGCATGCGGCTGGAGTTTGACCGCGACTGAGCCCCCGCGCCCTGTGCTAAAATCGGTCAGTTTTTTATTGTTGCAGGGGGCGCAGGGCTCCCTTTTGAGATCAGGGCCTTATCCTGATTTTTGGAATAAATTCATGAGAACCTCACAATATCTGCTTTCCACCATGAAAGAAACGCCGGCTGAGGCCGTGCTCGCCAGCCACCGCCTGATGCTCCGCGCCGGAATGATCCGCCAGATCTCCTCGGGCGTGTACACCTGGCTGCCCACCGGCATGCGCGTGCTCAGCAAGGCCATGAAGATCGTGCGCGAGGAGATCGACCGCTCCGGCGCCCTCGAGATCCTCATGCCGGGCGTGCAGCCTGCCGAGCTGTGGAAAGAATCCGGGCGTTACAGCAAATACGGCCCGGAGCTGTGCCGCTTTAAAGACCGGAAGGAAAACGAGTACGTCCTGGGGCCGACGCACGAAGAGGTCGTGACCGCGATCGCCCGCGCCGAGATCAAAAGCGCCCGCCAGCTGCCCTTAAACCTCTACCAGATCCAGACGAAATTCCGCGACGAGGTGCGCCCTCGCTTCGGCGTGATGCGCTCGCGCGAGTTCATCATGTTTGACGGCTATTCTTTTGACACCGACAAAGCCGGCCTCGACGTCGCCTACAAAAAGATGTACGACGCCTATGTGAGGATCTTTGACCGCATGGGCTTTAACTATCGCGCGGTCGACGCCGACACCGGCTCTATCGGCGGCTATCTCTCCAATGAATTCCAGGTACTCGCCGAATCAGGCGAGGATCTCATCGCCTACTCCGACGGCTCGGATTACGCTGCCAATATCGAAAAGGCCGAGTGCCTGGCCCCGGAGCTCAAGCGCGAGGCGCCGGGCGCGGCATACTCCGAGGTCGCGACCCTCGGCTGCCACACCGTGGACGAAGCCTGCGCCAAAGTGGGCGTGCCCGTTAAAAAGATGCTCAAGTCCCTCGTGGTGCACGGCCCAAAGAAAGAGGACGGAGAGTGCGAGCTCGTCATGATCTGCCTGTGCGGCAACCAGGAGCTCAACGAGGTTAAGGCCTTAAAGATCTTAGGCACGGATGAAGTCGAGTTCGCCACGGATGAGGAGATCGCCAAATTCACCGGCGCGCATCCGGGCTCGCTGGGGCCGGTGGGCTTTAAAGGCCGCATCCTCGTCGACCGCGATGCCGCTTGCATGAGCAACTTCTCCTGCGGCGCCGACAAGGACGGCTTCCACCTCATCAACGTCAACTGGGATCGCGATGTCCCCAAATACGAGGTCTTTGATCTGCGCAATGTCGAGGAAGGCGATCCTTCCCCTGACGGCAAAGGCAGACTGCACCTGCGCCGCGGCATCGAGGTCGGGCATATCTTTATGCTCGGCACGAAGTACTCCGAATCCATGCACGCCACTGTCACCGATGAAAACGGCAAAGACGTCCCGATGGTGATGGGCTGCTACGGCATCGGCGTGACCCGCTGCGTCGCCGCCGCCGTCGAGCAGTGCCACGACGAGCACGGCATCATCTGGCCGCAGGCTCTGGCGCCGTTTACCGTCGCCATCGTCTCCATCAACGGCGACAAATCAGAGCTGGTGCGCGCTGAGGCAGAGAAGCTTTACCAGGCGCTTGAAGAAAAAGGCGTGGATGTGCTCTATGATGACCGCAAGGAGCGCCCGGGCTTTAAGTTTGCCGACATGGAACTCATCGGCATTCCCCACATCGTCACCGTGGGCGAGAAGAGCCTCAAGGACGGCAAGATCGAGTACAAGCTGCGCAAGACCGGCGTCAAGGAAGCATTTGACAAGGACAGCGCGCTTGAGGAGATCTTAAAGCGCATCGCGCAGAACGCGTAACGCCGCTCTGCTAAGATAAAAGGAGCCGCGATGCGCGGCTCCTTTTTTAATGATCATGAACGACACCCTGCCCCATCCTGAAGCTTTGGCCGCACGCTCAGAGCAGATCTCCGTAACCGCCCTTGACGGCTGCTGCGCACAGACTTACACCCTGATGTCCGCGCTGCTCTCTGACACCGTCAAAGCCGCGCCGCGCATGGACAGCCGCTACCCTGAACTGCTGCGCGAGCTCATGCGCCTGCTCATGCAGGCCCAGCAGCGCGACGATCTTGTGGCCATATCCGATCTGCTGGGTTTTGATCTGCCCTATGTGCTGCGCAATTGCCGCAAAGGCGCGCACTCAAAATAAGGCTTTTCGCTCAGACGGAGTCACAGCTTTTCCGCCTTGGGATCAGCGTTTACAAAGACGACGGCCCAGCAATCAAGGTTCTTTACACTTCGGAAGTTAGGCGCCTGGCGGTACCGGATCAGCTGAGATTTGGCCTCCTCGAGTTTTGCGGCGACGGCTGCGTCAGACCCCTTGGCTTTAGGCAGATATTTGAGCTCCAGCAGCAGGCTGCGGCCTCCGTGTTTGAGGCTGCGCGCAAAAATATCCGCTGCGCCGCGCTCACCGTCGTCACACTCAAGGCGGGTATCCAGCTGTCCCGCCCCGCCGTTATCCAGCGTGAAATAAAAGATGAGCTGGAGCGAACGCTCGTTAAAGCCTGAAAACCCCCGTGAAGGAATTGCCTTTATCTGCCGGCTGACTTCATTTAAGAGCGGCGTGATGTCACCGTCGTCAATGAGCGCCCTGAGATCGACACCATGCGGCCTGGCAAAACCTCCCTGCCTGGCCAAACAGTCAAGAAAAGTCTGATAGCTGGCCTCATTGGGGCTGCGGTACCAGACATCCGGACTGCCTTTTACTGATTTATACGGATCACAGGTGAGAAATCCCAGGTAAGTCAGCAGAGAAACCATCTGATCCCTGTCGAATAAATCAGACTGGTTCAAATTCAAATCCTGAGGTTCGCCGGATGCTACGGACTCACGCCTGAAGATCGCGTTTGTCAGTTCCTCAGCAGCTTCAGGCTCTGCAAGGTTCAGCATGCTCTTAAGCCGTGACGCATCAAAGCTTACCGACCTGTCGGTAACCAAAACAGGGATCATACTGGTGTTAATCAGATTTCTTAAGAAATTAAGACACATGTTTGGGCAGAAAATTTTATCTGCTGCATGTTTTGAGAATAAATAACCGTCATAGCGCTGTTCCATGACTTGCATAACCTGCGCCTTGGTAATGCCGTGAAGGCCGCTGAAATCCACGGTTTCGTCTATGACCTGAGAGAGTTCACTGTGCGTAAAACCAGCCATAGCATTGAACAGAGGCTCTTCGCTGATATTAGTGGCTATGTTGAAACCGGAAGTAACCGAATCAAGCGAAACTGCCGAAACCCCGGTAATGTAAAAGCGCTCTATGCACTGACCATCGTTTTTATTACTGCCATAATAGCTTTTCAGCATAGTATAAAAATTTTTTATCAGCCCCTCATTTCCGTCGGCAGTCGAAGTCAGGTTGCGGAAAGCCTGACGGTCATTGGTAAGCACGTCATTAGCAAAATGGTCGTACTCATCAATGATGAAATAAAGCAGATCATCTGTACCGCTGTTTTCAATAAAAAAATCGAGAAAATCCTGAATCAGATCAGCGGGCGAACTGTAATCATCAGGATCAATTTTTCCGCCTGGCATAAATTTTTTGTCAGGGTATCGGAAGTTAAAATTTCTGATCCCGGAAATAACGGATTTGATGAAGCTGCGCCCGATCTCTGATACGACCGCGCCAACTTTGGAAAAATCAAGTTTCAAACAGTAATAAGAACCCGCCAGAGGAGTACGGTGATCGTAGATCCAGGTCCCCTTGAAATTCTCCTCAAAATTTTCTCTCTGACTCCTGTCGTAGTAACTCAGTAGAATGTTAGTAAACAGGGTTTTTCCAAAACGCCTGGGCCTTAAAAAAACCGGGACCTTGGTTCCGGCTCTCTGTTCCAGAGCCTCTATATACATGGTCTTGTCAACGAAAACCACGTCACCTTGGCTGAAATCCCGAAGGGAGACCGTACCCGGTTCGATGATTTTGTATTCCATGATTGCACCTGCATTGCGTTCGGTTGTTGCCGCGTTTTGGATTCAAAGCAAACCCCGCTGAGGTATTCACCATGCGGTATTTGTTTTGACAGGATTTGACGTAACGATCGCCGTATGCCATTACACGGAAAAAACTGCAAGGGCCTGCGGATCCAATGACAAAAAAATCAACTGTCTGTTATCTTAATAATTTACCATGAAAAAGCTGACATGTTTTATTGAGTCTAGGCTGAAAAGCCAAGCTTGCGAAATAACTTGGCCTTGAATCGGGCTCTGTTGAAAATGAAACTGCGGGTGCAGCCTGAAGATCAAGGCTTTTTTTGGAAGGGTTCGAATCCCCGCAGGCGAAGTATTCGATAATACATGATAATTTGATTTTAGAGATCAGATAGTTCACCTGCAAGGCTTGCATGGCGCGCAGGCAAAAAAACGCCGGCATCCCCAAAATGAGTGCCGGCGTTTTCAGCATGAACGACGCGATGTTTTAGCGATCGCCGGCGCTCACCGCCTCAGGCATGTTAATTTGCATCTCTCCAGGTATTCG
>DKSD01000064.1 GCA_002473165.1 Succinatimonas sp. UBA7265
TAGCGAAAACTATACAGTCACTTTTTATGCGCGTTTTAACCCAGCCTGCCGCCGATATTCAGGCAGCAGCGCCTTACGGCGGCTACCGCCGCGCTCAGCTGCTGTTCTGAGAGATCAGAATGGCGGCCTTTGAGGGACACTGAGGCAAGGAAACGGCTGCGCGAATCGTAAACCGGCGCGGCCAGCTCGCTGCCTGTGGCATCCGAGCAGCGCTCCAGCGCCCAGCCCTGCCATTTTGCCTGATCGCAGCGCTGCTTTACGGCATCGCCGCTCTCTTGCAGAAGCCTGGCGCTCAGATGGTCTTCGCTGAAGGCCATGAGGCAGATCCTGAGCGCGCCGCCGGCGGGCGTGATGCGCATAGCGCAGGCAGGATCCGTCCCGCCTTTTTCCACGCGCAGGAGCAGGAGCGGATCGCCGCAGGCGCAGACGCCGAAAGAAGCCTCAAAACAGCCGGTTTCCTGCAGCAGTGAGGAAAGCTGCGGTGCGATCAAGTCGTCAATATGCAGCCCCTTAAGCGAGCTGAGCCCCTGGTTTATCAGGGAAGTCCAAAGCTGATAGCGGCCGTTGCCGGCGCGGCGCACGGCGCCCAGGGCGGAGAGTTCCTCTATGAGCACATAAACGCTGCTCCGCGGGAGCGCGGAGAGTTCGATGATGCGGCTTATGGCGCACGGGCCGTTGCGGCGCAGGATCTCCAAAATTGAAAAAGCTTTGGCGAGCGCAGGGGAGCGCGGTCTGCGTTTGTTGTTATTATTGTTATTCACGGTAGACCCGGATAAGAATTTATTTTACGGCGCTTTTTAGCCTATTTGCCGGAAAATGACGCAAGGCCGGCTTTTTATAGCGCGGCCTTAAGGCGGAATGCGGCGGCGCTTACGATGCGCCGGAGGCGGCGCCTGTTTGAGCCTCAGGGAAATGCGGGTGGCGCGCGAGCAGAGAGTCGATCACCTCAAGCGAGCGGGCCACGGCTCCGCGGCCGGTCTGCTGGACTTCCTGCGCCCGTTTGCCGGCTGCGAGGCAAGCATCAGGATGCGTGAGCAGCCGCAGGAGTTCCTGGTACAGAGCGTCTTCGGTCTTGACGATGAAAGCGCCGCCTGATGCGGCAAGCCTTTGGTACTCCTCGCGGAAATTGCGGATCTCCGGCCCGGTTACCGACGCTATGGCGTAACAGGCAGGTTCCAGGGGGTTGTGGCCGCCGATGTCGGCAAAACTTCCGCCCATAAACACCAGATCGCACAGCCCGAAATAGAGCGCGATCTCCCCCATGGTGTCGCCTATGAGGATCCCTCCTTGGAATCCTGAAAGATCCCCTGCAGCGCTGCGCAGCGTGAACTCCCGGTGTCGGCTTTCGAGGATTTTTGCCGCGGCGCTGACACCTGATTTGTGCCGGGGCACGAGTACGAGGCTCAGGGAAGGCAGGCTGCGGCGCAGCCGCTCAAAGACTCTGATGATCAGTCCTTCCTCGCCCCCATGGGTGCTTACGGCTCCCAGCACCGGGCCTTTCAAGGCCCGGCGCAGCGCCCGCGAGGCCTCAAAACGCCTTGTATCGGGTGTCAGATCGTATTTGAGGCTGCCGGTGACCTCTGTGCGATCCTCAGGAACCCCAAGGCGCAGGAAGCGCTCGCGATCCTCGGGGCTTGCGCAGAGCACACGCTCCAGGTTTGATGCGAGCAAATCCCGGCTTAAGAGCGGGTGGCGCAGGTAAGCCTGAAGGTTGCGCTCCTGCATGCGGGCGCTGACGATGATCACCGGGCAGCGCGCCTTGCGCGCCGAGCAGAGTTTTTCAGGCCACAGTTCGGTGTCCGTGATCACCAGCAGGCGGGGTTTGAGCGCGCGAAAGAAACGCCTGCAGGCGCAGCGGCTGTCCAATGGCGCGATGAGCACGTTTGCCCCTTTGGCGCGCGCGGCCGCGTTCCTGCCGGTGGTCGTCAGCGTCGTGATCACCGTGCGGATCCCCGGATGGGCGGCGGCAAAGCGTTCAGCCAGCGGCCTTACGGCATTGGCCTCCCCCATGGAGGCGGCGTGGAACACCACGCAGCCGCGGCGATCGCGCGGATAGCCGTAACCTAAAAGCTGCCAAAACTGCCTGCCGTAGGGCGGATCAGCGCGCCGACGCCAGGCCAGGTAACAGGCGCCGGGCAGCGCCGCCAGAGCGGTGGCGGCACGGTAGCAGAGCAAAAACAGCGCAGAGCCGGTATTCACAGCACTTCCTCCAAAGCCGCGATCACGCGTTCAGGCTTTATGCCGCGCAGGCATTCATAAGTGCCTTTGGGGCAGCGGCGCTCAAAGCAGGGGTGGCAGCTTTCGTCTGATTCGACGCACACGGCCTTTTCAGACAGCGGCGGCGTGTAGACGGTCGAGGTGGATCCGAAGATGTCAGCCTGCGGCACGCCGGCCGCGGCCACGGTGTGCATCAGCCCTGAGTCGTTGCAGATTGCGGCCTGGCATGCGCCGGTGAGATCCAGCGCTTCGTCCAGCGAGGTCTTGCCGGCGATGTCGTTGAAATAAGGAGCGGTCTCAGCCTTGAGCTTTGAGGCAATGGCAGCCACGGTGGGAATGTCCTTTTTGGAGCCCAGAGCCAGCACCTGGCCGCCGCGTCCGGTCCACCAGTCGCAGACCCTGGCAAAATACTCGACTGGCCAGAGCTTGGCCGGGCCGTAGTTGGCTCCGCAGCCTAAAGCCAGCATCGGCCTGCCGGGCGTGATTTTAAGCCTGGCAAGCAGTTCCTCGGATGGCGGCAGGGTTTTAAGCGCCGGGAATTCATAGGCAGGCAGGGTCGCCGAGGATGTCACCTGATCCAAAGGCCACGCCAGTGCCGCGTAGCGGTCTGCCATGCGCGGGTAGTCTTTTTTGTTAGAGCGCATGGAGTTTATGAGCAGATAGCGGCTTTCGCCTTTAAAGCCGATGCGCAGCGGGATGCGCGCAAAAAAAGGAACGAGCGCCGATTTCCAGGAATTGGGCAGGATATAGGCCTCATCGTAACGGGCCGCGCGCAGCTTTATCCCTTCGCGGCGGCGCTTTATAAAAGCGAACTCATGATGGGCAAAAGGGTTTTCTATGATCCCGTCAGCCTCGGGCATCCTGCGGATGATCGGGTGGGCGTAGGCGGGGGCGTAAACATCGATGCGGCAGGAGGGATCGCGCTTTTTTAAGAGCTTGAGCAGGCACTGGGACATGATGATGTCACCAAGCCAGGAAGGGGCAATGATAAGGATGCGGCGCATGGCAGGTCCAAAAAACGGATTTTTTCCATTGTACCGCGGGGCCGGACGGTGCGGAATCATGCTAAGGCGGGGCTGATATAATCGGCTCAGTGTGTTTTTTACGGTTTAAGGGGCAAACGCAATGATCATCGTAACCGGCGGCTGCGGATTCATCGGATCGAATATCGTCAAGGCTTTAAACGACAGGGGCGTCACCGACATTCTGGTGGTGGACAACCTCACGGCAGGCCGCAAGTTCATGAATCTTACCGATCTGGACATCGCCGATTACATGGACAAACAGGACTTTCTCGCGCTGTTTACCGACGAGCAGGCGTTTAACGCCCGCTTTGGCAGCGCGAACATCGAGGCCATTTACCATGAGGGCGCCTGCTCTTCCACCACGGAGTGGGACGGCCGCTACATCATGAAAAACAACTACGAATACACCGTAAAGCTGTTCGAGTTTGCCACCTCGCACCGCATCCCGTTCTTCTACGCCTCATCGGCCGCCACCTACGGCGGCGGCAAGGTCTTTGCCGAGGGACGCGAGAACGAGGCGCCGCTCAATGTCTACGGCTACTCAAAATTCCTCTTTGACGAATATGTGCGCCGCCGCCTGCCCAGGCTGCGCTCCCAGGTCGTCGGGCTGCGCTATTTCAATGTCTACGGCCCGCGCGAGAACCACAAAGGCACTATGTCGTCTGTGGCTTTCCACCTGTACAACCAGATGAAAAAAGGCGAGAACCCCAAGCTCTTTAAAGGCTGCATGGGCTACCCCGACGGCGGGCAGATGCGCGATTTCGTGTATGTCGGCGACGTCGCGGCAGTCAATCTGTGGTTCCTCGAGCATAACGGCCCTTCGGGGATCTATAACTGCGGCACCGGCAGGGCTGAGCCGTTCTCGAACATCGCCGAGGCGGTCATAAAATTCTTTGGGCGCGGCGAGATCGAGTACATCGACTTCCCGCAGTCGCTCGTCGGGCATTATCAATGCTTCACCCAGGCCGATCTGACGAAACTGCGCGCGGCAGGCTGCGATCATGAATTCAAGACAGTGGCCCAGGGCACGGCCGAGTACATGAAGTGGCTCAAGGCCAGAGAGCAATGAGCTTTGAAGTCTGCCTGCTGCCGCGCGACAAGGCCCTGACGTTTGCCGATCATCTCTGCGCCATGGGCATAGCCGCCAAGGCCGAGCCAGGGCTTTCCGGCCACTGGAAAGTGGTGACGGAGAGCGCCGATGACGCGGCGCGGGCCAAACGCGAACTCTTAAAATTTGCCGGCTCCCCCTTTGACAGTTCCTTCACTCAGGCCTCATGGGAGAAAGGCGGGCGCGATCCGCAGTTTAAATTCGTAAAGCCGCGGCTTTTCGGCATGCTCGCCTGGGATCCGTTTACCGTGACGTCGGCAATAGAGATCCTCTGCCTGCTTTTCTTTGCCGGTCAGCTTATAAATGAGCCGTGGATGCTCTCCGTGTTTTCGTTAAACCGCATGCAGGGGCCGGAACTTCCCTGGGGCGCTTACCGGCTGCTGACGCCGGCTTTCCTGCATTTTGGGATCATCCACATCGCGTTTAACCTCGTGATGTGGGAAGCCCTGGCCCGGCCGGTGGAGCGCGTGATGGGTCCGGCAAAGCTGCTGGTGCTCGCGGTAAGCGTGGCGCTCATTTCCAACGTGCTCGAGTATGCCGCCCTGCCTTATGAAGGCGTGTTTGGCGGGCTTTCAGGCGTGGTTTACGGGATCATCGGCTATCTGGGGGTGGTCTCGCGCCGCCCTGACGCGCCTCCTGCGCTGGGCTTTCCGCGCGGGCTTCTGGCCGTGAGCGTCATCTTTATCCTGTTTGGCTTTTTAACCGGCGGGATCGCCAACTTCTGCCATTTAGGCGGACTGGCGCTGGGGCTGCTCTGGGGGCTTTGGGACAGGCGCAAACCCGGCCTCTTTGGCAAAGCCTGATCCCGGCTTTAAAAAAGCCCTGCTGTTGCAGGGCTTTTTTTACGGCTGCGCCGCAAGCTACTGGAACATGTAGCTTAAAAAGAGCACATCCTGGACGACAGCGCTGCCCAGTTTGTCCTGGAGCATGGACATGATCTTGTCGCGGCATTCTATGCGGATTTTTTCCCTGCCGTCAGCGGAGGCCACCTGGGTGAAGTCTTTGCTTCCCAGCACGGTCATCACGGTGTCCTGAATGGCAGGCTCCATGCCGGCCACCAGTTCCTTGTCATTTTCGTTTGCCAGCATCAGGCACACGCGCACGCGCACATAGTGCAGGCGGTCAGAGGGATTGGGGGTGGCGACGTTCGTGACGAAGTCAGGTTGCATGGTGTAGTAGGCGATATCAGGCTGCGGCGCGGCAGCCTCGCCCTCAGCCGCTTCGCCTTCTGCCGGGGCCTCTTCGGCGGCATGTGCCGGAAACACGGCCAGTGCCAGGGTCGAAAGCAGGATCATCAGGTAACGGCGCATAATAAACCTCATTTCAGATTTCAGGAACGTTCTGTCCTTTGAGGATCCTGACATCGCGCGCCCCTAAAAGCGGTTCGCATGCTGCGGCCAGTTTCCCCACCTTTGCGTTATCTATCTTAATTGTTTTATCGGAACATACCGTGAAATATTTATGGCGGACGAATGTCGCGCACATCGTCTTGAAGACGATCGGATCGGCAAATTCCGGGGAATTGCCCGTAACGTCGACCGGCAGGCGCTTGGCATACTGCAGGCATTTTTCGATGAAAGCGTCGACTTTCAGCGTGCCGTCCAAGGTGTCCCTCAGGGCGGTCACGGCCACGAGGTAGCGCACCAGGTTGAGGTGGATGCAGCGGCTTAGGATATAGAACTCGTCAAAGCCGTCGCCTGAGAGGTAGATCATGCCGTCTTTTTCCGTGATGTAGCCGCTTTGCAGGAAGACGTTGATGTAGCGGTTTATGAGCAGATCGAGGCGGCTTTCATCCACCGGCGCGTACAGCTCATGGCGCAGGAAATAGAAGATCGAGCGCGTGTGCACGCGAATGTCCTCGCGTGTGATGTGGCCGTTGCGGATGATGATGTTGGCGATGAGCGCCGGCAGCGCGAAGAGATGGACGATGTTGTTTTCAAAATATGTCAGCTGCAGCGTTTGGCCGTAGCTCGGGCGCACGAATTTCATGTCCTCGCCCACGTCGTAAATGCGGAATTTTTTAAGTTCCAGCGCCTGGCGGATGAGCACGGCGGCCGGCTCTTTGGGCATGAGATCGTGGAGGTTTTCATCGGCCTTCATGAGCCTCAAATAGAGGTTTAAGCAGGCGGTGAGCTTGCTCATGCTCATGGTATGGTCGTTGTCGGAGATCAGGGCCATGGCGCACAGGTTGATGCCGTTGGCCTGGGCGGCGCCGTTTAAATTGCGGATGATGTTGTCTGCAAGGCGGTTGACCGTCTCGCGCAGCCATCCGGGGCGCTGCAGTCCCTCAGGATCGATGTCCTCCCGCCACCCCGGGACTTTCTCGCTTAAAAACCCGGGGATGTTTATGGGCTTGCCAAACGTCACGTAGCCGCGCCCGTAATAGCGCATGCGCTTGAATATGCCCAAAAGCTGCCAGGCGTTTTCTTTCGTTTTGGCCTGGCCGTTGAGCTCTGACATGTAGGAGCGCACTTCCGAGACATGCTCGTAGCCTAAGTACACCGGCACGAAGGTGATGGGGCGCTCTATGCCGCGCAGCTGCGATTCCACGGCCATGGCGACCATGCCGGTTTTAGGCGGGAGCGTGCGCCCGGTGCGGGAGCGGCCGCCTTCGATGAAAAACTCAGTGGCGTAGCCGTACTCAAAAAGCAGGCTCAGGTATTCGGAAAACAGCGTGATGTAGAATTCGTCGCCTTTCATCTTGCGGCGGATGAAGTAAGAGCCGCAGCGGCGGATTATCGGGCCCACCGGGAAGAAATTGAGGTTGTCGCCTGAGGCGATCTGCGGCATGGGCAGTCCTTCGTGGAAGAGCACGAATGAGAGCAGGACGTAGTCCATGTGGCTGCGGTGGCAGGGGATGTAAATGATCTCGTGGCCGTTGGCGATGAGCCTGCGGACGCGATCGGCTCCGATCACGGTCTGGCCGTGGTAGATGCGCTTCCACACATGCGAGATGAAGCAGTTGAGGAAGTGCAGCAGCGAATAGCGCGGATCGGAGAGCATGACCTCGTAAATGCCGCGGCCTTTGGCGACGATCTCTTCCGGGCTCTGCCCGGTGCGCAGGCATTCCTGTTCCACGGCTTTGCGCACGGCGGGCCTTATGAGCAGTTCTTCGATCATCTTTTTGCGGTCAGGCATCGGCTTGCCGACGATGATGCGCGCGCGCTGGATAAAGCGGATGGAGGCCAGGCGCTTTAACACTTCAAAATCCGGGCTGCCGTCAAAGCGTTTGAACACTTCGCTGGCTCTGACCATGCCTTGCACGATCGTGCAGTTGTCGCGCCCCTGGAAGATCAGATTAAAGAATTTGCGCCATGACGGTGTGTGGTTGTTGATGCCAAAGCCGTGCAGGGGGCGGCCGTTGTATCCGGGGTTGCGCGACCAAATCACGGATATGGGGATGATCTGGATGTCCGTGCCGGTGCTGCGGTAGGCCTCGGCCCAGCGCTCAAAGATCTTTTCGGCATGGGCATCGGCGCCGTGCGCGGAAAACATGCGCGGGTTGTGCAGGTAGGCCGCGCGCGGTGCGCTGCGCACCCCCAGGCGCGAGCCGACGCGCATCGGTGAGAAAGGGGACGGCAGCCCCAGCTTCTCAGTCAGGCGCTCGACGGCCATGAGGTTGCCGACGCCGGAGGTCACAGTGACGTAAGCTATGGGCAGCGAGCGGTCGAGCTTGATCCCTTTAAGCGGCTCAAAAGGTATGGGATTGCATACGGTCGTCAGCCTGAACGGCCAGTAAAAAAAGAATCTGAGGATTTTTTGTATCAGCATCAGTGGCGGATCTCAGCGCCTGTGGACGTTTCAAATTTTTCTGCGTTATTTTTCTGCGTTGTTCAATCATGATCTTAACAGCAGGGCGCAAAACATGGACGCGGCTGCCTGGCATTTTGTGGACTTAGGCAAGGGAGACAGCTGATAAGGTTTATCGCTAAAGCCGCCATGGCGGTTTGGTTCGCGCCTGAAAATTCAAAAAAAGCTCATAAGCTACGGCTAACTTACTGATAAATATTTATAAATTAGCCTAGGTTAACCTTTTGCCGCCGTGTTAGGCTCACCTGTGCCTGCAAAACAGCAACGCGGCTGTGGTGCAAAAACCGCTGCGGGTGCGCTGATAAAATGGAGGGCATCATGAACAGGATGGAAATGGACGCGAAACTTGACCTGGCTGCGTACCGGCGGCTCGTGATGGTCGCAGGCGGCGCTTCGGTGGCCACGGGGGCGAGTTTTGTGTTCGTCAAGCTCATCGTGTGGGCGCTCAGCGGCTCCTCGAGCATGTTCGCCTCGTTCACCGACTCGCTCTTTGATTCCCTGGCGGCGCTTATCAATCTGTTTACCCTGCGCTATTCGCTGGTGCCGGCTGACCGGGAACACCGGTTCGGGCATTTTAAGGCCCAGTCGCTGGCTTCGCTGGCGCAGGCGGCTTTCATCGGCGGTTCGGCGGTGCTGCTGATCATCCACGGCATAGATCGCTTCAGCCATCCGCAGATGGTGGAAAACGCGGTGCTGGCCATCGGGGTGAGCGTCGGCACGATCGCCGTGACCATGCTGCTTGTGACCTTCCAGGCTTACGTCTACCGCAGGACGCGCAGCGAGCTGGTGTTCGCCGACCGCTTCCATTATATTTCGGACATCGGCCTCAACCTCGGCGTCGTGGCGGCGCTGCTGCTGAGCTTCTACGGCTATTTGTGGGCTGACGGCATGTTCGCCGCGCTGATCGGGCTGTTTATCCTGCACGGTGCTTACAAGATCGGCATGGATGCGGCGAGCACCCTGGTCGACAAGACGCTCTCGCCTCATGAAAACCAGCGGATCATGAAATGCCTGCTGGAAACCAACGGCGTGCGCTCGCTGCATGATCTCAAGACGCGCAAGGCCGGGCCCCAGTATTACATCCAGTGCCATCTGGTGCTTGACGCTGATCAGAGCCTGAGAAAAGCCCATGACATCGCCACCGAGGCTGAGATCAAACTGCGCAAGCTGTTCCCGGAGGCTGATGTGTCGCTGCATATGGAGCCGGACTCTCCGGAGACGGAGCGGGACGGCACGGTTTACCAGGAGGATCTGGTGTCAGATCCGCACCCTCAGACAGACGGTTTGCAAACAAAATGAGCACCCAAACTCCGATTTCGGATCTTTACTGGAAAGAGCTTAAGGCTGAAGCGGAGAAAACCGCGGCGGACGAGCCGGTGCTGCGGCTGACGCTGCAAAAAGCGATCCTCACGAGTTCCGGCTTTGATCAGGCGCTCGCGCGCGTGAATTCCTATGTGCTGGCCAACGGGATCGTCGGGCGCGCCGAACTCTACGGCATGTGCATGGACGCCTACCAGAACAACCCGATGCTGCTGGAGGTCGCGGCCACGGACATGCGCGCCGTGATCGCCCGCGATCCGGCGTCCTCCGATTCCGTGGTTGCGCCTTTCCTGTTCCTTAAAGGGCCGCATGTGCTGGAGATCTTCCGGGTGGCGCACTGGCTGTGGGGGCGCGGGCGCAAAAGCCTGGCGCGCTATCTGCAATGCGCCGTCTCCGACGTCTTCGGCGTCGACATCCACCCGGCGGCGCGGATCGGCAGCGGCATCATGTTTGACCACGCGCTCGGGATCGTCATCGGCGAGACGGCAGTGGTAGGCGACATGGTCTCCATGCTGCACGGCGTGACCTTAGGCGGCACCGGCAAGGTGTCAGGGGATCGCCATCCTAAAGTCGGACGCGGCGTGATGATCGGCGCGGGCGCCAAGGTGTTGGGCAACATCCATATAGGCGACGGCGCCAAGATCGGCGCCGGATCGGTCGTGCTCGATGACGTGCCGCCGCACACCACCGTGGCCGGAGTGCCGGCGCGCCCGGTCGGCAGGCCGATAGAATACATGCCGTCCCTGGAGATGGACCAGTCGCTGGAAAACGACTACTGCCCGGTGATCCGCAACCGGGAACTGCGCTGAGGGCGCTTTTAAACCTGTACTATAATGATGCGGGGCGCGTTGCCCCGCTTTCGGGTCTTCCACATGCGCATACGCGATCTGCTGCAGCCTAAGGCTGTAGATCTCAATCCCTCGGTAAAAAACAAAGAGCAGGCCATAAACCGCCTCGTGGATCTGATCTCGCAAACCGGATGCATCTGCGACCGCGAGCGTTTCAGGCAGGCCGTGTTTGACCGCGAGAGCAAAGGCTCCACGGGCCTGGGCGACGGGGTGGCCATCCCTCACGCCAAAAGCGCGGGCGTCGCCTACCCGGGGCTTGCGGCCATGGTTGTCAAAGACGGCATAGATTTCGACTCACTCGACGGCGGCAAGGCTTATCTGTTTTTTATCATCGCCTCGCCCCACAAAGCCTCGGACGCGCATCTGGACGTGCTGGCCAGGCTTTCGTCTATGCTCATAGAAAAAGAGTTCCGCGAAAGCCTGATCAAAGCCTCGGACGCCCAGGAATTCCTGTCCCTGATTGACCGCGCCGAAGGGCAGGAGCGCAGCGAGGAGGCGCAGGAGAAAGAGAGCGCTCCAAAGCCCGGCCATTACGATCTCGTGGCGGTGACGGCCTGCCCGGCCGGCCTCTCGCACACCTATATGGCAGCCGAGGCTTTGGAGCTTAAGGCCAAGGAGATGGGCCTTGCCATCAAGGTCGAAGCCGACGGCGCTGCAGGCAACCGAAATGAGCTCCTGCCTGAGGATATCGCCCAGGCCAAAGCGGTGGTTGTGGCCGCGGACCGCACGGTGCGCATGGACCGTTTTATCGGCAAGCCGCTTATCCGCGTGGGCGTCAATGACGCGATCCGCAAGCCTGAGGAACTCATCAGCAAGGCTTTAAGCCCGGACTGCCAGCCGTACTCTTTGATCTCCGGATCCGAGACCGTCTCGCTGCCCATGACACTGTACCGCCACCTGATGAGCGGGCTTACCTATATCATGCCGCTGGTCGCCGCGGCCGGCATCCTCTCAGCCTGCGCGGCGCTGCCGTTCATGCAGGGCACAAAAGTAAGCTTTTTCTTTGACACCATAGGCTACAGCATCGGGATCATGCTCTTCCCGGTGCTCTCGGCGTTCATCGCTTTCTCCATAGGCGGGCGCACCGCCCTGGTGGCCGGGTTTACCGGCGGCATCATGGCGGATCTGAGCAGCGCCGGCGTCCTGGGTGCGGTGGTAAACGGGCTGGCAGGCGGCGCAGTGGCCTACCTTACTACATTGTTTGCCCGAAGGTTTTTAAAAGGCCATGACGCGATGTTCGCGCTGCTGGTCTACCCGGTGGTCGGGACGCTCGGGGTCACGCTTATCGCAGAATTCGTCACGAATCTGCCCATGGCGTTTTTGGACTCGCACATTAACGCGTTTATCTCGTCGGCAGGTGTGCTGCCGCGGGCGATCCTCGGCGGGCTTTTGGGCATGATGATGTCCGCGGACATGGGCGGCCCTTTGAACAAGATCTCCTACGCCTGCGGCGTGCTGCTGCTCGCCGATTCCATGCCTGAGCCCGGTGCCGGCAACCAGGTGATGGCCTCAGTGATGGCAGGCGGCATGGCGCCGCCGGTATCCGCAGGGCTCGCGGCGCTTACCGTGCGCCCGCTGTTTTCGCTGCGCGAGAAAAAGCTGGCGCTGACCGCGGTGTCCAAGGGACTGCTCTTTGTCACCGAAGGCGTGATGCCTTATATGCTTATCGCCCCGCGCGGGGCGCGCGTGGCCTGCTTTATGGGGTCGGGGCTTGCGGGGGCGCTGTCCATGGCCGCTGGCTGCGGTGTGTGCGCCCCGCACGGCGGTATCCTGATCGTCCCGCTTTCCTCACAGTTTTTCGATTACCTGGCAGCCTTAGGGGCGGGTACGCTTTTAGGCGCCGTGCTTTTCGTGATTGGCAGGCTGGGGACGCGCATTCCCCAAAGCAGCGCGCCGCAGGCTTAAAGGCGCAAAGAGGTCCTGCGTCCTTTCAGATCGCAGGGCCTCTTTGGCGTCAGGCCGCGCTCAGTTTATGGATTTTAGCTGCGAGAGCACGGAATCCAGGCGCTGGCGCCAGGTCTGCAACACTTCGCGCAGGTGCTGGTTCTCTTCTTTGAGCGAGATCATGTCGCGCCTTAAGGCGCTGATCTCGTTCTCCTGCCCGGCGATCTCCTGCTTTTTTGCGTCGAGATCGGCCGCAGTCTGTTTGGCGGTTTCGTAAAGCTTCCTGAGCTCGTCGAGGAGCATCTGCTCGCGCGGGCTCATGGGGGCGTTCTGATCGTTCATTACAGTATGTACCTGCTGAGATCCTCGTTTTCCACCAGCCCTTTGAGGTGGCTGTCGACGTAGGCTTCGTCTATGGTCAGGTCCAGGCCTTGCTTTTCAGGAGCCTCAAAAGAGATGTCTTCCACGATCTTTTCCATCAGGGTGTGCAGGCGGCGCGCGCCGATGTTCTCGGTGTGCTCGTTTACATCCCAGGCATCCTGGGCGATGCGTTTTATGGCGCTTGCATCGAATTTTACGTGAACGCCTTCCGTCTCAAGCAGCAGTTCATACTGCCTGGTGAGGCTGTTGTGCGGCTCGGTCAGGATGCGCTCAAAATCGCGCGCCGTAAGCGGCTTGAGCTCGACGCGGATCGGCAGGCGCCCCTGCAGTTCCGGGATAAGATCCGAAGGCTTGGACATCTGGAAGGCGCCGGAGGCGATGAACAGGATGTGATCGGTCCTGACCATGCCGTAGCGGGTGCTGACGGTTGAACCCTCTATAAGCGGGAGCAGATCGCGCTGCACGCCCTGGCGCGAGACCTGGCCGGAGTCGCGGCTTTCCTGGCAGATCTTGTCGATCTCATCTATGAAGACGATGCCGCTGTTTTCGGTAAGCTCGACGGCCTTGCCTTTGAGGTCTGAGGTCTTGGTGAGTTTGTCGGCCTCTTCCTCGGTCAGGACTTTCATGGCGTCTTTGATCTTCATGCGGCGCCTGACTTTGCGTTCCTGCCCGAGACTTTGGAAGAGATCGCTCAGCTGCGAGCTCATGTCGCTGATATCGCCGGCGCCGATGATGTTAAGCGAGCCCGAGGGCTTGTTGTCGGCGGGGCTGACCTCGATCTCGACCTCGCGATCGTCAAGCTGGCCCTCGCGCAGTTTCTTGCGCATCATCTGGCGCGCCGAGTTGCCGTCCTTCTCTTCCTGGGTTTCGCCCGAGCGCGGCGGCAGCAGCAGATCGAGCACGCGCTCTTCGGCGGCGTCGCCGGCTTTGTCCTGGTTGCGCTTGAGTTCTTCCTCCCTGACCATCTTCATGGCGACGGAGGTGAGATCCCGGATCATCGACTCCACGTCTTTGCCGACATACCCGACCTCAGTGTATTTCGTGGCCTCAACCTTGATAAACGGGGCGTGCGCGAGCTTGGCAAGCCTTCTTGCGATCTCCGTTTTGCCTACGCCGGTGGGGCCGATCATCAGGATGTTTTTCGGCACGATTTCGGATTGCAGATCCGCAGGCACCTGCAGGCGGCGCCAGCGGTTGCGCAGGGCAATGGCCACGGATTTTTTCGCCTCTTCCTGGCCGATGATGTAACGGTCAAGTTCAGTGACGATCTGGCGCGGAGTTAATTCATTTAACATAACAAACCTTTAAATGGCAGCAGGGGCGCATCGCCTCTGCGTAAAAACGGTCAGCGGTCGGACTTTAAGGTCTCGACGGTTTGGAAGGAGTCGGTGAAGACGCAGATCTCCGATGCGATCTGCAGGGATTTCCTGACGATCTCCTCGGCTCCGAGATCCGTGTTGCGCATCAGGGCGCGCGCGGCGGCCAGCGCGAAATTGCCGCCGGAGCCGGTGGCGAGGATGTCATCATCCATCATCACGACATCGCCGGTGCCGGTGATCATGTAGGATTCGTTTTTGTCGGCGACGATCAATATGGCCTCAAGCTTGCGCAGCGCCCGGTCAGAGCGCCAGAGCTTGGCCAAATCTATGCAGGCCCTCTTGAGTATGCCTTGGTGCTCTTCAAGTTTTTTCTCAAACAGGTCCAGCAGGGTAAAAGCATCAGCCGTCGATCCGGCAAAGCCGGCGATCACGCTGTCGTGGAAGACCTTGCGCACTTTGACGGCGTTGCCTTTGAGGATCGTGGTCTGGCCCATGGTGACCTGGCCGTCGCCTCCCATGGCAACAGTGCCGTTGCGGCGAACTGTCACAATTGTCGTCATTTGTCAGTAGTCCTCAAGTGAACATTCAGTAACCAGCCCTTCAGAGTCCAGTCTGGCGAAGGCTTTGCGCGCCTCGTCGCGGGAATTGAAGGGCCCCAGCTGCAGCACAAAAGCGCCGCTGTGACTGGTTACATGGGAGCGGTGGCCTGAAAATGCAAGTCTGGCCTTCTGCTCCTCGGCCTGCTGCGAAGTCGCATATTTGCCGCAGAAAAGCACGGCCTTGGCCGATGCTGCGGGAGCCTGGGCGGGGGACTGCTTTGCAGCGCCTTCGTTTAAGATGTCCTCCTCCTGGCGCTCAAGGGCGGCGCTGTCCTGAGCGGCGGATGGCTGGGAGCTTTCAGGGGCGGGGGCGGCATCCTGCGCAGGTTTTTGTTCCGGTTGCGGGATCTTTATTTCAGGAGGCGGCAGCACTCCCTGGGCGGACTGATCCTGAGTGCGGCCTTGCGCGCTGCTGCCAGGCTGGATGGGGGTGTCTGCAGGCTGTACCTGGCTGTCCTGTCCGGCAGCGGACTCGTGATCGCCTGCCTGGTAATCAAAGCGCTGCGCCGCGGGAACGTGCTGCGCTTCCTGAGCCGGGACGGCATTGGGATCATTTAACAGCGCCTGGGTGTCAAGCTGCATGCCCGGTTCGCTGCGCTCTTGCTGCGCCTGTTCCGCGGGCTTTTCATCATTGCCGCCTAAAAGCGAGATCAGGAAAGCCGCGACGATCACTGCGGCGATGCCTATAAGGCCCCTGCCTAAGATCTGCCGGCGCTCCTGAGGAGTGGCCGGCGCGTAAACTTTTTTAAACAGGCTTGCCATTTACATCTGCTCCATGACGTTGATGCCTAAAAGGCTCAGACCCTGCCTGAGGACTTTGGCGGTCAGATCGCACAGCGTCAGCCGGCTGCGGCGGATGTCATCGCTGACGCCGTCCTTGAGGATCGGGCAGGCTTCATAGAAGTGCATGTAGATTTCCGCAAGTTCGAACAGATAGTTGCACAGCAGATTGGGCAGGCATTTCTCCCCGACAGCCTGCACGGCCTCGGCAAAGCCCAGCAGTTTGGCGGCCAGCGTCTCCTCGTCTGCGTTTGAGATCACGACTTTGCCGGGCTGCACCTGGGCCTTCCTGAAGATGGCGCGGATGCGGCTGTAGGCGTACTGGAGGTATGGGGCGGTGTTGCCGTCAAACGAGAGCATCTGATCCCAGTCGAAGATGTAGTCGGTGTTGCGGTTCTTGGAGAGATCGGCGTATTTGACGGCGCCCACAGCGATGTTGTGGACGACCTGTTCGCGTTCGGCGCCCTCCAGGGTGCTGCCGCGCTCATCAAGCAGCTTGCGCACTCGCGATTCCGCTTCGTCGAGCAGATCGCGCAGCTTGACCGTGCCGCCGGAGCGGGTTTTGAACGGATGCCCGTCTTTGCCGAGCATCATGCCAAACGGGCAGTGCTCGAGCGACACGCTGTCATCGACGTAGCCTGCCTTGCGGCAGATGGCCCACACCGTTTCCATGTGCTGGGCCTGGCGCGAATCGGTGAAGTAGATAATGCGGCCGGCGTGCAGCTTTTCCACGCGGTATTTGATGCAGGCGATATCGGTGGTGGTGTAAAGGTAGCCGCCGTCCTGTTTGCGCACGATGTTGCCGAGCATCTGCCCGTCTTTGTTTTTAAACTGCGGCAGATACACTACCAGCGCGCCCTGATCTTCAACGGCGATGTTTTTGTCCTGCAGATCTTTGACGATCCCCGGCAGCATGTCGTTGTAGAGGCTCTCGCCCATGATGTCTTTGGGCTTTAAGGTGACATCGAGGCGATCGTACAGGCGCTGGTTTTGGTCCATTGTCATGGTGACCAGCTTTTTCCACATCCTGCGGCAGTAATCATCGCCGCCTTGCAGCAGCACCACATAGTGGCGCGCTTTTTTGGCAAATTCGGCATCCTCGTCATAGCAGCGCTTGGCCTCGCGGTAGAAGGCCTCAAAGTCGCTCAGATCCATGCCTTGGCCCTGTTCGTTCTCTTTTTTCTCCAGGTAGGCTATCAGCATGCCAAACTGGGTGCCCCAGTCGCCGATGTGGTTGGCTCTGATCACGTGCTCGCCCAGGAATTCGAGCACCCGCACCACGGCGTCGCCGATCACCGTCGATCGCAGGTGGTGCACTGCCATTTCCTTGGCAACGTTCGGCGCCGAATAGTCGATGACCACGTTTTGCGGCGCGGGCGTCTGCGGAACCGTGAGGCGCGGATCGGCATCCATCTTCGCAAGCTGCTCAGAGACGTATTCAGGGTTTACGAAGAAGTTGATGAACCCTGGGCCAGCGATCTCGATTTTGGAGATGGCATCCCCGGTTTTGAGTTTTTCCGCCAAGGCATTAGCCACTTCGATCGGCTTTTTGTGCAGGTTCTTGGAGAACATCATGGCGGCGTTAGTCGCGAAATCCCCGTGGGAACGGTCTTTCGTGCGGTCAACCCGGATTTTCTGCAACAGCTGCGGGCTGATCTCGTGGGTGGTGTCGATTTCCTTGATGGCGTTTTTGAGCAGGTTCTGAAGGTATTCTTTCATTAAAAGCGAGGCGCTGTGACAAGCGCAGCCGGCCTTTTCCTTTTGTTATGCGTTGAAATTCAGACGGGGTGATGCAGGGGATCAGAAGTCAGTACATGATGATCGGATCGACCTCGGCCGCAAAGCGGACATCCCCTTTTACGGCAGTGTTTCCGGCGCTCTCCATGATTTCGTCGGTGAACGCGGACAGTGCCCTGCGGTCAGGCGATGACAGCAGCATGTGAAAATGGAAGCGGTTCACCCTTTTCTCCATTTTATCAGACAAAACCGGGCTGAAAGAGACCTGAGGGTAATTAACCCTGAGCTTTTGGGCAGCCTTCCAAATGTCTGAAAGGAAATAAAAAGCTTTTTCGCGATCCGGGCTTGAGCACAGCAGGAAGGTCTGGGACGAGCACGGAGGCAGGTTCATCCTGCGGCGCATGGCGAGCAGCCCTTCGGCGATTTCGGCGTAGCTTACGGATGGATCGGTGATTTTAGCTATGAGCTCGTTGTCCGGGTGGTGGGTCTGGATGATGACGCTGCCGCGTTTTAAAGCGCGGCCGGCCCGCCCTGACACCTGGGTCAGGAGCTGGGCCGTGTACTCCAGCGCCCGGTAGTCGTCTGAAAACAGGTTGGAGTCGAGATCGATGATCCCCACCAAGGTCACATTCGGAAAATCATGGCCTTTGGCCACCATCTGCGTGCCTAAAAGGATGCTGCTTTCGCCTGAGCGGATGCGGGAGAGGCGCTCTTCAAGCTGCGCTTTAGTCGTCACGGTGTCGCGGTCGATCCTCTCGATGCGCAGATCCGGGTAGCGCAGCTTCAGGTACTCCTCGGTTTTCTCAGTTCCAAAGCCCGTCTCCATCAAAGACGCCTGGCCGCAGGAGGGGCAGACCTCCGGGATGCGGCAGAAGAACTCGCACACGTGGCATTTAAGTCTGCCCTCAAGGCGGTGCACGGTCAGCGGGTTGTCGCAGTGCGGGCAGACGAACACGTGGCCGCAGCTGTGGCAGAGCAGGTGGTGGGAATAGCCGCGGCGATTTAAAAAGAGCAGCACCTGGTTGCCTTTGGCGGTCTCCTCGCCGATGCGATCTTCAAGCGTCTGGCCGATGCCGGCTCTCAGCCCGTCGGTCAGCGGCTCCTTGCGCAGATCCGCCACCTGGAAGTCCGGCATGGAGGCGCCGCCGGCGCGGTTTTTAAGGACGATGCGCTTAAAGCGCCCGCACTCGCAGTTGTAAAAGCTCTCCAGGCTCGGGGTGGCCGAGCCCAGGATCACCGGGCATCCGCAGAGCCTGGCGCGCACCAGCGCCAGGGAGCGGGCGTGGTAGCGGAATCCGTCCGTCTGCTTGAATGAGCTGTCGTGCTCTTCATCGAGCACGATGAGCCCGAGATCGGGGATAGGCGTGAAAAGCGCCGTGCGTGTGCCGATGAGGATCCCTGAATGGGAGGATTTCATGTCGATGTAGGCATCCAGCCGTTCTCTGTCATTGAGCTGGGAGTGCATTGACGAGACCGGCACGCTGAAGCGGCGGTAGAAGCGCTCGAAGGTCTGCGGGGTCAGCGCGATCTCCGGGACAAGCACCAGCGCCGCTTTGCCGCGGCGCAGCACCTGCTCTATGATCCTCAGGTAGACTTCGGTCTTGCCTGATCCGGTGACGCCGTCGAGCACAAAGGCTCCGAATCCCTTGCAATTGCAGATCTCATCGATCGCCGCCTGCTGCTCGTCTCCGGGGACAGGAGGGCATTCGCGCAGCAGGATGCCTTGATGCTCCTGCCAGCGCTGTGCCGGCGCCTCCAGCTCGGTTTTCTCCGCAAGCCCTTTTTTGATCAGGGCGTTTTCCGCGGCCGCGCTGAAACCGCGTTCCCGAAGTTCTTTGCGGCGCACCGGCCCGTCCTTTAAGATTTCCAGGAGTTGCAGCTGATCCTTGGAACGGGTGCGTTTGAGCGCCGCCGCTGGATCGGCTGCGGAGAGCTTTAAAGCCGGGATCTTTTCATAGCTGCACGGCTCGCCGTCGCGGAGCTTTTTGGGCAGGGCAGTCCAGCAGACCTGGCCTATGGGGCAGTGGTAATAGCGCGAGCCGAATTCCAGCGTCTGCATGAGATCGGGGCTGATTAGCCCCTGGGGATCTAAAAGCTCCGCAGCCTTGATCTTTGCAGGATCGGCGCCGGGGCGCTCCTGTGGCAGGATGCCCGTGATGACGCCGGTTTCAGTTGAGCCTGAGAAAGAGATGCGCACCCTGGCGCCGATGATCTCGCTGCCGTGGCTGCCTGGCACTTTGTAGACAAAGGTCTGCCGCAGCGGGCGGTTTACAGCCACGCTTGCGTACACGAAATCAGCTTTGGGCATTTGGCACGGCCGCGGCGCGGCGCTTTAAAAGAAAGTCGGGGTGTGAGGTTGCATTTGCACGGTTGTGTCGTATAATACCACAGCTTTTTTTTAACATGCGCATGGTGTCTGGCGCGCCAGCGGCCGGAAGTGCGATGCGCAGTGAGGTATACCAAATGAAACCTAACATCCACCCTAAATATGAAGAAGTGACGGTGCGCTGCTCCTGCGGCAACACCTTCAAGATCCGCAGCACTGCAGGCCACGATCTCAACATCGATGTCTGCGCCAAGTGCCACCCGTTCTACACCGGCAAACAGAAGATCGTTGACACCGGCGGGCGTGTTGAAGCCTTCAAGAAGCGTTTCGGCGCTTTTGGCGCGCTCAATTTCGGCGGCGCCAAGAAGTAAAAAACGCGGCGGAGCTTTCCGCAACCGTTTAAATTTTTTGCAAAAGGCAGGTCTTGGACCTGCTTTTTTTTGTGCGTTTTCCGCTCTGTCTTCCACAGGAGTGGCGCTTAAAAAACATTCACTTGATCAAACTTTGCCAATAAAGCTCAATGCACAAGGCTGACGCCTTTTCAGATCTGTTACACTTTTTTTGTCATAACGGACGAAGTTCCGCAACCGCGAAAAATTGATCAAACTGAGGTGTCATCGTGGATCACGATCCTAAAAAGCTTCATGACCGTGCGCTCGCATATCATGAGAAACCCGTACCCGGGAAAATTAAAGTCGTCATCACCAAACCTGCCGAAACCGCAGATGATCTGACGCTCGCCTACAGCCCCGGCGTCGGCGAGCCGGTCAAGGAAATCGCCAAGAACCCCGAGGATGCCTACCGTTACACCGGCAAAGGCAACAGCGTGGCCATCATCTCCAACGGCACTGCGATCCTGGGGCTGGGCAACTTAGGCTCTCTGGCTTCCAAGCCGGTCATGGAAGGCAAGGCGCTGCTCTTTAACCGTTTTGCCGGCATCAATGCCGTCGACATTGAGGTTAAGAACAAGACTGTCGAGGATTTCATCACCACGGTGGAGTGCATCGCTGACACCTTCGGCGGCATCAATCTTGAGGACATCAAGGCTCCGGAGTGCTTTGAGATCGAGCGTGAACTCATAGATCGCTGCCACGTGCCGGTGTTCCATGACGATCAGCACGGCACCGCCATTGTGACCACCGCCGGCATACTCAACGCTCTTGAGCTGCAGGGCAAGAAGATCGAGGACTGCAGGATCGTCTGCGTGGGCGCCGGCGCCGCCGGCATCGCCTGCTCGGACTTTCTGATCAGGTGCGGCGCCAACAAGAAGAACTTCTTCATGATCGACCGCCACGGTGTGATCAGATCCGACCGCCCTCAGTACAACAATGGCGAGAAACCCCGCTTTATCAACGACGCAGGCCCCATGACCCTTGCTGATGCCCTTGAAGGCGCTGATGTGATGCTGGGCGTCTCCGGCCCGGGGCTCATCAATGAGCACGATTTGAAGGAAATGGCTCCCAATGCCGTGGTCTTCGCCTGCTCCAACCCTGATCCTGAGGTTGACCCGGCCATGGTCGCCAGACTGCGCCCTGATATCATTATGGGCACCGGTCGTTCTGATTACCCTAACCAGATCAACAACGTGCTCTGCTTCCCTTACCTCTTCCGCGGCGCCCTGGATGTCAGGGCCACCTGCATCAACGAGGAGATGGAGAAGGCGGCCATGAATGCGCTCAGGGAACTGGCCAAGGAGCCGGTGCCTGCCGAGGTGGTCAAGGCTGCGGAAGTTGATCACCTGGAATACGGGCGTGACTATCTGATCCCCAAGCCCATGGATCCGCGCCTGCTCAAGAAGCTTGCCCGTGCCGTGGCCGAGGCCGCTGTGAAATCAGGCGTTGCCCAGATCCCTATGCCTGAGCATTACATGGAAGATTAAATCAAGCAGGATCACAAAGAGATAACCAGGGCCTCAGAAATGCGGCCCTTTTTTGCGCCTTATTTCTTAAGCAGCAGCACTCCGCTTTCCAGGTGCGGCGTGTAGGGGAACTGATCGAAGAAAGCCAGGCGCTCGATGCGGTGCGTCTGCGTCAGGGTTTTCAGATCGGAGCACAGCGTCTGCGGGTTGCAGGAGATGTAAATGACGCGGTCAAAACGGGCGGTGAACGCCAGCGCCCGGCCGTCGGAGAGCCCGCAGCGCGGCGGATCGATGAGCAGCGTGGAAAATGAGTAGTCGCCAAGGCTGATCTTTTCCTGCTTTAAACGCTTGAACTCGCGCACCCCGTCCATGGCCTGGGCGATCTCATCGGCGCTGAGCCTGGCGGTTTTCACATTGGTGATCCCGTTGGCTTCGAGGTTGCGCCGGGCCGTCAGCGCCGGGGTGCGGGCGACTTCTGTTGCCAGGGCTTTTCTGAAGAGATCAGAGAGGCAGACGGTAAATGTCCCGCTGCCGCAGTAAAGCTCCAGGAGATCGCGCTCAGCCTGGTCCGCAGCACAGCTGCGGGCAAACGAAACCATGTGCCTGGCAACTCCTGTATTGGGCTGGGTGAACGTCCCGTCGCATTCGTAAAGGCGGAAACTTTTGCCGTCGTCGGTGTCGAGCGTCTCGAGCACCCAGTCGCGGCCGCATACGATCCGCTGCTTCCTGGAATGGGCGATGAAAGCGGCGTCAAGGCCGGCTGCCAAAAAGTCCTGGCGCAGCGCTGATGCCTGCTCAAGCCACAGCTTTTCGTCAAGGGCGCGGTGGTAGTCAAGCCCGATCGCCAGCTGCCCTGCCTGAGAGGAGAGAAATTCCGCCTGGAACAGCGAAAAAATGAGTTCGCGGTATTTCAGGCCCTTTTCGGCAAGCAGCGCCATGGCGCGGTTTATGGCCGGCGATGCCATCGGAAACGCTGAGATGCGGTGGCGCAGGCGTTCGCGTCCGTTTTTTTCGAACATCACATAGCTGAAGGTGTCGTCCTCGTCCTGCTCATGGAAGATGCAAAATTCCGCGCGCTGCCTGAAGCCGGCTTTTTCTGAGGCAAAGATCAGCGGTTGCGGGGCGGCCAGCCCTGCATCCTTAAAAAGCGTCCTGGCCGCGGTGATCTTCTCATCAAGGTATGCAGAGTAGTTTTCAGGATCAACGGTAAACAGCAGAGGCTTGAGCATAGTTTGAGAAAATTGCCGGAAAATGAAAATCCCCGGCCCGAGCGGATGCTTAGGCCGGGGATCATTTTATCAGCACGCTCACGGCGGGTAAAACGAGGCGCTCTTTACGCGGCGGTCTCTGATGATATAGTGGCGGTGTTTTGAGTGCGGAGGGGAACATGGAAGGCGTACAGACCGGCGCGGTCAGGCGCGTGCTTTTCTTTGATTCGGGGGTCGGCGGACTGTCGGTTTACCGTGACGTCAAAGAGGTCAACCCTGATGTTGAAGGTTTCTATTTATTTGACAACGAGTGCTTCCCCTACGGCACCAAGAGCCCGGCTTTTTTGGAAAACCGGGTCGTGAGCCTGATAGATGCCGCCTGCCGGCGCCTGCGCCCTGCGGCGGCAGTGATCGCCTGCAATACCGCGAGCACAGTGGTGTTGCCTTTTGTCAGAGAGCGGATCAGCATCCCGGTGATCGGGGTGGTCCCGGCGATCAAGCCCGCGGCCAGGCTTTCCCAAAAGAAGGTGATCGCGCTGCTGGCCACCCCCGGTACGGTGTCGCGTCCATATACCGACGAACTTATCAAAAAATACGCCTCAGACTGCAAGGTCATAAAACTCGGAACGCCCGTGCTTGCGTCTATAGCCGAAAGCCGGCTGTCCACCGGGACGGTGGATCGCAAGGCCATAGAGCAGACAGTAAAGCCGCTTATGGAGCTTAAGGGCGGCGATCGTCCGGATGTCGCGGTTTTAGGATGCACGCATTACCCGTTTATCGCGGATGTGCTGCAGCAGCTGATGCCGGATGTCAGGTTTATTGACAGCGGCAACGCGATCGGCAGGAGGGTCAGGCAGGTGCTCTCAGCTCTCGGGCCGGAAAGTTTTGAAAAACCCGGTCAGCCGCTGGCCTTTTATACGGGGAACCTGGACAGCTACGCAGATCGTCTGAAGATGGTCCGCAATTTCGGTTTTGCAGATTTACAACAATTTTAGAAAAAACAATTGATTAATTACCGTGATCAAAAAAGATGACAAAAATTTAAAAAAAACGTTGACGCAGTTTTAAAAAAAAGTATAATGCATTTCCGTTGCCGCT